>JBHORD010000153.1:0-18619 GCA_042408355.1 Anaerolineales bacterium
GCGCAGATCAAGCAAATGGAAATCAACGCCGCCGAATTCGGAATCACACTGCATGGCATGAACAGTCCGCACCGCGGCATTGTGCACGTCATCGGCCCGGAACTGGGGCGCACCCAGCCCGGCATGACCATCGTCTGCGGCGACAGCCACACCGCCACGCACGGCGCGTTCGGCGCGCTGGCGTTTGGCATCGGCACATCTGAAGTGGAACATGTGCTTGCCACGCAATGTCTCTTGCAGAAAAAACCGAAGACCTGCGAAGTGCGCGTGGACGGCGCATTGCCAAAAGGCGTTTCTGCCAAAGACATCATCCTTGCTTTGATCGCAAAGATCGGCGTCGGCGGGGGAACGGGGCATGTCTTCGAATATACCGGCTCCGCCATTCGCAATTTGACAATGGAACAGCGCATGACGATCTGCAACATGTCCATTGAGGGCGGCGCACGCGCAGGCATGATCGCGCCGGATGATGTCACGTTTGAATATTTGCATGGACGCGAGTTCGCGCCCAAAGGCGCAGATTGGGACAAAGCCGTTGCGCGCTGGAAATCTTTACCGGGCGATGAAGGCGCAGTGTACGACAAGTCTGTCACGCTCGACGCGTCTGCCCTCGAACCGATGATTACCTACGGCACGAATCCCGGCATGGGCATGAAGATCACAGACCGCGTTCCGGCGCCCGACTCATTCAGCGACGCCTCGCAAAAAGCCGCGCTGGAAAAAGCGCTGGCTTACATGGGACTCACACCGGGTCAGCCGCTTCTCGGTCACAAAGTGGATGTGGTCTTTATCGGCAGCTGCACCAACTCGCGCATTTCCGATTTGCGCCTCGCGGCGTCTTTGTTGAAGGGCCGCAAAGTGGCGGACGGAGTCCGCGTGATGGTCGTGCCGGGATCGCAGGATGTTAAAAAGCAGGCGGAAAGCGAGGGCCTGGATAAAGTTTTCAAGGAAGCCGGAGCCGAATGGCGCGAAGCGGGCTGTTCGATGTGCATTGCCATGAACGGCGATGAATTGAAGCCCGGACAATACGCGGTCTCAACCAGCAACCGAAATTTCGAAGGTCGTCAGGGCAAAGGCGGCCGAACCTTTTTGGCGAGTCCGCTTACGGCAGCAGCAAGTGCGTTGGCCGGCGCAGTTTCTGATCCGCGCCCGCTGCTCGATACTCGATAATCGAACATCCAATATCGAATCGTCGAATATCGTTTTCAACCTTAAACATTAAACCCGAAACGGATACTATGGCTCAATTCACAATGCTTACTTCCCGCGTCGTTGCGATGCCGGTCAACGATATTGACACGGATCAAATCATCCCGGCGCGCTTTCTCAAAGCCACCGACAAAAAGGGCATGGGCGATCATCTCTTTGCAGACTGGCGTTACAACCCTGATGGTTCGCCGAAACCGGAATTTGTTTTGAATCAAAAAGAATCGCAGGGCGCGCAAATTTTATTGGCGGGCGGCAACTTCGGATGCGGGTCGAGCCGCGAGCACGCGCCCTGGGCGCTGACCGCTTACGGATTCCGCGCCGTGATCAGCACATCCTTCGCCGACATCTTCCGCAACAACGCGCTCAAAAACGGTTTGCTTCCCGTCCTTGTCGACGCGGCGACTCACAAAATGCTTTTTGATTTGGTCGAAGAAAGTCCCAATGCGGAATTCACCCTTGACCTCGCTTCGCAAACGCTTTCATTCCCAAACGGCTCGGTGAAGTTTCCCATTGATCCGTTCAACAAAACCTGTTTGCTGAACGGCGTGGATGAGCTTGGTTACATCATGGGTTTTGAAAAGGAGATTGCGGAGTTTGAGAATCGGTAAGCGGCAGAGCGCCCCCCAACCTCCCCGCTCCCAATTTGCCAGGGATTGTTATGACAAAAATACAAATCTACGACACAACCCTCCGTGATGGCACACAGTCTGAAGGCTTTACGCTTTCCGCGAACGATAAGGTCCGCATTGCACAGCGGCTCGATGATCTCGGCGTGGCGTTCATCGAAGGCGGCTGGCCCGGATCGAATCCAAAAGATGTCGAATTCTTCGAACGCGCCCGCGATATGCAATGGAAGAATGCGCTCATCGCGGCGTTTGGTTCCACCTGCCGCGTCAAAGGCGGGCCTGAAGACGACGCCAACCTCAAAGCCCTGCTCAATTCGCATACGCAGGTCTGTACCATCTTTGGAAAAAGCTGGACGCTTCACGTTACTGATGTTTTGCAAACCACGCTCGAAGATAACCTGCGAATCATCGAGCAGTCCGTTGCGTATCTCAAAGCCAACGGCAGGCGCGTGATTTACGATGCCGAACACTTCTTCGACGGCTACAAAGCGGATTCATCCTACGCCCTCGAAACATTGAAAGCCGCAATTCGCGGCGGAGCCGAGACGGTCGTTTTGTGCGATACCAACGGCGGGACTCTGCCGTGGGATTTGCAACGCATCATCTCGGAACTCAAACCGGCTCTCGCTCATCCATTCGGAATCCACACTCACAACGACTCGGAGTGCGCCGTGATCAATTCGCTGACCGCCGTCCGCGAGGGCGCAATCCAGGTGCAGGGAACGATCAACGGAGTGGGCGAACGCTGCGGCAACGCCAATTTAATTTCCATCATGGCCGACCTTGAACTCAAGATGGGGTATCAGTGTCTGCCGGCGGGGAAGATCAATTGTCTTTATGAACTTTCGCATTTTGTCGCCGAAGTTGCCAACATCACGCCCGACGAACACCTGCCATTCGTCGGAACATCTGCGTTTGCACACAAGGGCGGCGTGCACGTCGCCGCGATGAGACGAAACGCAAAATCCTATCAACATATTGATCCTGAATTGGTCGGCAACCGAATGCGCGTCGTGGTTTCAGATTTATCCGGCCGCGGAAATCTTCTGAGCAAGGCAGAAGAGAACGGCGTGGAAGTGGAAGGCGAAGAGGTCGTTCCGGTTCTCAATGAAATCAAGGAATTGGAATCGCGCGGCTTTTCTTTTGAGGCGGCGGAGGCGTCCGTGACGATGATGTTGAAGCGGCAGGAATACGGTTACAAGCCGCCGTTCGAGTTGGTTGATTTTTTCGTGAACGTCGAGCATCGTCAGGGGCGCGGCATGTTTGCCGAAGCCGCAGTGAAAGTGCGCGTGAATGGCGAAGTGTTGCACACTGCCGCGGAAGGCAACGGCCCCGTCAATGCGCTGGATATTGCCCTGCGCAAAGCTCTGATGAGTTATTATCCACAAATTGAAAAATTTCATTTGTCCGATTACAAGGTTCGTATTTTGGATTCGGATCGCGGCACGGAGGCGGTCACGCGTGTGCTGATTGATACGCAAAATGAAACCACACGCTGGAGCACCGTCGGCGCGAGCACGAACATCATCGAAGCTTCGTGGCGCGCGCTGGCGGATTCGGTGGAGTATGGTTTGACGGTGGCGCACTGAAGCGAAGCGCAGCAAAGCCGAAGGACAGTTTTGATAATGCTTCGACTGCGAGATTGAAGAGCACATTCTCTGCGCTCAGCGCGAAAAAGGATTTATATGAATTTCAAAATCACCTTACTCCCCGGCGATGGCATTGGGCCGGAAGTGGTTGCCGAGGCTGTACGCCTGCTGGATGTGATCGCCGGCAAATATAAACACACGTTTAAATTCACTGAGCGCTTGATGGGCGGCTGCTCGATTGATAAATTTGGTTCGTCGCTTACCGATGAAACCCTCGCTGATTGCAAATCTGCGGACGCGGTTTTGCTGGGCGCGGTCGGCGGCCCGAAATGGGATGACCCGTCTGCGAAGGATCGCCCCGAGCGCGGATTGCTCGCGCTGCGAAAAGGCCTGGGCGTGTTTGCGAATCTTCGTCCGGTGAAAGTGCATCCGGCGCTGATTGATTCGTCGCCGCTCAAGCCGGAAAAACTGAAGGGCGTTGACATCATCGTCGTGCGCGAGTTGACCGGCGGCCTGTATTTTGGCTGGCCGAAGGGACGCGATGTCAAAGACGGGCGCGAGCGCGCAGTGGACACGCTCGAATACTATGATTATGAAATTAAGCGCGTGATGGAATTGGCTTTCAAGTTGGCGAAAGGCCGCAGGAAAAAAGTCACGTCTGTTGATAAAGCCAACGTTTTGGAATCGTCGCGATTGTGGCGGCAGATCGCGGCGGAAATTGGAAGGGAGAATTCGGATGTCGAGCTTCAGCATGTGTTGGTGGATACCGCCTCCATGAAATTGATTGCGTCTCCCGCGGCGTTTGACGTGATTGTCACCGAGAACATGTTCGGCGACATCCTCACCGACGAAGCGTCCGTGTTGGCGGGATCGATGGGGATGCTGCCGTCGGCCAGTTTGGCGGAGTCCGGTCCCGGTCTGTATGAACCGATTCACGGATCCGCGCCGGATATTGCGGGTAAGGGAATCGCCAATCCTGTTGGCACAATTTTATCTTCGGCGATGATGCTGCGTCATTCATTGAAGTTGGAGAGTGAAGCAGCGGTTATCGAAAAAGCAGTGGATGAAGTAATTAGCGATGGCTGCAGAACGGCGGACATTGGCGGCACGTTAAGTACACGTCAAATGACGGATGAAATCATAAAACGTTTATAACGATAAGGAGAAAATACCATGGCAATGGAATCGAAATTCATCTGGATGAACGGCGAACTCGTGCCGTTCGAAAAAGCGACGCTTCATTTTTTGACGCCCGCTTTGCATTATGGCGCGGCGGTGTTCGAAGGCATCCGCGCCTACAACACCGCGAAGGGACCGGCGGTTTTCCGTCTGCGCGAGCACATCGAGCGTTTATTCGATTCGGCGCGCGTGTTCGGCTTCCGCGAATTTCCGTGGACGGTGGATCAAATTTGCGGCGCAGTCAAACAGGTTGTGAAAGCCAACGATTTCAAGGATTGCTATATTCGTCCGCTTCTTTATCTGGATGCCGGCGGCTGGAATTTGAATGTGGACAATGGAAGACCATCGCTCGCCATCGCCGCATGGGAATGGAATAACTATCTCGGCGATGAAGCGCTGGCAAAGGGCGTCCGCGCCAACGTTTCATCGTTCACGCGTCATCATCCAAACGTGATGATGACCAAGGCGAAGATCTCCGGAAATTATGCCAACAGTTTTCTCGCCAAGACTGAATCGCAAAGGCTCGGCTTTGACGAAGCCATCATGCTTGATCCGCAAGGCTACGTGGCCGAATGCACGGGCGAGAATCTTTTCCTCGTGCGGAATGGCAAGTTGATCACACCCTCCACGGCGCCCGTGCTGGAAGGCATCACGCGCGATTCGATTTTTGTCATTGCAAAAGATTTGGGCTACGAATTTTCCGAACAGCCCGTTTCGCGCGATCAGCTTTATGTCGCCGATGAAGTTTTTGTGTGCGGAACCGCCGCCGAGTGCATCGGCCTGAGCGAAATTGACTTTCGCAAAATCGGCGACGGCAGGACCGGCGCGGTGACGCGCGCCATCCAGAAGGTGTATCATGATGCCATTCGCGGCAAAGCGGCAAAGTACGAAAGCTGGTGCGATTACGTGGATGCCGATCAGTCTCTAAAATTGCCTCTTGACGTAGATGCGTCGGTTGCATAGAATAGCGCCCAAGATGTTCACGACTGTCCGCTTTTATTTTGCCTATTACTTTTACGGCTTCCGGAATTCGGCTGCCGTTGGTGACGCTTAAGCAGACAGAGTGATATTCCTGCCTTCAAAGAGCGAGACCAGACGGTCCCGCTCTTTTTGTTTACCTTAAGGAGAAACCAATGACCACTCGCGGCGTACGCGGCGCGACCACAATTGAGTTTGATTCCACAGACAATGTCCTTTCTGCAACAAAAGAATTGCTGGGCGCAATCCTGCATGCCAATTCCGATTTGCAGACGGATGATATCGCTTCGGCGATTTTCACCGTCACCGACGATATCGTCTCGGCGTATCCCGCCTTGGCCGCGCGTCAAATTGGCTGGACGCAAGTCCCGATGCTGTGTGCGCGGGAAATTCCCGTCGAAGGGAGTTTGCCATTGTGTATCCGTGTGCTGATTCATTGGAACACAGATAAATCCCAAAGCGAAATCAAACATGTTTATTTGCAGGAGGCGGTCAAACTAAGGCCCGACTGGGTTGCCGCGCCGTGAGCGTTGAAAGCTTGCCCTGAGCGAGGTCGAAGAGCAACCTTCCAACCTCCAACCTTCCAACCTCCAACCTTCCAACCTGTAAACCTATAAACCCGTAACCGAGTAGGAGAAATCACAATGATGATCATAATGAAAGCCAACGCCACACCGCAACAAGTGGAGCACGTTATCGAACACGTCAAAGCCGAGGGGCTGAGCGTCCATCTTTCGCAGGGCGTGGAAGCGACGATTATCGGCGCCATCGGCGAGACGCACAATATTCCAACTGAACGATTTGAAGGGCTGGACGGCGTGGATGTTGTTCAACGGATTACGCAGCCCTATAAGCTGGCTTCGCGGCAATTCCATCCTGAAAATTCTGTCTTTCCCATCGACGGCTTCGCCGTTGGCGGTGAAGAGATCGCCATTATCGCAGGACCGTGTTCAGTGGAGAGTCGCTCGCAGATTTTGGAAACCGCTCACGCTGTCCGCGAAGCGGGCGCGAACGCTTTACGCGGCGGAGTCTTCAAACCGCGCACATCGCCGTATTCGTTTCAGGGTCTTGGCGAAGAGGGTCTCGAATATCTTGCGGAAGCGCGCGAAGAAACGGGCATGCCGCTTGTGGTTGAGATCATGTCGCAAACCCAGCTTGAATTGATGTTGAAATATATCGATGTGTTTCAAGTCGGCGCGCGCAATATGCAAAACTTTAATTTGCTTCGTGCACTGGGCGAAACGCGCAAAACCGTTTTGCTCAAACGCGGACTTTCCGCCACCATTGAAGAGCTGTTGATGTCCGCTGAATATATTTTGGCGGGCGGCAACAAGCAGGTCATTTTATGCGAGCGCGGCATCCGCACTTTTGAAACGGCCACGCGCAACACGACGGACATCAATGCCATTCCCGTTTTGAAAAATCTCACACACCTTCCTGTGGTTCTTGATCCGTCGCATGCCACAGGTCATTCCGATTACGTCGCGGCGGTTGCGCGCGCGGCCATCGCTGCCGGTGCAGATGGCCTGATTGTTGAAGTTCATCCCGACCCCGCGCACGCCGTCTCCGATGGCAAGCAATCTCTCAAGCCGGAAAAATTTTCCGAGATGGTTCGCCAGGTCAAAGCCATTGCAGAAGCGATGGGACGCCGCATCGCGCCGGTCAAAAAATCTGTGACGGTGGGATGGTAAACATGGAGGACGGTTTTTTGCTGAAAGATTCAACCGTTGGAATTTTGGGATTGGGATTGATGGGCGGATCGCTGGCCATGAGTCTCAAGGGACATTGTGCGCGTCTCATCGGATTCGACTCGCATCTTACCGCGCTCGAACTGGCTCTTTCCGAAAGAATCATTGATCACGCTGAAAGCGATCTCGTTAAATTTCTCGGCGGCATCAACCTGCTCATCCTTGCAACACCTGTGCCGGTGATTTTGAATCTCCTTCGGCAATTGCCATCGCTTGCCGCGCATCCTTGCATCGTCATGGACCTTGGCTCGACCAAACAAGAAATCGTCGAAGCCATGCGCGGTCTGCCTGAAAATTTTGACCCGATCGGCGGACATCCCATCTGCGGAAAAGAGAAACTTGGCTTGGAAAATGCCGCTGCGGATTTGTATCAAAATGCGCCGTTCATCCTGACGCCGCTGGAACGAACCACACAGCGCGCGTTATCTGCCGCGCATCAAATCATCGAAGTGATTGGCGCAAAGGCAATGATTCTCGATGCGGCTGAACATGATCGCATCCTTGCGGCCACAAGCCATTTTCCATTTTTACTTTCATCTGCGCTGGCGCTTTCAGCGCCGAAAGACGTTGCTTCATTTGTTGGCCCCGGCTTCAAATCCGCAGGCCGTTTGGCTGAGACGCCGTCTTCCATGATGTTGGGCGTTTTGCAGTCAAATCGCGAAAATGTTTTGAACGCTTTGCATGAATTTCAAAGCCGCCTCGCTGAAATTGAATTTGCGCTATGCTCAAATGATTGCGTGAAACTTGAAAATCTGTTGAACGAAGCGCAGAAAAAATATCAATTTCTCGCCGCGAACTGACCGCTGGTTGTTGATTATTTTCCACTCACCGCCCGCTACTTTATGCCAAACCTTCCGCCTTTTCTTCAAATAACCCCAATCGCCCACACTCTCAACGCCGCTGTCCGCATGCCGGGCTCCAAGTCGCTGACCAACCGCGCTTTGTTGGTCGCGGCGCTTGCCAACGGACAGACGCGGCTCGTAAACGCTTTGTTTTCTAACGACTCGCTTTACTTTGCCAGAGCTTTGCAGGCGCTGGGTTTTGACATTCAACTCGACGAAGCGAATCATGAGATGATGGTCGCTGGCCTGGGCGGAAAAATCCCGGCCAACAAAGCCCAACTTTTCGTCGGCAACGCTGGCACAGCGGCAAGATTTTTGTCTGCGTTTCTGGCGCTTGGCAAGGGCGAATATATTTTGGACGGCGATGCGCGCATGAGAGAAAGGCCCATTGGCGACTTGGTTGATGCGCTCACGCAATTAGGCGCAAATCTTGAAACCAAAAATAACAATTGTCCGCCTGTAAAAATAATTGCCAACGGTCTGCCCGGCGGCAAAACAAAAATCGCCGGAAACATTTCGAGCCAATTTTTATCTGCTCTGCTCATGGTTGCGCCGTACGCAAAATCTCCAATTGAAATTGAAGTCGCCGCCGAATTGAACTCCAAACCGTATGTGGATATGACCGTTGCGGTCATGCAAGACTTTGGCGTCGAAATCGAACGGCGTGATTATTCTCAATTTATTATTCCTTCCGCTTCCTACTCGCCGCCTGCCGCTTACCAAATCGAATCGGATGCCTCCGCCGCCTCGTACTTTTTCGCTGCGCCCGCAATCTGCGGCGGAACGGTTCGCGTGGAAAACATCTCGCGCAAATCCATTCAAGGCGATATCGCATTTTTGGATGTGCTGCGAAAAATGGGATGTCGAATTCTGGAGGGGGAGAATTTTATCGAAGTGACAAGCGCAGAAAAATTATCGGGCGTTGATGTGGACATGCGCGATATTCCAGATACAGCACAAACCCTCGCCGCGATCGCCCCCTTCGCATCTTCACCGACGAGAATCCGCGGAATAGCCTCGGCGCGCCTCAAAGAAACCGATCGTATTCACGCAACCTGTATCGAACTTGCCCGCCTCGGCGTAACAGTTGATGAACACGAGGATGGCATGACGGTTTACCCTTGCCAAACCTTCAAACCTGCCAACATCCAAACCTACAACGATCACCGCATGGCGATGGCATTTTCTTTAATTGGTCTGCGGGTTGATGGCCTGACCATCGAAAATCCATCTTGCGTCTCAAAAACGTTTCCGAATTATTTTGAAGTTCTGGAATCTTTGCGATGAACAACCTTCAACCTTCCAACCTTCAACCTTCCAACCTTCAAACCTTCAACCTTCCAACCTTCAAACTCGGTTTAATAGGTTACCCGCTTGGGCATTCGCTTTCGCCAAAAATTCATGGCGCGGCTTTGGCTTCATGCGGCTTGAAAGGCGAATATGCTTTATTTCCGGTTCATCCCGACGATCAACACGGTTTGAAAGATTTGCTTGATAAAGTTCGCACCCGGCAAATTCACGGACTCAATGTCACCATTCCACATAAACAAAACGTCATTCAATTTCTGGATGAACTCGCGCCCGCCGCGGGAGCCATCGGCGCGGTCAATACGATTTATCTGCGCGGCGAAAAACTCATCGGCGATAACACCGATGCGGCTGGATTTCTTTCTGACCTAAAAAGGTTCATTGGGAATCGGAAATTGGGAGTTGATAAATCGGCGTTGGTTTTGGGCGCTGGCGGTTCGGCGCGAGCGGTCGTTTACGCTTTGATCAACGATGGATGGAACGTTACCGTCGCCGCGCGCCGCGTTGAACAGGCGCAACAACTCGCGCAGTCTTTTCTTGATCGCCAATTACAAATTGCGAATTACGAATCGCTTAACCTTCAAACTTTCCAACTCTCAAACGCTCAACTGATCGTCAACGCCACTCCCATCGGCATGCTCCCCAACGTCAATCAATCTCCCCTGCCGGACAAAATAAAATTGCCTCCCGATCTTTTTGTTTATGATTTGGTTTACAACCCCCGCGAGACGAAATTCGTCAGAGAGGCGCGCACACAAGGACTGAATTCGATAACGGGTCTTGGCATGTTAATCGAACAAGCCGCCCTCGCCTTTGAGATTTGGACAGGATGCAGCCCGGCACGCGACATCTTGCTCGAATCCATTAACCATTAACCATCAACCATTAACCATCAACCATTAACCATCAACCATCAACCATCTTTTTGGAGACCTCATGCTTCGATTTTTAACTGCTGGCGAATCTCACGGCCCATCGTTGACTGCCATTCTCGAAGGCATGCCCGCCGGATTGGAACTCAACGCATCCATCATTGACTTTGAGCTGGCTCGCCGTCAAAAAGGCTTTGGCTCCGGCGGACGGATGAAGATCGAAAAAGACGCTGTGCAAATTTTGGGCGGCGTCATGGACGGTCAAACCACCGGGGCGCCGATTGCTTTGCTCGTTGAGAATGCCGATCATATCAAATGGAAGGGCAAAGCCATCGAGCCGATGACCGTTCCGCGTCCGGGACATGCGGATTTAACCGGCGCGGTCAAATATGGTTATCATGATTTGCGCCCCGCGCTGGAACGAGCCTCGGCGCGCGAAACGACAATGCGTGTTGCAATGGGCGCAATCTGCAAACATTTTCTGTCGCAGTTTGGAATCATCGTGGGCGGATACGTAAAATCTATCGGCGAAGTGGAAGCCGAATTAAACGGAAGCCGATATCAGGTCTGGTTTGACGCGGCGGAGGAGAACGACGTGCGCTGCCCCGATCCGGTGGCCGCTGAAAAGATGCGCGCACGCATCGAAGAGATCATCCATGCCAGAGATACGTTGGGCGGCGTGTTGGAAATCGCCGCGTTGAATGTGCCGATTGGACTCGGCTCGTTTTCGCAATGGGATCGGCGGCTCGAAGCGAAACTTGCGGCGGCGGTGATGAGCGTGCAGGCAATTAAAGGGGTTGAGATCGGCGATGCGTTTGCGAATGCAAAACTTCCCGGCACGCAAGCGCATGATGCGATAACGCTGGAGCGTTCAAACATTCAACGTTCAACAAATCGAGCGGGCGGAATCGAGGGCGGAATTTCAAACGGTCAGCCGATTGTGATTCGCGCGGCGATGAAACCGATTGCAACAACATTGACGCCGCAGCCAACGGTTGATTTTGCCAGCGGACAGGAATCTCCGACGAAATATGAACGTTCCGATTTTTGCCCCGTGCCGCGCGCCGTGCCGATTTTGGAAGCGATGGTCGCATTTGTGTTGGCAGAGGCGTTGATCGAAAAAATTGGCGGCGATTCGATGAATGAAATGCTGCCGCGCTTTGATGCTTTGCGAAAAGCGTCGCTTGAAGATTTGCAGATGGACAACACGACGCATGTGTTTTGGAAATAAATAGATGACGCACATTTTTCTTTATGGACCGCCGGGTTCGGGAAAATCGTCTGTTGGCAAAGCGCTGGCCGATAATTTACGCTTGCCTTTTGTTGACCTGGATTATGAAATAGAAAAATCTGTCGGCGGAACGATTTCGCAAATTATGCACGAGCAGGGCGAGTCTGCATTTCGAGATTTGGAATCGGCTGCGTTGCAAAATGTTGCCAGCAACGAAGAAAGCGTTGTAGCGCTGGGCGGCGGCGCGCTGCTGCGCGAAGAAACTCGCGCGTTTGTGGAAAGCCAGGGTAAAGTCGTTCTGCTGATGGCCGAGTTGCCAACTTTGCTTGAACGTTTGCGAAAGGGACATGAACAGCGTCCATTGCTGGCAGGAAATTTGACTTCAAAGCTCATGTCGCTGCTTGAGAAACGCAAAGAGCATTACGCATCGTTCCCTTTGAAAATTCATGTAGACGGGAAATCTGTCGAGCAAAACGTGCGGGAATTGCAAATTATTTTAGGCCGCTATCGCCTGTCTGCGAGCGGGGAGTGCGATGTGATCGTTGGCGATGTTTCGGGTTTGAAAAAATTTCCGATGCAGAATCCAATTATTGTGACGGATGAAAATGTGGCGGGATTCCATCTTGAAAAAATAAAATCAATGTTGCGGGCATCTGGCTTTGAATCAAAATACATCGTCCTGCCTGCTGGCGAAGAGTATAAAAATCTCGAAACGATTTCTTTTTTGTGGAAGTCATTTCTCGAAAACGGGCTTGACCGCAAAAGCACGGTCGTGGCGCTGGGCGGCGGCGTGGTTGGCGACATGGCAGGGTTCGCCGCGTCAACTTTCATGCGCGGCATTGATTGGATCTGCGTGCCGACAACTTTATTGGCGATGGTCGATTCCTCGTTGGGCGGCAAAACGGGATTTGATTTGCCCGAAGGGAAAAATCTGATCGGCTCGTTTTATCCGCCCAAACTGGTTTTGTCTGACGTGGAATTCCTGAAGACTTTGCCTGAAGCCGAGCTCATTTCGGGAATGGCGGAGGTGGTGAAGCATGGGATCATTTCTGACCCCGAATTATTTTCCATGTGTGGAAATGGTTTGGATTGGATAAAGAATAATCTGGAAGAAATTGTCAAGCGCGCGATGGCGGTGAAGATTAAAATCATCGAGGACGATCCGTATGAAAAAGGATTTCGCGCCGCGCTGAATTTGGGCCACACCGTCGGGCACGCGGTGGAACTCGTCAGCGGGTTTCGTTTGCGGCACGGCGAGGCCGTGGCGATTGGGATGGCGGTTGAGGCGAAGTTCGCGGAACGTTTAACGGTGGCCGCTCACGGGTTGTCTGAGGCGGTGGCTGAGGCGCTTTCGGCGTTGGGCTTGCCCGTCCAAATTCCAAAAGATTTGCCGCGCGAAGAAATCGTCCGCGTAATGCGTGTGGACAAAAAGAAAAGTTCAAAGGCGATTCGTTTTGCGCTGCCAGTTGAAATTGGAAAAGTCGAATTGGTGGATGTGACGGATTTGGAAGCAGTATTGGAGGAAAAATGAAAATACTTGTTTTGCACGGTCCGAATTTAAATTTGCTTGGCGCGCGCGAGCCGGAAGTTTACGGTTCGATGACGATGGAGCAGATCAACGCGAAATTGACCGCGCTGGGAGAAGAATTGGGCGCGGAGGTTAAATGTGTGCAATCGAATCATGAAGGCGCTCTGATTGACGCGCTTCACGATGCTCGCTTATGGGCAGGCGGCGTGGTTTTCAATCCTGGCGCATACACACACACGTCGGTGGCGCTGCGCGATGCCATCAGTTCGATTCAGATTCCAGTGATCGAAGTGCATTTGTCGAATGTTTATGCGCGCGAGGAATTTCGATACCAGTCAATGATCTCGGCAGTGTGCGCGGGAAAAATTGTCGGGCTGGGCTGGAGATCGTATACGCTGGCTCTAAGGGCGTTGATTGAGATGGTTAAGGAAAAATAACCGATGCCCGTCTGCCTGGTTTGGATCGGGAAGTCATTTGTTGGGGGAGTTGAGATAACAAAATGAAAAGGCGCTGATCTGTTTGTGACGGCGATTTGCGCCGCTGTCGAAAAACGAAATGCTTCTGGATTTTCCGGGAGTCCAGAAGCATTTCGTTGATTTGAATGCTCGGCAATGTTATAAGTTAGCCAAACTGCTCGGTCGTGATGTCGCCGGTCACTTCGAGGAACGGTTTCTCTTCTGTGCCGGGCTCCGCTTCATAAGATATCGTGACCTTCTTCTTCAGCTTCTTGAGTCTGAAAGCCTCTTCGCGTTCGCGTTCCTCGAGCGCGCTTTTGATGAACGCCACGGTCTCTTCGTAATCGGGAATGAAGATGTATTGCAGAGCGTTCACGCGGCGTTTGGTCTTGCGGAGCTCACGCGCCAGTCTCCAAACCGCCGTAACCAGCCGCGACAATTCCGGGATTTGACGCAGCACCTCGCGGAATGCACTCCTTGCTTCATCGAGCGACGCAGATACATCGCCGAGGCCGTACGACATCTCAGACGGCTCGCCGCGCGCTTCGATGACGGGAATGGTCACGCCCATCACGCCGCGGAATTTAGTCGTGACTTCAACGGTTTTATTCGCGGCGAGTGCGGCCCATTCGACGCCTTCGCTCCCCATCAGCAATTGAGCTTTTTCCATCGCGGCATACGCGGAAGCAAGCTGTGCCCAGACTTTTTGCTGGAGCTGCTCTGCTTCGTGCGCAACTTGAATCAACTCCGCCGTCAGGGCTTCACGCTTGCGGTCAAGGATCTCGTGTCCCTCGCGCGCAAATTGCAGTTCCTGCTTGATGCGGATCAGATTGCTGCGGGTTGGAGCAATGTCAATTCGTATCATGCGACTCTTTGTAATAACGCTTGATTTCGTCCGGCGTGACGCGCGTCAGTTCTTCTTTTGGAAGCATGGAGAGAAGCTTCCAGCCGAGATCAAGTGTCTGCTCGATGGTGCGGTTTTCCGTCGGGGATTGACCGACAAACTCGCGTTCGAAGGCGCGTCCGAATTTCAAAAATTGCTGATCCACCGCGCCGAGTTCCTCTTCGCCGATCACGGATGCCAGAGAGCGGACATCCTGCATGTGCGCGTACGCCGCATAAAGTTGCGCTGAAAGATGCGAATGATCGCCGCGCGTAAGGCCCGCGCCGATGCCGTCTTTCATCAAACGGGAAAGGCTTGGCAAAACTGAAATGGGCGGATAAATATTTTGATGATTCAAATTGCGCCCAAGCACAATCTGACCTTCGGTGATGTAGCCGGTCAAATCCGGCACCGGATGCGTGATGTCGTCGCTCGGCATGGTGAGAATCGGGATCTGCGTGATGGAGCCTTCGCTGGTTTTCACGCGTCCGGTGCGTTCGTAAAGCGAGGCGAGATCGCTGTAAAGATAACCGGGGTAGCCTTTGCGGCTCGGCACTTCGCCGCGCACGTTGGAAATCTGCCGCAGGGCTTCGCAATAATTCGTCATGTCGGTGAGGACGACCAGCACATGCATCTCGCGGTCAAAGGCGAGGTATTCGGCGAGCGTCAGCGCGGCGCGCGGTGTCACAAGACGTTCGACGGGCGGATCATCGGCGAGGTTGAGGAACATTGCCACGCGTGTCAGCGCACCGCTTTCTGCAAAGGCGTTGCGGAAATATTCCGCCACATCATGTTTGACGCCCATCGCCGCGAACACAATGGCGAACTGTTGCGTTTGCTTTGGGCTTTCGCCGGCGGGCGAACCGAGCGCAGCCTGGCGCACGATTTGCGCGGCCAGTTGATCATGCGGCAGCCCCGCGCCGGAGAAGAGGGGAAGTTTCTGTCCCATCACCAGCGTGTTCATGCCGTCAATGGCGGAAATGCCGGTTTGAATATAATCGCGCGGATACACGCGTGCGGTTGGGTTGATGGGTTGTCCGTTGATATCCGCGAACTTGCTTGCCAACGGCTGTGGTCCGCCGTCAATCGGATTGCCGGTTCCGTCGAAGATGCGTCCGAGCATTTCTTCCGCCACCGGAATATGCAACGACTGACCCATAAAACGGATGTGCGTGCCGTCAATCGTCAGACCGCTTGTGCCGGAGAAAACTTCGACGACCGCCATTTTCTCGCCGACTTCGAGCACGCGGCCGCGGCGCGTACGTCCCTGTGAATCGATCACTTCGACCACTTCATCGTAGCCGACGTTTCCGGCGCGTTCCACAACAACGATGGGGCCTTCCACGCGCCCCACGCCGCTGACTTCCTGAATGCCCCAATCGGTTAACTGACTCGTTGATTGATTCATCGGTATTCCGCCTCCAGTTGATCCATCTGCTCGTCGAGCATCTTGCGGATGTCGTTAAACTTATCCAGTTCGTTATTCGGAATTTGTTCCTTCATGCGGATGAGGACATTCACAATGGGCAGTGCATGGATGACGCCAATATTTGCGCCGCGCTTGATGATGCGTTCGGCGCGTTCATGAAAATGCAGCATCAAATTCATCATCGCGATCTGTTTGTGGATGTCGGAGTACGCGTCGATGTTGTCCATGGCGTTTTGCTGGAGGAAGCCTTCGCGGATGATTCTGGACGTTTCCAAAACCAGACGCTGTTCATCGGGCAAGGCATCGGGGCCGACCAGCTTTACGATTTGCGACAAACGGCTTTCTTCGCTCAACAACTCCACAGCCTGGTTGCGCATCTTGAGCCAATCCTGCCCGACTTTCTCGCGCCACCAGCCAGCGACATCTTCCGTGTATTCGCTGTAACTTTCCAGCCAGTTGATGGAGGGGAAGTGCCGCGCGGATGCGAGCGATTTATCCAATGCCCAGAAACAGCGGATGTAGCGTTTGGTGTGTTGAGTGACCGGTTCGGAAAAATCGCCGCCGGGAGGCGAGACCGCGCCGATGACGCTGATCGAACCTTGTTTGCCGTTGAGCGTTTCCACATAACCGGCGCGCTCGTAAAACTCTGCCAAACGCGCCGCGAGATAAGCCGGATACCCTTCCTCGGCAGGCATCTCTTCCAGGCGGCCTGAAACTTCGCGCAGCGCTTCGGCCCAGCGCGAAGTGGAATCAGCCATCAATGCAACGTGATAACCCATGTCGCGGAAATATTCCGCGATCGTGATGCCCGTATAAATGCTGGCTTCGCGGGCCGCCACCGGCATGTTGGATGTGTTCGCAATCAGCACGGTGCGCTCCATTAAAGGGCGTCCGTTGCGAGGGTCAATCAGATGCGGAAACTCCTGCAGCACTTCGGTCATCTCGTTGCCGCGTTCGCCGCAGCCGATGTAAACAACGATGTCGGCGTCTGCCCATTTGGCGATGCTGTGCTGTGTGACGGTCTTGCCTGCGCCGAACGCGCCGGGGATGGCGGCCGTCCCGCCTTTGGATAGCGGGAAGAGCATGTCGAGCACGCGCTGTCCAGTGAGCAGTGGGATGTTCTGTCCGAGCCGCGCTTTGTAGGGACGCAGGCGTCGAACGGGCCAGCGCTGGATCATTGTCAGTTCGCGTTCGCCGCGTTCGGTTTTGACGCGGGCAATCACTTCGTCAATTGTGTATTTCTTTGCGGGCGCAACCCACGTGAGCGTCCCCGAAACATCCGGCGGAACCATGATGCGGTGTTCGAAGTTTTCGGTTTCCTGAACGGTTCCTAAAATATCCCCGCCTGTTACCGCATCGCCCTCTTTGAGAATCGGGTTATAACTCCAATGCTCGATGCGGTCGAGCGGATTCATGTGAATGCCGCGGCTGATGAACGATCCGCTTTCGCGTTCGATGATGGGAAGCGGACGCTGGATGCCGTCATAGATGCTTCGCAACAAACCGGGTCCCAACTCGACGGAGAGCGGCAAGCCCGTCCCGAACACGGGCGCGCCGGGACGCATTCCCGTGGTCTCTTCGTAAACTTGAATGGTGATCGAGTCGCCGTTCAACCCGATAATCTCTCCCACCAATCGTTCTTCGCCAACCTCCACCTGCTCGAGCATGCTCACGTTCCGCGAGCCGCGCGCCCGGATAACCGGCCCGTTGACCCACGTGATAGTTCCAAATTGCTGGCTCATAACGTTTCTCCCATCAAGAGATGATAAACCGCAGAACGAGCCGAGTTCTGCATTCGATTCAGACGCGTTTCCAATGTATTGTCGTAATTAAGATGCCCATCGGCGGTTTCCACCACCACGCCTGTGCCGCGTTCCAGCGGTCCGCCGGCAGTGATTTTTATCTTGAATTCATTTGCTATTTTTTGGATGACTTCATCGTTCAGCAGTTGCATGGTTGTTTTATCGGCATGTACGACCACATCGGTGCCTTTGAGTTGTACAAGCGCCTCGCGCAGAAGGTTCTGCGCGATCTCTTTATATTCGCTCCATTGCTGAATTGTCGTCAATTGTTCGCGAGCGGCTTTGAAAACATCATTCAGAATTTTTTCGCGGTTTTCGAGAATTTGCGTGCGCGCTTTGAGCTGAGTCGTGGCGATGACCTGTCCGCGCAGACGCTCCGCCTCACGGGATGCGTCTGCGAGGATGCGCGCGCGTTCCGCTTTAGCCTGTTCCTCGGCGCGCCGCCTGACGGACTCGGCTTTGGCTTTGGCCTCTTCCAGAATCTTATCCGCCTCCGCCTGCGCGTCCGTCAGAATCGAGCGGGAAAGCATCTTGATATTTTCTTCTACGGTTCTCATAGGCTACCTATACCCGGACAAGCCGGAATAAAAAGATTAACCATAAAGGTTACGAAGCGACACAAAGGAAAATCTTCAAAGAACCTCGCGCTCCTTTATGTTCTTTGCGGTTCAATTTCTTGCGTGAACGTTTTGCATCCAAGCGCTCGCCTAAATCTTGACGCCGATGGCGCGCAGGACGACATCGCTGAGCGACGGCTGACTCGGATCAACGCCCGCCGAACCTGGAATCTCAACCACCAATGGAACCGTGCTTCGTAACGAAAGTTGTTCCATGCGCGGCCCGATGGACTTCGCCGCGTCCTGCGTGATCAGCACGATGCCGATGTCTTTTGCCGAAAGCGCTTTATCCAGCGCTTGATTCACTTCTGCGGCGGAAGTCG
>JBHORD010000160.1:0-5414 GCA_042408355.1 Anaerolineales bacterium
AAAAGCTTTAAAATCGTTTAACATCTCCTTCTCTCCTTTTTACAAAAATTTATGAACCGCAAACATTCTACATTTTGGAAATAAGAATGTCAACATGAAAACACAAACACTAAAAAGCCGTGTTATTGGTAGTGATTTAAATACTATTTCTCTACGTTTACTCTATGACACATGTTTCGTTGACGCTTGTGCAAAATGGGATATAATCCTTCTGCCTGCTTATGGTCGTAAGTAGTTAATCAAAATTTAAGTACTAAAGGATTCTGCACATGCCTGATCTTTTGCTTGATGTGCAAGGGCTTGAAACCACCTTTAAAACTCCGGAGGGAACAGTTCATGCGGTCAATGGTGTTTCCTTTGGCCTGAAAGAAGGAGAAACGTTGGGGGTTGTAGGAGAAAGTGGATGCGGTAAAAGTGTAACAATGCTGTCTGTGCTGCGCTTGATTCCCGCTCCTCCCGGTAAGATTGTCTCGGGGAAAGCCATATTTTTGGGCCACGATTTACTCAAGATGTCCAACGAAGAGATTCGGCATGTGCGCGGTGCGCAGATCGGCATGGTCTTTCAAGACCCCATGACCTCGCTCAATCCCGTGCTGACGATTGGCAAGCAGTTGGAAGAACCTCTCATGTTACATCTTGGCATGACCAAGCAACAGGCGCGCGAGCGGGCGGCTGAGCTTTTGGGAATGGTCGGAATCCCCAATGCTAAAGAGCGTTTGAACGATTACCCTCATCAATTTTCCGGGGGGATGCGTCAGCGCGTCATGATTGCCATGGCGCTTTCCTGTTCGCCGCAGATTTTGATCGCCGATGAACCGACTACGGCGCTGGATGTAACCATCCAGGCGCAGATTACAGATCTTGTCAAGCGGCTGCGCGACGAATTGGGAATGGCGATTATTTGGATCACGCATGACTTGGGAATTGTCGCCGGTCTTGCCCAACGCGTCATTGTGATGTATGGCGGATATATTATTGAGGAGGCGCCTGTCCGCGAGCTTTATGCGAATCCTCTCCATCCTTATACGATTGGATTGTTGGGCAGTCTTCCGCGTGTTGATGAACAGGAACGAAGCCGTTTATACTCGATCGAAGGTTTGCCGCCGATACTATATCAGGTGCCGCAGGCATGCCCCTTTGCCCCGCGTTGCAAATTTGCCATCGAACGCTGCTGGAAGGAAAACCCCACGCTTGAACTCGTGGCGCCAGAGCATCGTGTGGCCTGCTGGGTTGATACCAAAACTGGGAGAAGTCGTTCATGAGTTCCGATACCAACGAAGTCATCCTGCGGGTCGAAAATCTTGTCAAGCATTTTCCGATTTATCGCGGCGTGATTAAACGTCAGGTTGGCGCCGTTCACGCGGTGGATGGAGTGACCTTTTCCATCAAACGCGGCGAGACATTGGGGCTGGTGGGAGAGTCGGGGTGCGGGAAATCCACGACCGGACGAACGATCCTGCAACTGTACAAGCCTACTGCAGGGCGCGTCATCTTTGACGATGTGGATTTGGTGAAACTTAAAGGCGAGTCGCTGCGGCGAATGCGCCGTAAATTTCAGATGATTTTTCAAGATCCGTACGCAAGCCTCAATCCTCGCATGACGGTTGGCGACATCATCGGAGAGCCTCTGATGGTTCATAATGCGGCAAGCGCCAAGGAGATTCGCGAACGGGTGGATCAATTGCTTGAATTGGTTAAGTTGAGCCCGTCTTTTGCAAGCCGGTATCCTCACGAGTTTTCGGGCGGTCAACGACAGCGCATTGGCATCGCCCGCGCTTTGGCGCTGCAACCCTCCTTCATCGTCTGCGACGAACCGATCTCGGCTTTGGATGTGTCGATTCAGGCGCAGGTGATCAATCTGTTGGAAGACCTTCAAAAACAGTTTAACCTGACGTATTTATTTATCGCGCATGATCTGTCGGTGGTGCGCCACATCAGCAATCGGGTTGCGGTGATGTATCTGGGCGTTATCATGGAGATGGCAGATCGCGCCGAGTTGTATAACACTCCACTGCATCCTTATACTCAAGCTTTGTTATCGGCAGTCCCTATTCCCGATCCGGTTGCGGATGCCAGGCGCAAGCGCACCATTTTGGAAGGGGACGTGCCTTCGCCGGTCAATCCGCCCTCGGGATGCCGCTTCCGAACGCGCTGTCCGATCGCCAAACCGATTTGCGCCGAACAAACGCCCGAATTCCGTGAATTAAAGCCAGAGCATTTCGTGGCTTGTCACTTTGCCGAACAGTTTTTGACATGAAGACTATGGAAAGGAGGTGATCAAACTCCGTAAAAATAACCATGCTTGCTTGCGAGATGTTTGTTCGTATCCGATAAATCTTCTAAACTAACGTGTGAGGAGAAGAACTATGCGTAAGCTTTTTGCTGTATTGAGCTTCCTGGTAGTTGCTGGCATGCTTCTGACGGCATGCGGACCAAGCGCAACTCCAACGCAGGCGCCTGCGCAAACCCAGGCTCCCGCTGCAACTCAGCCATCTGGCACTGAGGCGCCGGCCGCTCCTGTTTTCAAATCGAAGGATCCGACGACCTTTACGTTTGTAACTTATGGCGACCCAGACACGCTCGATCCTGCGCTCGACTATGAAACCGCCGGCGCAGAGGTCATTCAAAATACTTATGATTCCCTGCTGTTCTACGATGGGAGTCAGCCCGGTAAGTTCGTACCGAATCTGGCGGATTCCTGGACAATTTCGCCGGATGGAAAAACCTACACCTTTACAATCCATAAGGGTGTCACATTCCATAATGGCGACCCCATGACGCCGGATGATGTCGCTTACTCGTTCCAGCGCGGCCTCCTGCAGGGTAACAATAACTCGCCGCAATGGCTGCTGTACGAGGCTTTCTTTGGAACTGGCGTGGCTGACATTGCCGATGTCGTCCAATTTGCGGCTCAGGCAAAGGACCCAGCCTCGATTGATTTTGCAAAAGGTCCGATTGACATGACCAACGTGGATGGAAGCTGGGAGAACGACACAGCCAAAGTTGGCGGCGCCGATCCGGCTATCCTTAACGCAGTCTGCCAGCGCGTCACTTCCCAAATTGTGGCGGATGATACCGCCGGTACGGTCACCTTTAAACTGATCCAGCCGTGGGGTCCATTGCTCGCCAACATGGCTCAGACCTGGGCTTCCGTCATGGACAAGAAGTGGACAGCTCAGAACGGCGGCTGGGATGGCAACTGCAATGACTGGGCGAAATTCTATGCTCCAACCTCTGACAAGGATCCGCTGACCAAGATCGAAAATGGCACCGGTCCGTTCAAGCTGGATCATTGGACTCCGGGTCAGGAAATCGTTCTGACACGCAACGACAATTATTGGCGCACATCGCCGGCTTATGAAGGCGGTCCCAGCGGCCCTGCCGCATTGAAGACTGTCGTGATTAAGAACGTTTCCGAGTGGGGCACGCGCTTCTCTATGCTGCAGGCTGGTGACGCTGATATGGTCACCGTCAATCCTGAAAACCGCGCACAGGTTGACCCGCTGGTTGGGCAAATCAGTCAGTGGGACGCATCGAAGGGCGCATTTGGTCCGCTCCAACCCGTATGCGGATATGATTCCACCAAGACAGCAGCTGCAAAGTTTACAGTCTGCCAGCCTGGCCAGAAAGAAAATGGTCAGCCTCTGAATCTCTTCATTGGTCAGCCTGGTTTGCTCCGCACCGATGTGTTCTTTAACTTCAATATTGCCAACCCGGGCGGCGGCAACCCCTACATTGGTTCTGGCAAGCTGGATGGCAATGGCATTCCGACCGATTTCTTCTCGGATGTGAATGTCCGTAAAGCCTTTAACTATTGTTTCGACTGGGACACCTTTAATAACGATGTGTTCAACGGCGAGGCCCAACAGTCGAAGACTCTCGTACTGCCCGGCATGCCTGGCTACAGCGACAGCGCTCCGACTTACAGTTACGATCCTGATAAATGCAAAGCGGCATTTCAGGCTTCCACGTTGAAATCGGCTGACGGCAAATCCCTGTGGGATACAGGCTTCCGCATGTCGGCAGTCTACAACCAGGGCAATACCACCCGCCAGAAGGTGGCCGAGATTTTGGCCGCGGATATCAGCTCCGTCAACAGTAAGTTTGTGATCGAAACTGTAGGCTTGCCGTGGCCGGCTTTCCTGGCCGCTCAACGCCAGCTGACTCTGCCCATGTTCATCAGCGGCTGGCTGGAAGATATTCACGATCCGCATGACTGGTATGTTCCATACCTGATCGGCACCTATGGCGGACGCCAGAGCATGCCTGCCGATTTGGTATCTCAGTTCAAGACACTGATCTATCAGGGTGTGGCTCTCACTGATCCGACTGCCCGTGATCAGGTGTACGAGAAGCTGAACCAGTTGGTGTATGACAATGCTCCGGATATCATCCTGTCCTTTGCCACTGGCCACACTTATGAACAACGCTGGCTGCATGGTGTTGTGCTCAATCCAATCTACCCAGGCTTATACTTCTATGGCATAAGCAAGGATTAATCTCAGGTAGAACATACAAACTTGGATGGGGACCTGTCATCAGGTCCCCATCTTTCCCGGCCTCCAGTTATTTTGTGGATTGTGATGAAGGCTTCTGCATCACAATCCAGATAATAAAATGGAAGTCCGAAACTAAACGGATCGAGGTGCCATGCTAAACTATATCATCCGCCGACTCTTATTGATGCCAGTGCTGCTTTTTGGCGTAACGGTATTGATCTTTGGTATGCTGCAATTTCTAAGCCCCATCGAGCGTTCGGCGCTTTATGTTCGCGATCTTCCGAAGACTCAAAATGCGCTCAACGGAATCATTAAACAATATGGCTTGGACAAACCGCTATATGTTCAATACTGGATCTGGCTGACTGGCGTAAAAGATCCCCAAACAGGCAAGCGAACGGGAGGAATCCTGTTTGGAGATTTTGGTTACTCCCGTACCGCTTCGGAGCCTGTAATTGATATCATCAAACAAAGATTTCCCAATACCCTTGATCTTGCGCTTTGGACGGTCGGACCGTTGCTTGTCGTTGGCATTTGGCTTGGAGTGCAGGCGGCCGTTCATCAGAACGGTTTAATTGACCAGGCCGCCCGTATCTTTAGCATCATAGGCACATCTTTTCCAACGTTCGTGTTTGGTTTGTTGGTGCTGATGATTTTTTATGCCAATCTGCATTGGTTTCCTCCGGGGCGTCTTTCACAATGGGCGGACACAATCGTCAATTCCCCCGGCTTCCATCACTATACGTCCCTGTTGACTATTGACAGCATTCTGAACGGCCGCTTGGATATTTTCTGGGACGCGCTCAAACACATGATCCTTCCCATTCTGACGCTCTCGTACATCAGCTGGGCAACCTTCGTCCGAGTGACGCGTTCTTCTATGCTGGAGACCTTGCGCATGGAATATGTCACCAC
>JBHORD010000165.1:0-74499 GCA_042408355.1 Anaerolineales bacterium
CCACAATCACCCTTCAGCCCTCTCCAACCGGCTTTTCACTCGTCCCGCCGACCAGAACGCCTCAACCGACCAATACGCCGAAGGCAACTGCCACGCCAACGGCGCCGTTTTCTGCTTCAGCGCCCAGCTACATTCAAAGCACCATCATCGCGCATCTCGCTGATCAGGGCTGTAATTGGCAGGGCGTGGGCGGCACTGTGGATGATGCCAACAACAGCCCGATCATTGGCATGGTGATTCGTCTGGTCGGTACGTGGAACAATCAACCGATCAACCTGACAACCGTCAGCGGCGTGAGCCCCGATTACGGAAAATCCGGCTGGGAATTTGTGCTTGGCAATACGCCGGTGGCTTCAACCAAAACGCTCTATCTTCAATTGCTGGATCAGGCCGGCCTCCCACTCTCGGATAATGTTTATATCAACACCTACACCGATTGCACAAAAAACCTGGTTCTCGTCCGTTTCAAGAAGAATCGATAAACGCAATTGCCCGCCGAGTCAGCGGCGGGCAATTTTTATTTTCATGATTTTATACTGCCACATTCCAATGGGCGTATTTCGGATTTTTCGCGCGCAAGACGTCTTCATAAAGCGTGCGCAACCCGGCTGTGATGGGGCCCATCTCGCCGCGTCCGATGGGGCGGTGATCCACCTTCGTCACCGCCATGATTTGCGCCGCCGTGCCGGTCATGAAGAATTCGTCGGCGATGGAAACTTCAGTGCGGTCAATGGATCGCTCAATGACCTGGACTCCCATTTCATTACAAAGGAGTTCGATGACCGATTTGCGCGTAATGCCTTCAAGGATATTGTCCGTCACCGGGGGCGTAATCACAACTCCATCGCGCACCATGAAAACATTCATCGCTGAACCTTCCGAGATGTGACCGTTCTGATCCAGCACTAATGCCTCGTCGAAGCCGGCGCGGTTGGCGTCGGTTTTGATCAAAGCCGAATTGGCATACGCGCCCGCCACCTTTCCACGCGCGGGAATCATGTTGTCGTCAATCCGCCGCCACGATGAAATCGTCACGTGCGCGTTGGTGTCGTTCTTGACATACTTTTCGTACGGCATAGTGAACAGGCAGAACTCATCTTTCAAATCATGCAGGCGCACGCCAATCCCCATGTCCGCTTTGTAGAATGTCGGGCGCATGTAAACATCTTGCTGATAGTTGTCGGTACGCAGTACTTCAAGCGTCAATTCAATCAAGCTTTCTTCGTCATAAGTGGTTGACATGGCCATCATGCGCGCCGAATGCAGTAAACGCCGATAATGGTCATAAGGACGAAAAACGAAGAGACGTTTCTTCTCTTCGTTCCAGTAAGCTCGTATGCCGCCGAATACAGCTGTACCATACAAGAAGCCGTGCGTGGCTATGTTGATTTTGGCGTCCGCAAGCGGGACGATTTTTCCCTCAAAGAATGCATGCTTCGAGAGATCCACAAGACACCTCCAAACAATGAAATGGGACCGGCTCTTACGGGTGCATTATAACTCATTCAAGCCGCGCTGATTTTGGGCTTCGCTTTCACCCAGGGCGACCGTGAAGCGGCTGTCGTTTAATTGACGACCCTTGACGCCCGGAAATTTCCCCGCTAAAATCTAATTCGATAAGTATCGAATTAGATTTACGGATGTGAAATATGAGCGACGAACTGATTTCATTTTACAAGGCGCTGGCGGATGCGAATCGCTTGAAGATCGTCGGTCTGTTGGCTCAGCGCGCGTACAGCGTTGAAGAACTTGCCGCGCTGGTGAAACTCAAACCCTCGACGGTCTCGCATCATCTTGCCAAACTGACGCGGGTGGGTCTCGTCAGCGCACGGACGGAAAGTTACTACAACGTTTATCGCCTCGAGGAAAAAGCGCTTGAGGAAAAGACGCGCCGTTTACTTTCAGGCGAAGATCTCTCCACTGCCATTGCGGATGTGGACCTCGATACCTATGACCGCAAAGTCATAACGGATTATACGCGTAAAGACGGGAGCCTGAAAACGATTCCCGCCCAACGCAAAAAACTCGAAGCGGTTTTACGATACATCGTCAAAGCATTCGAGCCGGGCAAACGTTACAGCGAAAAAAAGGTCAATGAGATTCTGAGCCGCTATCATGAAGATACCGCCTCGCTCCGACGCGAGCTGGTCGGATATGGATTGATGAAACGCGAGGGCGGCGGAGGAGATTATTGGAGGGTATAAATGTTTAAAGGCTGGAAGGCTGGCAAGTCTACAAGTTCAACCTTCCAGCCTGCAAGCTTGCTAACGTTTTTTGATCTGTAAAACTTCATTCCCGTTCAGCGGAAAAAACAGGGGCAAAGACTCCAATGCCATTACCTTGCTGTTGGCAAAGAATCCAAAATCGAACGATGTCGCATCGCCCGCTTTCTTGCCGGGGATAGGCATCAGACGCGCCGTCAGCGGTTTGTCGAGGCGCAGCGCGAGGGCGGAAAGATCGAGCAGCAGCGGAACAAGTTGATCTGCCGTTGTGTCGCCGGGCAATGGCACGGTATCCAGTCCCGTTCCGCAGACTGTCGAATAAAGAAGCAAATCTTTTATCGTCAACGTGCCGTCGGCAGCGCGTCGAGCCAAAACAGAATCTTCGAGCACAGGCTGCATGAATCCACTGAAGCCGGTGTGCGGAAAGTCGGCGCGGTCCACGGCTTCGGTCAGGAGGGCGGCCGCCGCGAGCGAGCCGTGCAACCCGATTTTCGGGACGCCCATCTGCTCAACCGCGTTGCCAAGCGAGTACGGGTCATCGGGAAATGGCGCCAGCGAAAAATCAATCCCGCCAAATCGAATATCGAATCTTCGAGTATTCGAGTTTCGAGTATTCAATAATTCATTGGCGATTTTCGCAAGGGCCTGACCGTGTCTGGTGATTTCGGCGATCAGAACAGCACGACCCTCTTCGAACGTCTTTGCATTTGCAAACGCTTTGACCGCCAGATCCGCCGACTCGGTGGCGACGGCAAAAGCAGGTTGATTGCCTTTGTGATATGCGGCGGGGAAAAACGGCGCGCCGGCTTTGACATTTGCCAGCGCGGCGAAACGCAGGTTGGCGAAGCCGTTCGGGTCAATCGGCGCGGACTTGATGATAATGTTCGCGCAGGCTTTGATGGCTTCGAGCGAGATGCCGATTTTTTTATCCGCCATCACGCCCCCGAAGAAAATATTTTGCGAAGCGGCAATCGCTTCGGGAATCGCTTCATAACTGCGCGGCGACTCGATCAACGCGGGGCCAAGTGAGAGATGCCCAACGCCAATTTGATGCATCAACTTTTCCAGTTGTTCGGCGAGTTTTGGCAATTCATTGATATGTCTTTCGCCGAGCAATTTTGGAAATGGAATTGTCGCCAGCCGCATGGTCTGGACTTCGTAGCCAGCGGCATCATATGCGGACTTGGCTTTGGCAAGAAATTCTCCAGCCTCTTGGATGACTTTTTCGTCCAAAGGATATTTGGGATTGCAGAAGTATGTGATGGATCGGATCTTCATTTGGCCTCATTGAAACGTTAGAACGTTCAAACGTTTGAACGTTGTCGTAAAACTTCGAACATCAGCACCGAGCCAGCCACTGCCGCGTTCAATGATTCTGTTTTTCCTGCCATTGGAATTTTGACGTAAGCATTTACCAATTTACGTGCTTGCTCGCTCGCGCCTTCAGCTTCTCCGCCAACAATCAACGCCAGCGGTTGACGGAAATCTGTTTCCCAGCAAGATTGACCATCCATGTCAGCGATATAAACCTTCAAACCTGACAACCTTCCAACTTGCTTGATTTCATCCCAACTCATCGAACGAATCGGCAATCGAAAATGCGCGCCCATTCCCGCGCGGACGACTTTCGGTGCGAAGGCATCGGTTGTCTCGGGCGGAATCAAAACGGCTTGCACGCCAGCCGCATCCGCAGTGCGTAAAAGTGTGCCGAGATTGCCGGGGTCGCGGATGGAATCGGGGATGAGAACGAAATTTGGGGAATTGATAATTGGTAAATGAGTAAGTTCGAGAACGGCGATGATGCCTTGCGATGTTTCGGTCTCGCTGATTGACTGCAATAAACTACTTTTCACCTTCTCAACTTCTATCTTCTTTTCTGCTAACTTCTCAACCAACTTTCTTCCCCGTTCACTCAATTCATCGGAATATAAGACAAATCGAAATCCCCAATTACTAATTACCGCTTCCTCCACCAGCCTCACGCCTTCCGCAAGAAACGCGTTCGCTTCATGCCGTTCCTTCGGGCGGCCGGTCAATGCGCGGGCTAATTTGATTTTTGGGTTTTGGGAGGAAGAGATCATGGTTAATGAATCATTGATGATGGAAAATCGACTTTATGATCCATGATCCATTTTCCATACCTTGAGAAAGGCATTGATCGTCGACTCGTCAAATAAAACCAGCCGAGCCAATTTGATTCCAGATTTGTGATGCGCAAAATAATTTTTGACTGTCGAAAAAACAATCCCTGCCGCGCGTTCTTTTGGGAAACCGAAGATACCTGTCGAAATGGCGGGCAATGAAATGGACGATAACTTTAATTCATCTGCCACTTGCAATGAGCCGTGAACAGCATCTGATAACTTTTTATCTTCATTACCATCGCCCCAGACCGGGCCCACCGCGTGGATCACATATTTCGCAGGCAGGAGTCCGCCCGAAGTCCAGGCGGGATGCGAGTGAGAGACAATTCCGTGTTTGCGAATCCATTCATCCGACTCGTGCTGAATGATCTCGCCTCCGCGTCGAACGATCGCGCCCGCCACGCCCGCGCCGTGCTGGAGATGTTCGTTGGCGGCATTGACGATGGCGTCGGTCGTTTCCTCGGTGATGTCGCCCTGAACGATTTGGATTGTTGGACCAGCGGATAGAACGCGTTCAACAAGAACTTTGTTCATGCGCCCATTCTACAACGAAAACGCCCGCCGGGTCAAAACCCAACGGGCGCGACGATCACCAATCACCAATCACCAATTACCAATCACCAATTACCAATTACCAATTACTATTTTGCCTTTGCCACCACCGCCGCAAATGCTTTCGGATCGCGGACGGCAATATCTGCCAGCATCTTGCGATTGAGGGCGATATCCGCCTTCTTCATCGCCGCCACCAAACGACTGTACGTTGTACCGTTCAGACGGGCCGCCGCGTTGATGCGGGCGATCCACAACTTGCGCAGGTCGCGCTTGCGGACTCTGCGGTCGCGCGTGGCGTACCACAGACTCTTTAGCATGGCCTCGTTGGCGCGCTTGAACAAAAAGTGCTTCGCGCCGCGCTGGCCTTTGGTGATCTTCAAAACTTTTTTATGGCGTAGGTGCCCATAAGGGCCGCCCTTAACTCTGGTCATTTTTTCATCTCCTGCGAACCTCTGGACGTCGGCGGCTGCGAAAGCGCGTCAGTTGTTTACATCCAGGAGCCGCAATAAAAAACGGATTTGTTCACCGTCAGGCACA
The DNA here is from genome assembly GCA_042408355.1 of Anaerolineales bacterium. Lineage (GTDB taxonomy): Bacteria > Chloroflexota > Anaerolineae > Anaerolineales > Villigracilaceae > Fen-1038. The sequence continues at coordinate 5,459 of JBHORD010000165.1, forward strand.
CGAAGAGCGCGAAGAAAAATTTAATCCTTAGCGATCTTTGCGGCCTTCGCGGTTCAAAAAACTATTCTTCCATGTTCGGCGCCAGGCGCTTCACGTTCTTGACAATGCTTCGGCCTTTGACGACCTGCATTTCAGTGAATTGCGCTTTTGTACGTTTCGATCTGTTTCGGCGCAAATGGCTCTTGCCGCCTTTGGTGCGGACAAGTTTGCCTGCGCCCGTCAGACGAAAACGTTTTGACGTTGCTTTGTGCGTCTTGAGTTTGAATTTGCCGGATTTGGCTTTGCGAGGCACTGTGACTTACTCCTTTACGATTGTGGATTTCAAATTGTAGATTGTTGATTTTGACGAACGATTCGAAGATCGGCCCCGTCAATCTAGATCACAATCATCAATCTTCTTTATTCTTTCGCTTCATCCCGGACTTCAGCCGGATTCTCAGCCTTTTCCTTTTTCTTCACCGACGGCTTCCCCGGCGCCAGCACCACCAGCATGGTCCTGCCTTCCATCATGGGAGCCTGCTCGATTGTGCTGATATCCGAAAGCGACTGTGCGATCTCTTTCAAATCCTCGAGGGCGATTTCGGGATAATCCATCTCGCGGCCGCGGAACTTGATCGTGACCCGGACTTTGTGTCCCTGGCTCAACCAGCGCCGCGCATCGTCCACTTTGAAACCGCGATGCGCTTCGTTGGTCTTGGGGCGCAGGCGGATTTCCTTGACTTCGATCTTGGTCTGCGCCTTGCGCGCCTCGCGTTCCTTTTTCGTTCGCTCGTAAATGAACTTTCCAAAATCCGTGATACGGCAGACGGGCGGTGTGGCAGTCGGTGAGACTTCCACCAAATCGAGTTCGGCGTCGCGCGCCATCTGCAAAGCTTGCCTGATCGGAACCACTCCGATATTTTCACCGTTGGGTCCGATCACCCGGACTTCGGGAACTCGAATGCCCTCATTGACTCGAAATTCGTTAGCGCTGATATTCTTCTCCTTATCAAGACAGAAACCCAGCCCGAGGCTGGTTTTTAGCGGGCTGATGATACCATGAAGGCGCGGGAATCGTCAACGAAATGACCGTAGACCGCGGACAATGGACAGTTGCCCTCCGGTCTACGGTCTGGCGTCTATTTCAAAGCTCTGCCGACCTGTTTGCGATTCTGTCTTTTACCCTTGCAACAAATTCGCTCAACGCAATGTTGTTTTGCTGTGAGCCGTCGCGCACGCGCAGCGAAACTTGATTCGCTTTCATCTCGTTTTCGCCGACAACCAACATGTATGGCACTTTCATCAATTGCGCCTGACGAATTTTGGCGTTCATGCGCTGGGCGCTGATATCGGCGCTGACGCGGATGCCTTGATCGCGCAGCTGCCGGACGATGTTCAGAGCGTAGTCGTTCTGCGAATCCGTGATCGGAATGACGCGCACGTGTTCGGGCGAGAGCCACACGGGGAAATTGCCTGCGTAATGTTCGATCAGGAAACCGATCATGCGCTCATGCGTCGAGAGCGGCGCGCGGTGAATGCACAGCGGAACTTCCTCATTGCCTTCCTTGTTCGTAAAATGCAGGTCGAAGCGCTCAGGCACGGCAAAGTCCACTTGATTCGTCGCCAGCGAGAATTCGCGGCCGATGACGCTCCAGATCTGAACGTCAATCTTTGGGCCGTAGAAGGCGGCTTCATCTTCCGCTTCAACGTAAGGCACATTGCCGTTCTTCATGGCATTGCGGACCATCTCTTCCGTCTTGAGCCACAGGCGTTCGTTGTCCACATATTTCTTGCCAAGTCCGGCTTTGCTATGCAGACTTAATCGCATTATATATTTTTCGATCCCGAACAGCTTGAAGTATTTCAAATAGAGATCAATCACCGCTAGAAATTCCTCTTCGAATTGATCCTCCGAAACATAGATGTGTGCGTCGTTCATCTGTAGCGAGCGGACGCGCATCAGGCCGAAGAGTTCGCCCGATTTCTCATAACGGTAGCACGTGCCGTATTCCGCGAGACGAATCGGCAAGTCGCGGTACGAGCGGCCCTTCGACGCGAAAATCTTGTGGTGCATCGGACAGTTCATCGGCTTGACGTAATACTTCACGCCTTCGAGTTCCATCGGCGGATACATCGACTCGGCATAATACGGCAAATGTCCTGAACGAATGAACAAATCTTCTTTTGTCAGGTTCGGCGTGCGAACACGCAGATAGCCGGCTTTCTCTTCCATCTCTTTCGCGAGCTTCTCAAGTTCCTCGATCATCACGCCGCCGTTCGGCAGCCAGAGCGGAAGACCCGGGCCGACCTCCTCATCGAATGTGAAGATTTCCAACTCCTTGCCCAGCTTGCGATGATCGCGCTTCTTGGCTTCTTCGAGCTGCCAGAGATAATTATCGAGGTCCTTCTTGCTTTCCCAAGCCGTACCGTAAATGCGCTGAAGCATTTTGTTATGCTCGTCGCCGCGCCAATACGCGCCGGCTACGCTCATCAACTTGAACGCGTCCGGCTTGATTTCTTTCGTATTCTGAACGTGCGGCCCGCGGCACAAATCAACAAAGGTATCATGTTGATAAATCGAAATCTCCGGCTTTTCCTTCAATGGATTGCCGTACTCGTCGAAGCCGCCTTTTTCAAGGCCATCAATCAACTCAAGTTTATACGGCTGGTCCTTGAAGATTTTGCGCGCTTCCTCTGCCGAGACGACTTTCTTCTGGAACTCGAATTTGCCCGCGATGATCTGACGCATCCGCTTTTCGATCTGCTCCAGATCTTCGGGCGTGAGATTGCGCGGCAAATCGAAATCGTAATAAAAGCCGTTCTCGATCGGCGGCCCAATCGTGATTTTTCCGTCCGGGAACATCTCGAGCACGGCCTGCGCCATGATGTGCGCGGCTGAATGTCGGATTCGATAAAGGTGCGAGTCCTCGTAACGTTCTTGCTTTTCCTGTTGTTGCGGCATTTTCGCTTCCTTTCTTGTTTTTAGTTTACTGCCGTTTCGACGGTTTTACGCGCCCCGGAGCGCAACGGTGCCAGGCCTCCGGGTCCCTGTGGCGTGGGAATGATTCCATCTTCAGTCATAGCGACCTCCGTATAAACAACTCTTCCTACGCAGTAGCGCGAGTTCTATCTCGTATTTTCAGACGACATGAATGTCGCGCTGCGGGGAAACTGCGTAACATCAGTAAATAAAAATTCTCGCCCGATTACGGGGCGAGAATTTACTTCACGCGGTTCCACCCGATTTGAATTAGTTCGATAGTTTCCCGGTTTTGCAGTTCGATAGTCCGCGCGGCTGTCAAACCATCCAACTGCCCAGCGAAGGAACTGCCGGACTAGTCCATCTCTTGAGCCGATAACGGAGCCGACCGTTTTCCATACTAACTGATCGCTGCTTATTGAACACCGATCACTGTTCTGTTCAACGCTCGCGGGTGGTTTTCAGCGGTTGCTTCTGGAACAAGCTCTCAATCTTTGGCTTGCTTTCCCTGTCAGAAACAGCGGGTGTAAATGCCATCGAGCCGCCTACTCGTCCCGGTCATTGCGTTTCTTGGATTTGCGACATTATACGCGTTTCAAAGTCGGTCGGCAAGGTCTACGACAGCAAATCGCGTTGTCGGTAAACCAACGCCGCGGCAGCCGCGCCCAGAAAACCTGCGGCTCCAAGCTGGTTCATTGCACTGCCGGTACCGGGCAAGCCTCCTCCAACAAACATCAACACGGATGCGACGGCAAACAGCCAAAAGCCCCAACGTTTCCTCTGGAGCGTAAAGATCATTCCGACGAGAAAACTGACCACGAGTAATATGGCGATGGTTAAGCTGATGATTGTCATCGGCGTGATCTCGCTTCCCTGAGCGAATATGAATGTGAATCCTGACCATAGCGCCAATAGCAGTACAATCACCGCTCCGGCCATTAGGACGACAATTAGAGTTGAAAATCTTCCTTGCTCTGTATTCAAGCCGGTCTCTCCCGAAGTCTATTCTTGTGCTTTTAGGATAGCAAAAATATTTGTTCCTGCCAAATTCATTCGAACTTAAAAGATAATCGGGAAGGCAATCCTTCCCGATTATCAAATCTATTGGTTGTATTATTTCGCGGCGGGAGTAGCCATTGTTGCAGGGACCCACTTGGCGAAGCTGGCCATATGTCCCCAGAGCGCGGCGTAGAACGTGACAGCCCAAATCCCTGCGGTCACTACCAAGACAGCAATTGCAATCCAGCGAACGGTCTTGTTATCTCTAAACCACTGGAGGAAGGGGAAGGCGCAGACGCCGCCAAGCCCGGCCAAAACAAAGCCAATAGCAGCAACAAGGGGTTCCTGTCCTAACTTCAAGGAATAGAGGCGAAGACCGACGATAATCGCATCCACGCCGGCGAAAAAGGAGTAGATGGAAACCGGAATCAGATTCCAGCCTTGCCACAGCGCAATAGCGGTGCCAAGGAACACAACACCGAACAAAGTTGTGGCATCGCCATAGCCTACGTTAAAACTCCCCGGGAGTGGCCAGGTAAAGGACAGCTGAAAACCCGTAACCAGGCTTACCAATCCGGTTACGAAAAATGCAGCAGCGTAAGGGCGCTGATCCTTCTCATCAATGCCTTTCCAGAGATAATAGGCCAGCAAAACACTGCCTGCAACCAGATTAATCATGACGAGAGTGAGGTAATCAATGAACATATTATGATGCTCCTTTTTGGAATATGGTGAACAGCTTTGTGCTATTCATTACAATTAGGATAACACTACTCTTGGTACAAAGTTATTCCCCTTTGTCACAATTCCCATAGGAGTTTAATAACAAAAAGGCCCCAAATTGGGACCTTTGCGTGTGGGCGGAATAGGGCTCGAACCTACGACCTCTGCTATGTCAAAGCAGTGCTCTAACCAGCTGAGCTATCCGCCCGAGGACGCACATTATAACGAGGGCGCTTGGTTTTGACAATGGAAAATCGCCGTTCGAGCATGGCTTTACCAAATCAGCGCCGGACAAGAACCTTACCGCGAAGCCCGCTTTGGCCGCAAAAGAATCCCAAAAACCTGGCTCACTTTGCGGTCATGGCGTTAATGGCCAAATTCAAAAATGCAAACGCAGCTCTGGCAGGGACATGGGCTGTTCGAGAAATTCGCTCTACGAACCGGGCGACCGATGTCCGTTCATCTCATTTTACATACAATCAGCGTAATGTCGTCTCCCAACGACTGTCCATTGACGAAATCATTCAACGCCTCGAGAATTTTAGAGATCAGGTTTTCAGCGGGTTGCGCTTCGTTTTGCTGGATTATCTCCGCCAATCGTTCCTGACCGTATTGTTGACGCTGTGGATTGAAGGCCTCTGTTATACCATCGGTGTAGAACAAAAGAATATCGCCGCTTTCAAGTGAAACGCTCTTCGGTTGAACGCTAAATTTTTCCATCAGACCAATGGCCGCTCCGGTTGGTGGAAGCCATTCGCTTTTCCGGCTGTTGCGATGATACAGAAATGCCGGATTATGACCGGCATTGGCATATGTAAGAACTTTTGTGAGCGGATCAATTTTGCCAAAGAGAACGGTTACGAAAGTTGTAAAGTTGATGTTGTGAATATAAAGGCGATTGATCCTCTCCAGCACCTTGACCGGCGAATCGCTTTCAGGCACGAGCGTATGAAAAGCTGTTTGGAGGCTGGACATGAGCATGCCAGCCGACATGCCTTTTCCGCTCACATCGCCGATCACAACGCCGTGTGCGCCGTCGTTAAACTGCAGAAAATCAAAATAGTCGCCGCTGACGATTTGAGCTGGCCGGCTGAACGCCGCAATGTCCATTCCCTCAATGGATGGAATCTGTTGGGGCAGGAGTGCGCGCTGGACAATCTGCGAAAGCTCCAGTTCGTTTTCAAGATCGCGGCGCTCTTGGGCCGAATAATGGTCGAGGCAGATACAAGCGGTGTAATCCATTTGAAGCAGATTATCGTCCACAATTCCGTGACAAATTGTGCAGATGCCCAACGTTCCTTCTCCAATCTTTTCCAATGACTCATCAATAATAACGTTTAAATGTGTTTGAAGAACATTTTCGCCTTGCGGACCGAGAAGAATGCCCTTCTTTTCGGATGGAGCCGCTTTCAGCCAACGTTCGAGTTCCGCGTGCTTTTCATCCAGCCCCTTTCGGATCGCGTGCATAAGACCATGGTTCATTTTTTCTCCGTTCCAGACAGCCGAGAAGGATAAGAACGAATGTTCTAATATTCTATCAGGGATTTGCTGAAAAAGCAAATCAAAGCGATTAGAAAATTTGTGCTATACTTTGCCTATGCCGTCTGTGATTCGTGCGTCTGAAATCGGATCCTACCTTTACTGCCGCCGCGCCTGGTGGTATCGCAAACAAGGGATGGAGTCGGAGAATCAAGTTGAACTTGCGGCTGGAACTGAACTGCACCGCCGGCACGGACGCAAAGTTCTTGTTGCGAGTCTGCTTCGGACGCTGGGCATGCTTCTGCTTTTGGCGGCTTTGACTCTGCTCGTAGTTTATCTTACTCTTCGCTTCATCTGACAGCGTCTTATTGACAATGCTTTACCTCGCGCTCTTTCTTATTATCCTTGCCATCCTCTTTTTCTGGCAATCCAATCGCCAGCGGCGTCAGGCCGGCCTGCCCGGTGGACGTATCATTTACACGGACACGCGCACCTGGGGCGAGGTCGAGAAACCGTTGTTTTATTCCGAAATGGGATTGACAGGCAAGCCCGATTATCTCGTGGAGCAGAACGGAAAGATCATTCCAGTCGAGGTCAAATCGGGGCGCACGCCCGAAGTCCCGTATGATTCGCACATCTTCCAGGTCGCGGCGTATTGCCTGTTGGTTGAAAAAACTTTCGGCAAGCGTCCGCCTTATGGAATCATCCATTATTCAAACCGCGATTTCGCCGTGGATTACACGCCCGAACTCGAATCGGCGCTGCTTGATCAATTGGCAGAGATGAAGCGCGACGAATATCGTACACAGGTCGCGCGCTCGCACGAGGACGCGGCGCGCTGTCGGAGGTGCGGCTTTAGAAAAGTCTGTGATCAAAAACTGGTTTGATGATTGGGGAGTTGTATAATATTTCCATATGCCGGACTCATTCGTTCCAAAGCATCCTGTGGTGGTTTCGTATCCTAAAATACCAGACGCATTTGCAGAAGCCAATCTGATTGTAGAGTTTCTGAAAGAAAAAGGCTTCGATGCGCCAATTGGTTCACTTTACGATGAAGACTTGCGTGTCCGCCTCAAGCGGGGCGAATTCGATATATTGATCGCAGTCGGCGGCGACGGGACGATGCTGCGGGCCGGGCATTTGTGCGCGCCCATCGGCGTGCCCATTTTGGGCATCAACCTTGGACGCCTCGGTTTTTTGATTCAGATCGAACGCGGCGAGTGGCGCGAAATGCTGGAGCGCCTCCTGAAAGGCGAGGCATGGATCGAACCGCGCATGATGATTTATGCCGAACACGTGAGGGCCGGTGAAGTTCTTGGCCGCTGGCACGCGCTCAATGAAGCCGTTGTCAGCCGCGGCATGAATCTGCGCCCGGTGCGATTGGCCGCCAGCGTGGATGGACGTTTGCTCACCACCTATGTTTGCGACGGCTTAATCGCTTCCACGCCCACCGGTTCGACCGCGTATGCGTTGGCGGCGGGCGGGCCCATCCTGCCTCCCGATTTGCGAAACATTCTCCTCGTTCCCATCGCGCCGCACATGTCGGTGGACCGCGCCGTCGTGCTTGCAGAAGGATCATCGGTGAGCATCGTTGTCAAAAGCGATAACACTGTTGTCAGCGTGGACGGACAGCCGCCTCTGCCGCTTTCCGAAGACGATCGCGTGGATGTGCGCGCCGCCGAATACGCCGCACAATTCGTCCGCTTTGGCGACCCCGGTTATTTCTATCGAAATTTAAATGCGCACATGAATCAACCTCATATTTAGGATTCCATTTATGACCGAAAACGACCCGACGACTTTGTATTGTTATGTGCATCCCAGCCGCCCCACGACACTGCGCTGCAACCGCTGTGAACGTCCGATTTGCACTGAATGTGCGATTCTCACACCCACCGGTTATCGCTGTAAGGAATGTGTGCGCGCTCAACAGAAAGTATTTGACACTGCCCAGTGGTATGACTACATCACCGCATTTGTGGTCGCCGCGATTGCTTCGGGAATCACCAGCGTGCTCGTGCTCCTCGCCAGCGGAATCTTTTTTGGCATTCTGATCCTGTTCCTGGCCCCCGGCGCGGGCGCGGTGATTGGCAACATCATCCTGCGTTTCATCCGGAATCGAAGGTCGCGCGCGCTGTTCACGACCGCCGCCGTCGGTATGGTGGTGGGCGGCCTTCCGGCAATATTGATGTTTTCCCTGCCTGCGTTGCTGGCGGTTTTATCCGGCAGTTTCAGCGCGGGCTTCGGAGCGTTGTTGCCTGCCATCTGGCAGATCGTTTATCTTTTCCTCGCCGTGCCAGCCGCTTATACACAGATTTCCGGAATCCGCATCGGCGGATGACAGGCCTCTATGCTGACAGAACTCCGCATCCAGAATTTCGCGATTATAGACAAACTCGATCTCAAGCCGGGACCCGGCCTCGTGATCCTGACCGGCGAAACGGGCGCGGGCAAATCCATCATCCTCGACGCGGTTGAGATGTTGATTGGAGGCCGCGCCGACGCAGCGGTGGTGAGAACCGATTCGGACGCGGCGTATGTCGAAGGCGTGTTCGCCCTCAAGGGGCCTGAAAAAGAAGCGGTAAACGAAATCCTGAAACGCGAAGAACTTTTGGATGATCCCGATTATGTGACGCTGGCGCGCGAAGTCCGGCGCGAGGGGCGAAGCATCGCACGCGTCAATGGCCGGACGGTGGGCGTGTCGCTCCTGAAGGAAATTGGCGCGCGGTTGGTGGATATTCACGGTCAATCGGAACATCTTTCCTTGCTCGATCCGCGCGCGCATCTCGGTCTGTTGGATCGTTACGCAGACATTGCAAACCCCTTAGCCGAATATCGTCAGACGTATCAAAAGTTATTGAGCGTCCGCAAAGAGTTGAACGAACTCCGTCAGGCGCAGGCCGACGCGGAACGCCGCGTCGAAATGCTGATGTTTCAGGCGGAGGAGATCGAAGCCGCGAAGCTCAAGCCTGGCGAAGATGATGAGTTGAAAAAAGAGCGCGACCGTTTGGCAAACGCCGAGTCGCTGGCGCAATATGCGCAGCATGCGCTCGAGGTTTTGGATGAAGGTTCGCAGGAATCTCCCGCGGCCAGCGATTTGATCGGGCAGGCCGCGCGGGCGTTGGCCGGACTTGCCAAGATTGATAAGGCGCAGGAAGAACTTGCCAATGCAGCCGCCGCGCTCGAAGATACGCTGGCAGATTTGGTGCGCAATTTGCGCGACTATCTGGATGAAATCGAATTCAACCCCAAACGTTTGGAGGAGGTCGAAGAACGTTTGAATTTGATCCACAATCTCAAACGCAAATATGGCGGAAGCATTCCGGCGGTGATTGCATTCGGTCAAAGCGCGCGCCAACAATTGGAAACCATTTCCACTGCCGGCGAACGCATCCGTGCGCTCGAAACGGAGGAAGATAAACTGCTTCAAACGTTGTCGAAGCAGGCGGTTGCGCTTTCGGAAAAACGCAAAGCCGCGGCGGAAAAATTGGGCAAAAACATCGAGGCCGAACTCGACGATTTGAGAATGGCCTCGGCGCGCTTCGGCGTGGACTTTCAAACGCGCCCCGATCCAAACGGCATCCCACTAAATGATGGTTCGCGCGTCGCGTTCGACTCAAATGGTTTCGACCGCGTGGAATTTCTCGTCGCGCCGAATCCCGGCGAAGGACTCAAACCGCTGGCGAAAATCGCCTCCGGCGGCGAGACTTCACGGCTTATGCTGGCGTTGAAAAACATCCTCGCCAGCGCGGACGAAATCCCGTCGTTGATCTTCGATGAAATTGATCAGGGCATCGGCGGACGCGTGGGCCTGGTCGTCGGATTCAAGCTGTGGCATTTGGGGCGAAACCATCAAGTCTTTTGCGTGACGCATTTGCCGCAACTCGCCGCCTTCGGCGATGAACATTATCAGGTGCAGAAGATCATTCAGGGCAACCGCACGTTGACGCGTGTCGAGCGGCTGAGCGGCGAACCGCAGCTGCTCGAACTTTCGCAGATGCTTGGCGAAGTGGGCGAAGGCACACTGCGTTCCGCGCATGAATTGATGCAGGCTGCGCGTCAGATGGTCAAGAGCGCAAAGTAAATGTAAAAAAACGACAGTGGACTTGTTCAAATCAGCGGGTTTGAAGTTGGAGTAAATGCTCGTAGCGAAGCCGAGGCGAAACCGCTATTAAATTGAAAGCCGGGAAAAGAGAGTGTGCGCTCAAAGCGTAAGGGATGGTCGAAGATCGCGCCCGGCAGTACGATCCCGAAGCGCTTCCCGCTGGCGCTTACTGAAACAACCGCGAAACGCCTCGCAAAACTGGCGCAAGGCGGCATTCCGAACTCAGGTTTATTACAAAAATTCCCGCCGTGTGGCGGGAATTTGATTTACTTCTCGACTTTTTCCGAAACAACCGGCGGCGAAGCCGGAATGGATTTTCGCATTTGATCTTCCTGCATGGTAAGGATACCATTGCGAACCTGATTCATCACTTTATCCAGGGTGTCCTGCAATTTTTCCAACGTATCCAGCACGTAATCGTCGGCCTCGCGGCGGATATTTTCCGCTTCGGCGCGCGCCTGCAAAATGATCTGGTCGGCGCGGCGCTGAGCCTCAACCGTGATGCTGTCCTTCATCGTCATCTGGTCGGCCTTTTCTCGAGCCAGAGCAATCGTCCGATCGGCCTCCTCTTGCGCCTGCGCCAGAAAGCGGTCGCGCTGGCCTATGATCTGCTGTGCCTTCTTGACCTCATCCGGGACAACGATGCGCATCTGGTCAATGATCTCCAGCATGCGGTCTTCATCCACGATGACGTTATGTGTAAACGGCAAAGCTTTGGCTTCGTTGAAAAGTTCTTCCAGACGGTCAATCAGTTGCAGGATGTCCATAAGTTCCTCCGCAGAGATCGGCGGACTCTTCGTATGATCAACAGGGACGATAACTCATTATACTGCTTCTTATATAAAAATTTCTCTTCCGAATGCGTCAATCTCGCAATGCGTTGGGAGGGGAATGCCCGTCCCCCAAATCACTGACTTTTGCCTTCAATGCCTTTTCCACGTGCGGCGGGACCATGCTCGACACATCGCCATTTAACATTGCGATCTCGCGCACTGTGCTGGACGAAAGAAACGTGTGCTCTTCCGCGGTGATCAGCGCGACCGTCTCGATATCCGCGGCCAGCCGCTGATTCGCCAGCGCCATGCGGAACTCAAACTCGAAGTCCGAGAAGACGCGCAGGCCGCGTACGATAACCTGCGCGTGAACTCTGCGCGCAAATTCAATTGTCAAGCCGCTGTATCCGACCACCTTGATCTTGGGGTTGTCCTTCACAGCCTCCATGACCAGCGCCATGCGCTCGTCCGGGTCGAACATCAATGACTTGAGCGGCTTGTCGTAAACCGCCATGACGACCTCATCGAAAAGACGCGAGGCGCGCGCGGCAATATCCATATGACCGTAATGGATGGGATCGAACGTGCCGGGAAACAAAGCTCTAACCATGCATTCTCCAATTTTTAAACACAACCGGCGCAAAGACCGCTGCGGTTTGAATCCAAAGGACTTTGCGCACTCGCCCGCACTTGTATGCAGGCGCAAGCGTCGTGTCTTTTGTGTTTAAGATACATCGCCTTTGCCCTGGCTCCAGAAGCGTTGCAAGGATTCCGCCAGCAAAGCATGTTCGGGTTTTTGTAAATCGGCATCTTCTTCGAACAATCTTTGCGCCTCGAGGCGCGCTTTCTCGATCAACGCCACATCGGTCAGGCTTGCCATGCGTAAACCAGATGCATAACCCGATTGCCGCGTGCCGAGAAATTCGCCGGGGCCGCGCTGCTGCAAATCGCGTTCGGCCAGCACAAAGCCATCGTTGGATTCAGCCATCGCCTGCAAACGTTCGCTCTCCGCCTTGTCTTCGTGCGTTGGAATCAACAGACAATATGATTGCGCCGGGCCGCGCCCAACGCGGCCGCGCAGTTGATGCAGTTGCGCCAGGCCGAATCGGTCGGCGCCTTCGATCAGCATCACCGTCGCGTTTGGAACATCCACGCCTACTTCCACGACGGTGGTCGAAACCAAAATATCGTATTGCCCGTCGCGAAACTTGAGCATGGTCTCGTCTTTTTCATCGGCCCGCATGCGTCCATGCAAAAGGCCGAGTTTGAGATCAGGGAAAATTTCCTTCGACAGGACCTCATAATCATCCACCGCGGCGGGCAGGTCTCCCAGCTTTTCACTTTCCTCGATCAACGGATAAATGATAAAAGCCTGATGTCCCTCTTGAATCTGTCCGCGGATCAATGTGTAGGCGCGCTCGCGTTCCTGCGGCCGCAGGACGTAGGTATTGACCGGCTGGCGGCCCGCCGGCATTTCGTCTATGAGGGATAAATCGAGATCGCCGTAAATCGTCAATGCCAGCGAACGCGGAATCGGCGTGGCAGTCATCACCAGCAAATGCGGATTGGTTCCTTTGGAGCGGAGTTCCGCCCGCTGTTCCACGCCGAAGCGGTGCTGTTCGTCAATCACAGCCAATTGCAAATCCTTGAACTGAACCGGGCCTTCAATGACCGCGTGCGTGCCGATGACAATTTTGATCGAACCGTCTGCCAATCCATTGCGGATCGCCTCTTTCTCCACTTCGGGCGTATCGCCAACCAGCAAGCGAATCTCATCCTCGTGCATGATTCCGCTTTCGCCAGCGAGTTGATTCTTGAAACTACGATAATGCTGTTCCGCCAGGATTGAAGTTGGAGCCATGACCGCGGCTTGCGCGCCGTTCGATGTGATGATCGCGGCGGCGAGCGCGGCGACAACGGTCTTGCCCGAACCGACATCGCCTTGCAGAAGTCGATTCATCGGTTTGCCCGAATCCAAATCGGCGCGGATTTCAGCGAGGGCGCGCTGCTGTGCATTTGTCAGCGTGAAGGGAAGGCTCGTTAAACGCGCCGCCAGCCAATCGTCCGGGACTGAGAAGCGGCGCGCCTCGGCCTGTTTCCAATCGCGCTTTTGCCGCATCACGCCCATCTGCAAGAAGAAAATTTCATCGAAAGCCAGCCGCTCACGCGCCGCTTTCAACAAGTCCTGCGAATCGGGAAAATGAATTTGCAACAAGGCCTGGCCCAGGCTGATTAACTGCGCGGAGGAACGAACGCTTTCCGGCAGTGAGTCGGCCACCGCCGGCGCCCAATACGTCACGACTTGCTTCATCAAACCGCGCAGCCACTTCTGCGTGATCTTCGCGGTCAGCGGATAAATCGGCACGATGCGGTTGGTGTGCAAATGTTCGATGTCCACCGATTCCCAATCGGGCTGGTTCATCACGAGGCGGCCCAGATATTGCTCCACTTTTCCCGAAACAGAAATCTGCATTCCCTCTTTGAGGCGATTGGCCATCCACGGCTGGTTGAACCACGAGAGCCGCAGTGCGCCGGTGCCATCGCTGAGAATGGCTTCGACAATCGTAGCCGAGCCGCTGCGAATGGGGCGCGTATGCACCGATTGAATCGTGCCGATCACGGTCACCTGCTCGCCGTACCACAAACTTTTGATCGGTTTGAGCTGTGAATAATCGTCGTAGCGGCGCGGGAAATAATAGAGCATGTCGCCGAGCGTTTTCATGCCGAGGCTTTCGAGTGTGGCGGCGTGCCTCGGACCGACGCCTTGAAGAACCGTTAGCGGGGCGTCGAGCGCGGCGGGCGTTTGACTCGTTTTCGCGCCGGGAACAGATTCGGAGCGCGGCGGAGGCGCGGGGCGCTGTTGCTGTAGAGGACGACTCGGTTGCGGGCGCGATTGTGCCGGCGCGGATTCTGTGGCTTGCGGCCGCGGCCGTTGCTGGGACCTTTGTGCGGCTTCGGGATACGCTTCACCGATGCGCTTCCACAAACCTTTCAACGCGTCGGCGCGGGACTGCGGGCTGAGGCCCTCATACGAGCGGAGTCTCTGCACGACGGCTTGAATCACTTCTTCGCTAACGCCGTCGGCGCGCGCCTCGCCTTCCCAAAAATCAAGCATCTTTGCCAACCCGCCGATGATTGCGTTATTGCTGTATCCGTTCTCGTGTTCGAGGCGGAAGAATTTTCGAAGTTTCTCTAGTGAAGGCTGCATGAGATTATTTTATCATGGGGGAGGCGAAAGGACTTCGGCCCCGCCAGGCGAAATACATTCAACCAAAACTTGTTTTCCTCAATTTCAAAATCCCTGTTTCAGAAAAGCTTCCGCGGCCTCTATGAATTCCCCGGCTCCTCCTGTCATTTCACGAACTTCATCAAGATAGGCTCACCTGCAAGACATCCTATTTTGAGGCAATTATTTTTTTCTAATGCGATTGCCCTGCGACAACATCTACTTTACCAATTCTTTAAATTCCGGATGCCGCTTGATGTAACCGTCCACAAACCAGCACAAGGTTCTCACGTTGAGCGAGTTTTCCTGTGCATACGTCAGCGCGGCTTTCGCCAGTTTACTCCCAATGCCCTGACCTTCCAGCGCGGGCGGAACAAAGGTGTGAACGAAGAGAATCGTTTGTCCCTGCAAAAGATAGGTTAACTCGGCGAGGTAAGAATGCACGCGGATTTCAAACCGCTTTCGTTCAACGTTGTGAACGACGTTCAGGCTGCCAGGTTCAAAACGCATGTTATTTACTCGATTGTTTCGCCCGCGCAATGACCGCGACGAACTCCATGATGATTTTGAGCGCGGCGAAAACGGTCGCTTCGGATTCGTCGAGCGGCGGCGCGACTTCAACAACATCCAACCCCGCTAACGGCAAGCCCTGAAGCGATTGAATCAATGTGATGACCTGGCGCGAAGTCAATCCGCCCGAATCGGGAATGCCTGTGCCGGGCGCGAAGGCGGGATCGAGGCAATCAATATCCAATGAGACATGCACCGCATCGCATCTCGATAAGATTTTATGAACCTCTGCGGCGATGGGCTTCATGCCGCGTTCGGCCGCGTCCGCGGCGGTGTAAACGTTCAAGCCGCCGTTCTCAATCAAGTCAATTTCCTGATCTTCCCACGAGCGCAAACCGACCATGCAAACGTCTTCGGGCTTGACGCCGAACTCCAGTCCGCGGCGCAGGACGCAGGCATGGGAAAGTTTCGAGCCGTTGAACTCATCGCATAAATCCGGATGCGCGTCCACCCACAAAACGCCGAGGCGTTTATTTTCGAATCGCTCGCGCTGGCCTTGAAAAATTGGAATCGTCACGGAGTGATCGCCGCCGAGCAGGATGGGCATGTTAGGCAGAGTCGCCACTTTTTGGCGAATCCGCTCGAAGTCCCGCGCGGGATGCGTGATGGCAATATCGCCCAAATCGCAGATGCGAATCTCTTTGAGCCGCGTCCGGTCTTCGCTGAACGGCGTCATGTGCTGTGACCAAAAGCGAATCCGCTCGGGGCCGCGCGAGGCGCCTTTGCGCGCGCTGGCAAGCCCGTCGAACGGAATGCCGATGATCGAGAAATCGGAATCGGCGGGGGAATAATCCGGGCGGCAAAGATCAGCCCAAAGTCCGTGAGTGGCAGCGGGATCGGTCATATTGTTTTGCCTCTTTCAAATTTTATCCGATAAAACGAGAGCAGGCTTTTTGACGGCTCCGTTCTCTCAATCTTCAACCGGATAGTAACACAAGCCCGCCGTGCCCGGCCCCGTATGGACAGCCAGCGCGGGCGAAAGTTCAGCAAACATCGACTCGACCACATTCACTTTTGATTCGACCAAATCCTTGATCTTTTCCACTTCGCGCTGTGCCCCTGCATGAACATAAGCGACTCTGGCTTTGCCTTTTCCAATTGCCTGCGCGACCATATCGGCCATCTGTTGATAGGCTTGGCCGCGGCTGTGAGCTTTGCCAAGCGGCACAATTTCGCCATCCTCCACACCGATCAGCGGCTTGATGTTGAGCATGGTGCCAAGCAGATTTTGCGCCTTGCCAATGCGCCCGCCGAGGTAAAGATAGCGGAGCGTATCCGCCGTTTGAATCATATGCGTGACGGGAATCATCTTTTTAACGCGCGCCGTGATCTCGTTCAAACTCCAGCCCGATAACGCGGCGCGCGCCGCCTCGATCGCCATCCAGCCCTGACAAAGCGACGCGGAACGCGTGTCAATCACTTCAAGCCGAATGTTCGGATGGCTTTCCTTGAGCATGGATTGCGCGACGGTCGCGGCCTGATATCCGCCGCTTGCTTTGGATGTCATTTGGATGCTGATGATTTCCTCCGCTCCATTCTCAACCAGTTTTTCATACGCCTGGTAATAATCCCCCGGACCGGGGCTGGCAGTAGTCGGCACAAATTTGGCGGTGATCAGCCAGCGCAAAAATTCTTCCCGCTGAATCGTGACCAGATCGCGCAGAACTTCCTGTCCGCGATGAATATAATAAGCCACCGTGCTGATTTTGAGACTGTTTAGAATCGTCTCCGGCAGGCTGGCCGTGCTGTCCGTCAAAACCGCAACATTGGGCATTTTATCTCGCTTTCTCTCCTCTTCATTTTACACCCGCAGACGCTGCATCTATGCTTTTGCAAAGTGCGGTTGACCTGCATTTTGTTTCCACTTACAATACTACTAACGATGGTTAAGGTTTCTAACCATATTGCCGGTTTCTTTCGGCCCGATCACGATCCTCCGTCGGGGCTGGTTTTCGCGTCCGTTTCACCTTAGCTTCATTTGTCATCTAACATTCGGAGGATTATCTTATGCCTACACCTATCCTTTCCAAACGCGCTCCTGTCTATGCCGGCGTTCCCGATGAAAAGTGGAACGACTGGCGCTGGCAGTTGAGTCACCGTCTCAATACTGTTGAGGAAATTGAGAAGGTCATTCCGTTGACCGATTCGGAGAAAAAGGCTCTGAACACCAGCGGTTTGTTCCGCGTGGATGTGACGCCGTATTTCATCTCGTTGATTGACCCGGACGATCCCAATGACCCGATTCGCAAGCAAATCATTCCGACCGATGCGGAGATTACGCCATTCACCGGAATGATGGAAGACTCGCTCGCGGAAGACCGCCACTCGCCTGTGCCTGGGCTGGTTCACCGTTATCCGGATAGAGTCCTCATGCTTGTGACCACACAATGTGCGTCGTATTGCCGGTATTGCACGCGCTCGCGCATCGTCGGCGACCCGGGGCAGACATTTTCGCGTCACGAGTTCGAGATGCAGATCGAATATCTCAAACGGACTCCGCAAGTGCGCGACGTTTTGCTTTCCGGCGGCGATCCGCTTGTGCTTGCGCCAAAAATTCTCGAAGAGATCCTGACGCGTCTGCGCGAGATTCCGCACATCGAAATTGTCCGCATTGGCTCGCGCGTGCCGGTCTTCCTGCCGATGCGCGTCACGCAGGAATTGTGCGACATGCTCAGCAAATTCCATCCGCTGTGGCTGAACATTCACGTCAATCATCCCAATGAAATCACAAAAGAACTGGCTGACGCATGCGACCGCATGACGCGCGCCGGAATCCCATTGGGCAACCAGTCCGTTCTTTTGGCCGGGATCAATGATTGCGTTCACATCCAGCGCGAATTGGTCCAGAAGCTGACGCGGATTCGCGTCCGCCCGTATTATTTGTATCAATGCGATCTGGTCGAAGGCGCGGGACATTTCCGCACGCCGGTCGCGAAAGGCATCGAGATCATTGAAGGCCTGCGCGGCCATACCTCCGGCTACGCCGTTCCGCAATTCATCGTGGATGCGCCCGGCGGCGGCGGCAAGATTCCGGTCATGCCCAATTACCAGATCAGCGCTTCGGATCATAAAGTCATTTTGCGCAATTACGAGGGCTACATCACGACCTATGAAGAGCCGACCGATTACAAGGCGCACGATCCGAAGACTTGCAAGTTCTGTCAGAACAAGCGGCCCGAGGCCGGTCAAACCGGCATCACCGGCCTGCTCGATAGCGAAGAAATGTTTATCAAGCCCACAGGCTTCGACGAAGTCCACGACCGCCATGGAATCCAGCATCGTTTGAAAGATGAAAAGAAATGGCAGCCGTTGGGAATCGGCAGTGGTGAAACGAGTCCGCACGAAGAAGCCTGACTTCAAGCAAGCAAGGAGAATAAGATGCAAGCACTTCAAAAGTTCATGTTGGTCCTTCTCATCCTCGCGGCACTGCTTACGGCCTGTGCGCCCGCACAAACTCAGGAACAAATCCAATCTCAAATTCAGACCTCGGTTGCGATGACCGTCCAGGCCCAAAATCAAGTCGGCACATTTGTAGCACAAACTGTCGAGGCGCAATCAAGCCAGACAACCTTGCCGACTGCGACAACCGCGCCAACAGAAACCCCTGTGGCGCCGACTCTCACGCCCGTGATTATTTCCACGCCGACCTCATTTACGACTTCATCTTCGGGCGGCGGTGGAGGCGGCAGTTCGTCAACGGCCAGTCAGCCGTATCAGTGCAGTGTGGTCGGCCAGACGCCTCAGGATAACAGCCCGGCGACGATATTGAAGACGAATGACAATGTGCAATTGGATGTTAAGTGGACAATCATGAATGTTGGCACGAAGACCTGGGAGGCCGGTTCGCCCTGGGTCTATTATGCTACCTCCGTCGATTCGGACTCCCCCGCCGATTTCGGATTAACAATGAGCTCGGTCGGTCTTCAAAGCGGGTTATCCGCGCCGGTCAAGCCGGGCGAAACAGTAACGCTTGGCATCCAATTGACTCCGCCATCGTCTTTTTCCAGCAAGAAGCCGATCTACATCACCACATATTGGGCGCTCGTGCTCGATGGCGTAAAGAAATATTGCCACCCATGGATCAACGTTGAAATTCTCCGGCCGGGCATGAACCCATAGCTCATCGGCATTCGGGAGATTCAAACATGAACTGGCGAATGCGCCGCGCTCGTTGGTTGTTGATCGTCACACTTTTTGTTTTGAGTTGTGATATTTCGACTCTTGCCGCGCCTGCGCCAATTCCAACAACGAATGCAAACTTGGTGAGTACGATTATCGTTCTAACAGCCGGCGCAGCCGCAACGCAGACCGCCGCGCTGATTCCGCCCACCTTGACGCCGTCGGTCACACCGTTTCCAAGCCAGACGCCGAGCGTCACACCAACATCCACCGCCACTTATGTTTTCCTGACGCCAACGATGTTTAAGATCAAAACCCCCACTCCCATGGGGAGCGGAAGCGGAGGCGGAGGAGGTGGAGGAGGCGGGGGCGGCGGCGGAGGCGGATCGAGCGCCGGGACATGGGCCTGCAAATTGACTGCGCAAGCGCCGGTCAATGGCACTCCTTTCGGCCCTTCGGCTTCGTTTACAACAAACTGGACGGTTAAGAACACAGGCAGTAATACGTGGCTGCGCACCTCGGTGGACGTGGTCAACACCGGCGGGACTCTTCTGGCGGCAGATGCCGCTTACGATTTGACATCCACCGTCTCGGTGAACGGCTCGATCACCATCAGTATTTCGATGACGGCTCCATCAGCGAAAGGAACCTATACATCGAATTGGTCGCTGCGAGTCGGCAAGACATTGTTCTGTCCGCTGGCAGTTACCATTTCCGTGCAATAGAATTTATATTGGCGCTTCAAAACAGGGGCGGCCAAATTATCCGCTCCTGTTTTGTTTTACGTTTTGAAAAATCAGCCCCGGCCTGCTTTTTGCTCTCGCATCACCGATTGCCTACAATGCTTGTAATTAGGCATTCTCATTGAACACGCAGTTGGCGCGGTTTTCTTCGTCAATCCGCTCCGTGAATGTGCGTACAGAATATCCCAAATCCGGATTTTGAAAAAGCCAGGATGCCTGCAAGCCATCAACTTGACGTTTCTCAACGCGCGGCATACAATCCGCTCACAATTGAATAAGATCGGAAAGCGGCGAAGCCGGTGTAATTCCGGCGCTGTCCCGCAACTGTGAATTAGCAATGAGCGATTAGCGATTAAGCCCAACGGCTGACAGATAAAAGCTAATAACCAACAGCTAATAAGTCAGGTCGCCCGCCTCCGGTCGGTTCACCACACTCTCGTGGAAAGGAGGTGGAGGACGGCTGACATAGCGAGCCTCTATCTCCCCAGTCAACGACTGGGGATTTTGTTTTGGACGGCGGCAACATGGTTACCGCAAATGGAACATCAGATTAAATCTCACAGGAGAAAGATATGTTTCGCAAGATTTTAATTTTTGCTTTGTTGGCAGGATTAGTCTTCGGATGCGCGCCTGCGGTCACGCCTCAGGCCGCGCCGACGGCTGTTTTCACACAGCCGGCTCAAGTCCAGACGGAAGCGCCTGCCGCGACGGCCACATCATCTGCCATCACGCTGACAGACGGCCTCGGCCGCACCGTTACATTGTCTCATCCCGCACAGCGAATCGTTTCGCTGGCTCCGTCAAATACCGAAATTCTGTTTGCCATCGGCGCCGGCTCGCAGGTGGTCGGCCGCGACGATCTTTCGGATTATCCGGCGCAAGTAAAATCACTGCCAAGCGTCGGCGGCTCGATGGGCAATTACAGCACGGAAGCCATCGTTGCGCTCAAGCCGGATTTGGTCCTTGCCGCGGAAATCAATACGCCTGAATTGGTGAAGTCGCTTGAATCTTTGGGATTAACGGTTTATTACTTAAAGAATCCGGGCACGCTGGAACAGATGTATGGCAATCTGCAAATCGTCGCGCAGTTGACGGGCCATGAATCGGACGCGTCCACGTTGATTGATTCGCTCAAGTCGCGCGTTGCGGCGGTGGACGCAAAACTCTCCGGCGTTACAACCAGGCCGATTGTGTTTTATGAAATTGACGCGACCGATCCGACAAAACCCTACACGTACGGTCCCGGCACATTTGGCGACGCGTTGATCGCCGAAGCGGGCGGCGAAAATTTTTCCGATGCCGCCGGCATCAAAGACGCATATCCTCAGGTGAGTCTGGAACAGATTGTGAAAACGAATCCGCAGATTATCATCCTCGGCGATTCAGCATACGGCGTGACGCCGGATTCCGTCAAAGCGCGCCCCGGCTGGAACACAATTGATGCAGTGAAGAACAACATGATCTTCCCGTTCGACGATAATCTCGTCAGCCGTCCCGGCCCGCGTCTCGTGGATGGACTGGAACAGCTGGCAAAGCTTTTGCATCCCGACTTGTTCAAATAACTGATGTTAAGCAGTTCCCCTGCAGCGCGACATTCACGCCGCCTGAAAATGCGAGAGAAATCTCGCCCTGCTGCGTACGGTGGGTGAGCAAATAATTCACCTTACGCAGAACGTCCCGAAGGTTTTCTTCTTCAATAATGTTCTTTTCAGAAAACCTTCGGGACAAGACAAACATCTATAAATAATCCAGGCGGGAGCGGAAGCAGCGCTCCGCCCCTGCACGTAAAATGAAAATTCGCCCATATCTTTTTTCCTTGCTTGTCCTCGCTTTGGCGTTAATCTTGAGCCTCGCCATCGGTTCCGTATTTCTTTCGCCGGCACAGCTTTGGGAGGCGTTGATAGGTCAGGGCACGCGCGTTCCCGATGCTATTTTATGGGACATTCGTTTGCCGCGCACGGTCCTGGTGGCGTTGACAGGCATGGCATTAAGCGGAAGCGGCGCGGCATATCAAGGTCTGTTCCGTAACCCGCTGGCAGATCCGTTTTTGATCGGCGTCGCGTCCGGCGCGGGATTGGGCGCGGTCATCGCCATGAGCATCCAATGGCCGTATTCGTTTTGGGGATTGATGGCCGTTCCCATCGCATCGTTCGCGGCCGGCTTGCTCACAATTTTTATCGTGTATTCGCTGGCGCGCGTGGGGAAAACCATTCCAACCACAAATCTAATCCTGGCGGGCGTAGCTTTTTCATCATTCGCAACATCCTTGACTTCATTTCTGATGATTCGCTCAACGGGCGAAGTTCGCCGCGCTTTGGGATGGTTGTTGGGCGGCGCGACGCAAGCCGGATGGCCGGCGGTAATTGCCATTCTGCCATATCTGCTGATTGGCCTCGGCATCCTGACTTTTGGCGGGCACGCGTTAAATCTGCTTCAATTTGGCGATGAACAGGCTCAACAGCTCGGGCTCAACGTGACGCGCGCCAAAACCATTCTATTGATTGCGGCTTCGATGGCGACGGCCGCGGCGGTCGCTTTTTCCGGCATCATTGGTTTTATCGGACTCATTGTTCCGCACGTGATGCGCTTGTGGTTCGGCGCGGATTATCGCCGTTTGATTCCGCTGTCCATCATCGGCGGCGCCTCGGCGTTGATCTTTTCAGACGTGATGGCGCGCATCGTAATCGCGCCGCAGGAAATTCCGGTTGGAATCGTGACGGCGCTGGTCGGCGCGCCGTTCTTCCTGTGGGTCTTGCGCCGCGCCAAGAATCAAGGATATTGGTGATGTTGGCCGGAGCAAACTTGCGTGTCTGACCCGATTGGATTCATCCGGCCAGACGCGCAGATCGGCCTGGATGAGAAACGGAATATGTTAAAAATAGAATCTCTTTCCGTCAATTATGGTTTGCATCACGTCCTGCACGATGTCTCACTGAATGTGCACAGCGGCGAAGTGGTCGCGTTGATCGGACCGAACGGCGCGGGAAAGACCACGCTGATCCGCGCCGTCAGCGGCGTAATTTCCCCGCAAAGCGGACACATCCGCACCAACGGCGACGATTTCCATTCACTGACGCCAATGCAGCGCGCCAAATATGTGGCGGTCGTCCCGCAGGCTGTTGCGCTTCCGCCTGCCTTTACGGTTTGGGAAACCGTATTGATGGGACGCACGCCGTATCTTGGTTTTCTGGGTCAGACTTCACCCTCCGATGAAGAGATTGCCGGCGAGGCTTTGAAACGCGTCCATGCGCTTGAACTGGCCGAACGCCGCGTCGGTGAACTTTCAGGCGGCGAGGCTCAGCGCGTTCTACTGGCGCGCGCATTGTGCCAGTCCACGCCGATTTTACTGCTCGATGAACCCACCGCACATTTGGATTTACAATATCAGGTCAGTTTGCTGGAATTGGTCCGCAATCTCGCCCATCACGATAAACTTGCGGTCTTGATCGCTTTACATGACCTCAACCTCGCCGCGCGCTACGCAGACCGCGTGGCGCTGATGGTCGCCGGACGAATTCAGGCAATCGGCACGCCGCGCCAAGTCCTCACGCCGGAAGCGATCTCGCAGGCATATTGCCTGCCGGTGCGGGTCGTGGAGCATCCTTTTCTTTCGGGTCCCCTTGTGTTGCCTGAGGCGCACGAATAGAATTGCGGAAGCGAATTCAGGCGCGGGATTGT
Organism: Anaerolineales bacterium; assembly: GCA_042408355.1. Classification (GTDB taxonomy): domain Bacteria; phylum Chloroflexota; class Anaerolineae; order Anaerolineales; family Villigracilaceae; genus Fen-1038. The sequence goes on from JBHORD010000165.1 coordinate 28,833, forward strand.
TCACTGCGCGGATGATCGAAATAAAAACGGCAGAGCCTGAAAAAATTTTGATGATCTGCGCCATAACATTCCCATACCGAGGAGAATTGCATGCAAGCCTTTCAACTGCTCGACATCATCAAACAGCAGTCCAGAAGCGGAAAACCGTATTTCGAATTTCTGCGCCTCCCCGATTTGAGCGTGGGCGTCTACCAATTGCTTGTCGGCGACACGGACATTCAATCGCCGCACACGGAAGACGAAGTGTATTATGTGGTCGAAGGCCGGGCGAAGATCAAGGTTGCGGATGAAGACCGCCAGGTGAAAGCAGGCTCGGTGATTTATGTGGCAAAGAATGTGCCGCATCGTTTCCATTCGATTGAAGAAGATTTGATCGTGCTGGCATTCTTCGCTCCGGCAGAAAATTCATTGAAGGGCGGGTTGTAAATGTTTCAGCTCAAAACCACTCCTTTCCACGAACGAACCTCCAAACTGTGCCTGCCTCAAAATTGGCGGCGATGGGCAGGCTATCTCGCGGCGGGCTCGTATGAACTGACGCTTGACCGCGAATATTGGGCCATCCGTAACTCGGCCGCGCTGATTGACGTGACGCCGCTGATGAAATACATCCTCAAAGGAAAAGACGCGGGACGATTGTTGAATCGCGTCGTCACGCGCGACATTGACAAATTGAAAGTCGGTCAGGTGTATTACACGGGCTGGTGCGATGACGACGGCAGGATGATTGACGATGGCACCGTCTCGCGGCTGGATGAAACCACATATCGCCTCACCTCCGCGGACCCGAACCTGCGCTGGCTTTCGATGAACGCCGCCGGCCTCGAGGTCGAGATTGCGGATGTCACCGACAGGGTGGCGGCGCTCAGTTTGCAGGGACCCCATTCAAAGTCCGTGTTGAAGCGGGTTTGTGAGACCGATGTGGACGGCCTCAAATATTTTCGTCTCATGCAAAACAAAATGGACGGAATCCCCGTCACGATTTCGCGCACGGGATATACAGGCGATCTCGGTTATGAAATCTGGATGGATAACGAACATGCCCTGCGCGTCTGGGATTTGTTGATGGCCGCCGGCTCCGATGACGGCATTGCGCCGGTGGGTATTCTCGCCATGGATATGGCGCGCGTGGAGGCGGGATTGTTTATGATCGAAGTGGATTACACCTCCGCAAGCCACGCGTGGATCGAAGCGCAAAAGTCCTCGCCATTCGAACTGGGACTCGATTGGACAGTCGCGCTGGATAAGAAAGGTTATTTCGTCGGGCGCCGCGCCCTGGAACGCGAAAAACGCCAAGGTTCGGCGTGGAAACTGGTGGGACTCGAAATCGAGTGGAATGGAATGGAGCGGTTATTCAAGGAGGCCGGTCTGCCGCCGCAAATCCCCGGCATGGCGGTTCGGGCGAGTCTGCCCGTTTTGGCGGGAAACGCGCAGGCGGGGTACGCATCCACATCGAGCTGGTCGCCGCTGTTGAAGAAGTACATCGCCCTCGCACATTTGCGAAAACCTTATTATGAAATCGGCGCGGAGGTGCGCATGGAAATCACGGTGGAACATCATCGCCAGTACGCACCGGCGCGCGTCGTCAAATTGCCCTTTTATGAGCCGCCGTGGAAAAAAGAATAGCGGCGAAGCTTTTTATGCGGACGTTTTTTCGAGATAGAAAACGTTGAGGAAACACCAGTTGGGATAACCCAGCAATCGGTTGTAAATCTTGTGCAGCCAGATCACGTTGGACGGCATGATGACCGTGAAAATCGAAATGACGGGGAATGTTGGGAAAACGCCCAGCCGTTTTGTGATTCGAAAATGTTTTTGAAACATCTGCACATATTCGCCTGCAGGCCGGTCGCCGGGATGACGGTCAATGCTCGAAGTGCGGACCAGCTTGCCGGTGAAAAAAAATGAAATGCGCGAAGCGAGATGTGCGAGATTCGGCACGCTGATCAAGGCGCGCCCGCCGGGCTTCAACATACGGGCAAACTCGGCAATCGCTTTTTCCTGATCCGAAAAAATCAAATGCTCGATCACATCGGTGCAGATAATGACGTCCACGGAATGATCCGGGATTCCGGATTGTAAAAAATTGCGTTGAATAATTACCTCGGATGAATAATTCAAGTCCATTCCGGTGATTTGATAACCGGCCTGGCGATATTCATTGACCAGCACGCCCTCGCCACAGCCCATATCGTAAATGACCTGATCCTTCGAGCACGAATCTAAAAACCGACGCGCCAGCTTCATCTTCTCCAAATAGACCGGCAGATACGGCCAGTCTTTTTCGGGATGGATGTGATAGTCGCCGCGGTGGGCGTATTCACCAAATCGTTTTTTCATTTCAGTTTTTTGTAATCCCTTGCATAATTAATCTAAATGAATTCCTCATCCGCCAATCGCCGCAACCTTTTGAGGGCTCCCGCAGGCCGACTTAAATTGCGGGTCCAGGTCAAGGCCGCACGCCCGCAGGCGAAAGCGCCGGACATTCCGGCGCAGCGCGCGGCACGAAGACTTGAATGTTCGAGGAGGGCAAAGTCAAAATCGGCTGGTACTCGCACAACAAATGATAAGCCACGCGTTCATTCCACATCGCGCTTTCTTCGGCAAAGTCGCCGCTGTACGCGTCGAGGTTTTGCCTGGTGGCGACGATGGCGGCAAAACGATGATTTTGCAGGTCTCGATAGAACCGCTCGAGATACGGCTGATTATCGGAAATCGCCATCTCCATCAACGCGATCACTTCATAATCCTGAACCATCGGAACATTCGGGATCATGTCAAAGGTCAATAGATGGCGTTCGTAAATAAAAAGAACCGGGCCGGATTTGCTATAAGACTGAACTGTCTGACTCAGCGTGGATAAATCCTGCGCGGCTTGTATTTTATTGTATTGGATAGGCGGGACGAGGCGCGATAAAGAGAACGCGACCGGCACAATCAACATGAGCGCCATCAGGGGCCACGTCAGCGCCTCAAAGCCGGACGGGCTGGCGGACTCCGTTTCGACGCGTCCGGCGATGAAATACGCCGCGATCAACGCCAGCATGACCATGAACGCGTCCATGTTGTGCAAATCGCCGCCGCCGCCGATCTTCGCGCTGACGACGAGTCCGCCGGCGAACAAAATCAACAGCATGGCAAGCAGTCCGAGCCAGCGGAGAGGATGCAAATCGGTCAGATGCCCGCGCAGTGTCCAGAAAAGAACCGCGATCAGCGGCAATGAAACCAGAAGAATACCGGGAAGAATCCCCAACGGATTCGTGTCGTTCGGAAACCAGCGATAAAAAAGCAGGGGCGAATGCAGGCTGGAAGTGAATCCGCTTGTGTCGGCGTTGCCGGAAATGGCGACATAAAATATTTGACCGGCCAATGCCGTGACGAGTCCAACGACGGCCCAAAGCGCAGGCTGAGCAATGTATCGCCAAAAGTTGTTTTCGCGGGCGAACGGTTCTTCGAGCAAATAGAGCGTGATTGCCAGCATCGCCGGAACAGGATACCAGTTGAGCCGGCTCATGCCCGCCCAAAACGAAGCAACGACGACCGCAATCAGCGAACGCCATGGATGTTTTGATGAAACGCCTATCAAAATGATGATGATGCAAATCTGCAAATGATAATAGACCGCGCCCTGGAAAACGTATAAAAAGAACCACGCGCCCAAAACGAATTTTGTGATGGCGTCTTTTGGCTGGAGGCGGCGGACAAACAACCACGCGGTCAAACTCGTCACGCCAAGCCAGAGAAGGGACTGCCAGAGTCGATCGGCCCAAAGCGGCAAGCCTTTGATTAGAAATGGAACCGCCAGCATAAAGTAACGCGTCGCGTGCCAGATCGAAAGCGGAAGTTGAACGCCGTAAATGGATTTGCTGAAAAGAAGCGAGCCGTAATAAAAGCGGCTGGCTTCCGACCAGCCCATCGAAAAGGGATAATCCGTGACCGGCTGGAAAATCGTATACGTTTGGAAAACGAGACCATCGAATAATAAAGTTAATGCGAACGATGCGGCCCACGAGGCGCGTGTGAACGTCTTCCAGCCTGCGGCTTGAATCAAAGCCAGCCACCAGAAGACCCACAACAACGGAAAGAAACCCGGAACGGCTCTGCCGAAGAAATCGAATTTGGCATACCAGAGAATCGGGAAGGCGATGATCAATAAAATCACGCCCAGAATTTTCAAAATAAAGTTGGACGGATTGATTTCGAATCTTCGCCAGAACGAATCGTCTTTATCACGGCGCAAAAGCAGATAAACGCCAACGATCAGGTTGAGGGCGAAGACTGTCATCACAACCGCCCACTTGTAGCGCGTGCGGATTTTTAAAAACGCCTGCGTCTGCTGTTCGGTTTGATAGATTGCCAGCAGGCTCAGCGCCGCCGCGGACAAAAAAAACGTCTGCCAGAATCGTTTGAGAGAAGAGTCCATGTTCATTGCGCCTGTAATATTCTCGAAGGCTGTCGGCTGGATTCTACTTTTGATCATTTTCATTGCGGTCGGCATCCATCGCCGCAAGGATGAGAGGCATATAAACCGCGCCGGGCAGACTGGCGGCAAGATAAAGCACTCGAATCAAAACCGCGACCGTCAGGCTGGTTGCCGTGCTCAATCCGCCAACCGTTGAGAAAAGAAAAGTGAGCGAAAGTTCCTGAACGCCGTATCCGTTGATGGAAATCGGCACAAGCGTTACGAAATATGCGAGACTCCAGAGTCCGGCGATCAGCCAGAAGCCGATATGACCGCCCAGGCCCTCGATCAATAAATACAAAGTCCAGAAGGTACACAGCATGTGTCCCCATGTACATCCCAGGGCGGCAAGCACTGCCAGAGGCTGCTTGAGCCAGGTTGTGAACGTTTGAAAAGTGCGTTTGATAAAGTCCCACGAACGCGTAAAGGCGGCAGTGAATGCAGTAGTTTCAGAAACCGCATGGCCCAGGTTTGCCCAGGCGGGGATCAAACCGAGGGGCAGTGTAAAGATCATTCCCAGCATGCCCACCACACGGTCCGCGGCGATCGAGGCCAGACAAACGGCGCGGTCGAAGCCCATTTGCATTGCGCCAGCCAGACGAACCACATCCCCGCCAATCGTCGTGGGAAGAAAATTGGAGGCAAATAAACCGGTGAACGTCAGCGCGGCGGCATCTGAAAAAGAAATTTTGACTCCGCCGGAACGCAGGAGAATATACCAGCGGGCCGCCACAAAAAGGCGCGAGAGGAGGATCAAGATCAATCCCCAAAAAATCTGCGTCCATGAGATTTGTTGGAAAGCCGCGAGAACCTCGCTCCATCCGCCTTCTCGAATCAACACGAAAATGAGACCGATGGCCAGGACGGTCCCGATAAAACGCAGAAGAAAGCGGCGGTTGCCTGAAAGCCAGTCTGTCATTTTTTAGATGTTCCGTTTATCACTTCGCGTACGGTATAAGTGGGCTTGCTTTGCGATTCATGATATGTGCGGGCCAGCAATTCGGCCATCAAACCCATCAGGATGGATTGAAATCCAAGGATGAGAAACATAACGGCCAACTGGAAGAGCGGCGAACCGGTTACAGGAACGCTTTGAAGCGAACGCCGGATGAACAGATACAGCAAAAGAAGCACGCCCCCAAATATCATCGTGAGGCCGGTTCCGCCGAACAAGCGAATGGGTTTGCTGGAATAACTAAGCAAAAATTTCACCGTAAAAAGATCGAGCAAGACCTTGATCGTTCGATCCAGACCATAATTGGCTTTGCCAAAACGGCGCGGGTGATGTTGAACGGGAATCTCTGTAATCCGCGCGCCGATCGAATGGGCAAATACGGGGATAAAGCGGTGCATTTCGCCGTACAATCGAAATCCTTCTAGCGCGTCGCGGCGATATGCCTTTAACGTACATCCGTAATCATGCAAGCGAACGCCCGTCACCCATGAAATGAGACCATTTGCCATGACGGATGGAAACGTTCTGGTAATGGCGTTGTCCTTGCGGTCTTTCCGCCAGCCGCTGACCACATCGTAGCCCTCGTCCAGTTTTGCGAGCAGAAGAGGAATATCAGCCGGATCGTTCTGGAGATCGGCGTCGAGCAGAACGATAATTGCGCCTTTCGAATAATCAATGCCTGCGGCAATGGCGGCTGTCTGACCGAAATTGCGGCGAAAGACGATCACGCGGACGTGCTGCGCGTCGCCCTCCGCCAGGCCTCGAAGAACCTCCAGGCTTTTATCCGCGCTTCCATCGTCCACAAAGATGACCTCCCACGTTTTTTGGATGGAATTCATGGAGCGGCATATCGCTTCGTAAAGAAACGGCAGGTTTTCCGCTTCGTTATAAACCGGGATGATAAGAGAAAGCTCCATAGATATCCTTACATATTTGGATCAACCGCCTTCGTTGATAATGAGGCGACTGCCCGCGAAAAGGGAAGGGGCCGGCGTCAACCCAGATAAATCAGACGATCCGGATGGAATGCGCTCATGATAAAACGTTTGTGGAACCATGTTCTGCGCCGTGCCGTGTAATAAACGATTCTGTATTCTCCACGGGATTTTCCAATCATATCATGGGCCGCAGCTTCTCACAGCGGGGCTTTCGACCCGCCATTTTCACACAGCAAGGTGAAAAATGCGGACGAATCAGGATGAAAGACGGCCTCCCGCCCAGAACGGTTTCCGCCGGTCGTCAATTCGATGGGTTGGTATTCCACTTCCAGATATATTGATCGCCGTATGTCCCGATGTACTCGATGGTCTTGTTGCCAAACTTCACTGTGGTGCGAGGAAAAGAAATCGAGGTCCCGTACAAAAAATTGTCAAGGACAATCCAGCCCGCGTCATTTTGGCTGACCAGCGAAAGGATGTAGTCCTGAGGGTTTGATTGAGTATAAAAGTTGAAATGATAGAACGCCTTGAAAACCGGTTTACCCGTCCAAAGCACATAACTTTGAAAGACGGAGGAAATCAGTGCATCATTCGCATTGGCTTTGTTGAGCAGAAAAACATAAGCGGGCTTTACATCATAATGATATTCCTCCGTGATTGGCATGTAACCCTGCTTATCATAAAGAGCCGGCAGCAACACTTGTCCGGGATTAAAGCTGACAACCAGCAGCGCCAGGCCGATCCACAGATTGACCATCGTTCTATGCGAGATGATGGACCGCAGGCCAATCCAGATACCATACAGGCCGATTGCCACGAGCACAAGAAACCAATATTCCGCATTAATGATGTAACGGGGTCTGATATTGCGATTAAAGAAAACCATAAAAAAAAGCATCTGAGCCGCAAAAATTGAAAAGAAAAAGGACGGGACAAAATTGGAACGATAAAGGAGAAAGCCTAAAAAAATACCACCGAAAAATGCGATTGCCGGAATTATCATCAATCGGTCAAAATACCATTGTTGCTGGGGGTTGGCGAAAAAATAACGCAACGGATAAGCGTTGAATTTGGGAATGAGGGAAACATTAACATTGTTCTGTTTGACAAGAAAATAATATCCGCCCCACACAATGCCGGCGATAACAACGAACAGGATCAAAATATTCGTTTTGTCTTTAAAGTCAATCTTTGTCAGCAAGTACAATCCAAAGACGCCGTATGCAACGAGGATGATTTGAAACGTGGAGGTCGGATCTATAGTCAGACTATAGATAACGGGCAGGATCAAAAGCAAGCCGACAGAGAGGAGCTTTGGCTGGAGCAATTTTCTCCAATCTCGAGGCACAACAAAATGATCGGGAAAACGCCTGACAAATATAATCATTCCCAAAACGATCAAATAAAAGAAGAACGGATAATAGCCGTATTCCCTCACATTTCGGGACACGGATATGATCCACGGATTGGTCGCATAAAGGATGCAGGCAAGTACGGCAACCGGTTTATTGATTTTTCCCGCGAGCAGGTATAAGGGGATGATAGCCGCGGTGTTGACCAATACACCTACCAGCCGCGCCGCCCATAGATGGGCTCCAAAAATCCGGAAGAAGAAAGCCACCGGCAGGGTAACCAAAAACAGGCTGCGTTGATAGACAACATGCAGAGGCGCGCCCTCCAGAATCTGCTTTGCCGCAATCAGATGAGCATACTCGTCTATGTAAGGATTCAGGTTCTCCAAATTAAAAACCCGAAGCAGGAACGCCAAGACGACAATGCCGCCCAAGATGCCCCAACTCCAGGCGTCTTCGCCGGCGCGTTTGGGTTTCCGGCTGTCCGATCGTTCAGATAGAATCGCAAAGGACGCCGAAAGGTCGTTCAGGATCGCTATCCGTTTTTCCCAAATCAACAGAATGATTGCAAAACAGACCACAATAAAATTAAGGGTGATCAACAACAAAGCCATTGACTTCGATGCGTAAAAGGGAACCGCAAAGTTGTGCGTATACGGATATTTACCCTTGACTTCGGATGATAAATTCAAAACCTCTGTTGTGCCGTTCCACGAGATTTCCGCCACGCCGCCCTGTGGAGATTTGCTAAACATGATCGTGACTTCTTCGCCGGTTCTGCCGGTCCATTCCAACAGATTGCTGGACGGATCGGTAAGGACAAGTTCGTAATCGGTCTTTTCCCAACCGCGATAATGTAGGGCGTCATAGGAAACATCGCCAATGGATGTGTTAAGCCAGAAAATTCCGGCATCCGTCTGTGCGGCGTGAGGGGATGGAGAGATGGATATTTTGAGCGTTTGCGGCGGAAGTAAAAACGTCAGGTAGCTCGATGGCGCATTTCTGGCTCCCGTGCCAACCAACGCCAAAATGACGCCAGTCAAAACGCCCGCGCCCATCAGACTTAACCGCGTATCTTGCGCGAGTCCGGATAAATGAGGCGCCAGCCATAATTCGAGAAGCAGGTAATAGCCTGCAATCCCAATGAGGCTGGCCGCCGCCGTATATAGCATAATCCTGATGCTCGTCGGGGGGACGATGTTAACAAGCCAGTAACTATATACAGACAATCCAAAGCTCACGCCCAAGATCAAAGCGCAATATGTATAAAAACTCTTTAAACGCGGCGCCGGGATTCGGGCAATGTAGTCCATAATCCTGGAGAAAAAGCTGCGCATTCTTGAACCGGACATGCTGAACCTGGACAAGCACGATGAGCGCCGGAGGGTCAGCTGTTTCTCAATCGCTCGAGATCAGCATCCACCATCATCTTGACTAATTGTTCGAAACCGATGCTCGGCTCCCATCCCAGCTCCCTACCCGCCTTGCTCGGATCGGAAACCAGCAAGTCCACTTCCGCCGGGCGGTAGAAGCGTTCATCCTGGACGACAAAATCATGGTAATCCAAACCGGCATGGCCAAATGCAATCTCACAAAATTCCCGCACAGAATGGGTTTCGCCGGTGCCAATGACAAAGTTCTTGGGTTCATCCTGTTGAAGCATCATCCACATGGCTTTGACGTAATCGCCAGCGAAGCCCCAGTCGCGGCGGGATTCGAGATTGCCAAGCCGCAATTCCTTTGCCAGCCCAAATTTGATGCGCGCCACGCCGTCCGTGATTTTGCGCGTCACAAATTCCAAGCCCCGGCGCGGACTCTCATGATTGAACAAAATTCCCGAAACAGCAAACAATCCAAACGACTCGCGGTAGTTGACGGTGATCCAATGTCCGTAGACTTTCGCGACCCCATATGGACTGCGCGGATAAAATGGCGTCGTCTCCTTTTGCGGAACTTCCACGACTTTCCCGAACATCTCACTAGAGGAGGCCTGATAAAACTTGATCTTCGGATTCACAAATCGAATCGCTTCAAGCATCCGCGTCACGCCGAGCGCCGTGACATCGCCGGTGAGCGCGGGCTGATTCCAAGAAGTCGGCACGAACGATTGCGCCGCGAGGTTATAAACCTCGTCCGGCTGATATTTCTCAAACATCGAGAGCAGCGATCCCTGATCGGTCAGATCGCCCTGAATGACCTCCACATCGTCCAGTAAATGTTGAATTCGTTCATAGGTCACAGTGCTGGCGCGGCGCGCCATCCCCACCACACGATAGCCTTTCGAGAGCAATAACTCTGCCAGATAGGAACCATCCTGGCCGGTGATTCCCGTGATAAGAGCAGTAGGCATTCATTTCTCCTTGTCCCAAAATTCAATCGCTGAATTATAAGCACTCCATCAAGCATGTCAAGCACGCTTTTTTACGCCGCGCCAACGATCCCATGCCCATCCGCCGATGAATATCAACGCCGCCAAAATCAAACTGAGGAGAAGCACAACCGTGATCGGCAGATGCATACTCAAATTCTTGGTCACATAGCGGGCTACATACCATTGACCGTAAAGAAGAATGCATAATATCTCCAATGCAAGAATGCGGGGCAGCCACGAATCACGATGATCGCGCCACCACAACCACGCGTGCCCGATGACCAGCGCTTCGATTCCAAAGAAGATGAGACGGTAGCGCGGATTATCCCATTGACTGCCGCCGGCGCGGATGTCTGCAATCAAGATCCAAACCCAGACGAAAGCCGTCAGCCACAGCCAAAGCCTCCGTTCGCGCCCGGGCGCGGATCGCCACGCGGCAATCGGCGCGTAGATCAAAAACGGCAGCACAACGTACCAGCCAATCGAACGGAAGATGGCGATAACATGCCAGGTCAATGTCGTCGGCTCGAAGAACGCCGGAGGCAAAACCGGCTGGGTGATTCCATAACCGACCACAAACAAAAATTGCATCAGCGGATTCATCTTCGAGAAAACGTTTTGAACCTGGCCCGACCCGCGCGCAAGTTGATAGATGACATATTTAACTGAATTGCGAATCCAGTTCAGGATCACCGTGATAGGCGACCCGCCGCTGAAATCGTGCTGGCGGCTAAGGCTGAACGCCAAAAACAAAATCCCGACGAGGAACAAGGCTCCGGCAGTGATCAAAACAGGCAGGGGCAAACGTTTGCGTTCGCCCCGGAACCATAACCAGCCGCCGAATAGAATAATCAGCGCCAATGCCATGGCAGGCGAAACCAGTAACATGCCAATCAAAGCCGCGCCCATCCAGATAAAACTGCTTCGGTTGGACGCGCCGCCAATTTGATTCTCGCCTTGCTTCAACCAGCCTGCAAATCCCCACAACGCCATCGCGATAAACGTCAACAGGAAAGGCTCGCGCATCTGCGCGCCGCCTGTCAGAATGGATTCCGGATAAAGCACGAACAGCCAGGAGGAAACCAGAGCCAGCCTCTCGTCCCAGAGCAGACGCGTGGCTTTATAAAAAAATGGAACGCCGAGCGCCGCGGTCAACGCCGCCAGGAGGAGAATCAGCAACGGGCGGTGAGCGTCCGGCGAAAAGATTTTATAAGTCAACGCGCTCAAGGCGAGCAGACCGCCGTATTGATCGGTGTAATAGGTTTTATCAAACGCGGCCATGAGCGATTGACCGGAACTCGCCAACTGCCAGGCCTGATCGTCGCGGCGATGCGCGTCGGTGAACACAAAACCGGCTTTGTCATCGGGAACATTATGACCATTGATCGGCAAGGCAATATAAACCGCAACGCCCGAAGCAAGGCGAAGCAGAAGCGCCAGGCCGGTCATCCACGCCAACGCTTTGCCATTTCCGGCCCAGCGCCATAAAGCGATCATGCCAATGAGGCCAAGCAAAAGCAACGCGGAAAATCCAAGCCAGCCGATCCAAAACGGAGGGCTTTGAAGCGCAGCCAATCCCGCGCCGACGATCAATGCAGTTGGGGTAAGAAATATAAAGTCTTTGCTAAAAAGATATTTTGATTTCATGCCATTCCATCCAAAGCTCGCCGGGCACGCGCGAGCCAGGTATATTTTTCAACCTCGCCTCGCGCATTCGACGCCAATGCAAGGCGATCCTTTTCATCACTCAACAAATTTTCAACCGCCAACTTCCACGCGCCCACATCGCCCGGCGGGCAAAAGACCGCGCGCCTTTCATCCAGCACTTCGCGAATCACCGGCAAATCCGCTGTGATGATGGCGCGCCCAGCCGCCATGTACTCGAACATCTTCATCGGGTTGATGCCCTCGGCAATGTCCTGTCCACTGCTGCCGGCAATCGAACGGCTGTAGGGCATCAACAAAATATCGGCGGCGGCTTGATAAAGCGGCAGGCGGCTGTTTTCGATGAAGCCGGTCAGCGTCACATTCGAAATTTGGGCGGCGTTCAACTTTATGCGCCATTCTTCGACGGCGTCCGGCGTGCCGCCCGCCCAGAGAAAATTCACATTGGGCAATGTGCGCGCCAGCTCGAACAACAACTCCATGCCGCGGCCCGCATAAAAATGACCGGTGAATCCAACCGTCAATCCGTCTTTAAGATTCAATTGACGACGCGCCTCGGCGGGATTTGGCAGATGCGCGTACCGGCCGAGGTCAACGCCGTTCGGGGCGATCTGCACCGCCTCGTCCGGGAAGTGGAGGCGGGTCGAACGTTCCAGGGCTTTTCTCAACGCTGACGTTGTGACCAGCAATCGCTTATGCCCGCGCCTCATCCAAAACTGACGCAGCCACCACGGGCCGAGCCGTCCGACCACATCCGCATGCATTTCCAACACGACCGGATAATTCCGCCAAAGTCCAAGCGCGGCGGATTGCGGAAGCCAAGTATAAATGACATCAGCCTTGAACTTGCGCGCCGCGGATTGAGCATACCATATAAAATCGAAACGTTTGAATGCAGAGATTGAGGGCAGCCAATCAATTGGAAACGCAAAACGCAAACCATAATGTTTGGCAAGTTCATTCCACGAGGCGGGTTCGGTTTCGCGCGGCGCAAAGACGCGCAATTCGTGGCCAAGTTCCGTCAGCGCGTCGCAGACTTTCATGGCTTGAATCGAATTGGCGGTCAGCGATGGAATGCGTGAATTTGTGATTACAGCGATTCGCATGAGATTCTTCAACCGCCAAGCTCGCAAAGTTCTTTTAACTTTCTCTTCGCGCGCTTAGCGTTCTTCGCGGTTAATTGACTCCTGATGTCGCAATTCTCTCATCCCGCGCCAGACGATCAATCCGACAGAAAGAATGTAATACATCGAAAGCAGTCCGGCTTCCATCACATATCCGTAACGCGGCACGAGCGGAAACGCCAGCCCGACCTTAAGCAGACCCGCAATAAGCGTCGCCCAAAGCGGAAAGGCAGGCAAGTTGAACGACAATAACAGCGGACGATTCCAAAACAAAGTGTAATTGAAAACCATGCCGATTAATAACGCCATCAAGGCTGGATATGCCACAACGTATTTCGGTCCATAAACCCAAAGCACCCAGCGTCCGAGAACGATAAAGCCAACTGCCAGCGCCATATTATATGCAAACGAAAGCGTGGTGACTTTGCGGAGGAAATCGCGCAGGCGCGGCCAGGCTTTCTGAACGATGAGCCGGTTGAGTTCCGGATAGACCGTCAAAATCAGCGGGTCGGCCGGGACGGAAAGCAGGCTGATAATCGTGTACGCCACTTTATAATAACCCGCCGCTTCGCTGGTCAAAAAATAACCGACCCACAAAATTTCGCTTTCGCGAAAAATCAAAATGGCGGTCGCGCTCAAATTGGACGTGAACGCAAAACGAAACAATTCCCCGAACGATGGAAGCACAGAAAACGGCGCGCGAAACCAGCCCTGACCCAACACGCGGTGTAATTGAATCTGCGCGGCGAGGAAAAGCCCAAGTCCGAGAATGGCTTTGCCGAGTAAATAAGCCATCAGGACAATCGTCAGACTGCCTTTCAATAAAAACGCCGCTCCGATAACCAGCGCTGAAACGATGGTTTGAATCAAATTGATCGTTCCGCGCAATTTCACATGATCTGTGATTTGCAGGATGCCGGTGGACGTTTCCGTGTTGAAGTTTGCCAGCAAGCCGAGGCTGTAAACGATAAACATCCATTCCGTGCCGGGCGTTTTGGCAATCGAACGCGCGGCAATCCCGGCCGATAAAACGACAACAATAAAAGCCAGCACCGAGACCGTCGTCTCGCCGAGGCTGGCGGCTTTGATCAGCGCCGACGCTTTTTGCTTTTCGTTTTTCTCGAGATACTCACCGCCATAACGAACCACTGTCTCGCTCATGCGGAATGAAAACAGTCCATTCACCGTCGAGGCGTAACTCATCACGATGGCGATCAAGCCATAATTGGCGGGGCCCAGCAGCCGCGCCGCAAGAATCCCCTGAACGACGCTAAGAACCAGACTGATGGAATTACTGCTGAATAAATGCGCGCTGTGACTGATGACCTTGCTCAGCAAATCATCCTGGCGCAGTTTCCGAACCAAATTCATGGAGTCAAAATTCCGCTCGCCCACGACCGTTCAGCGGCGTACCAGTCAACGAGTTTCTGCACGCCTTCGCGCAGTCCCACGCGAGGTTCCCAGCCGAGCAATTGTCCCGCCTTCGATACATCCGCCCAGTTCGAAAACATATCCGCCAAATTGGGCGGGCCGTATTGAACGTTGGCTTTTTTGCCGATCAATTCTTCCAGCAGTTTGATTAAATTATTGATGGTGATGACTTCATGTCCGCCGATGTTGATGATCTCATAACCAAGCGGCCTCAACGCCAATATCGTTCCGCGCGCAATGTCATCGAGATAGGTAAAGCCGCGCGACTGTTCGCCGTTGCCGTTGACGCGCACCGGCTGTCCTTCGTTGATCCATTGGCAGAATCGGAACATCGCCAGATCGGGGCGCCCCGCCGGACCGTAAACGGTGAAGTAACGCAAAATACTCACGTCAATTTTGTGCAGGTAGTGATATGTGTACGCCAGCACTTCCGCGGCTTTCTTGCTGGCCGCATAAGGTTGCAGCGGCTCACTGCTGGAGGCGCTCTCCGGGGTGGGATAAGGCGGATTTGCGCCGTAGATGCTCGAAGTCGAGGCCTGAACGAATTTTTTAATTCCCGTGCGGCGGCTCAACTCAAGCAGATTCAAAGTGCCGGTTAGATTCGTCTCATAGAACAGCCACGGATTATCCACGCTGGCGCGGACGCCGGCGCGCGCCGCAAGGTTGATGATCCCATCAAGCGTTTCATCGTTCAACGTTTCGACCTCCTGCCTGATGGAAATATCTATTTTACGAAAATCAAAACCGGGCAGTGTGCGGAGATGCGCGAGGCGATGCTCTTTCATGCGGACATCGTAGGCGTCGTTCATGTTGTCAACGCCGATGACGGTGTGCCCGTCTTGAATGAGAAATTCAGAAGTGCGCGCGCCGATGAACCCGGCCGCGCCGGTAACCAGATATTTGGCCATAACTGCTCACTTGCGCTTTCCGCTCTGCGTTTTGTTTGTAAAACGCAAACCGCAAAACGCTTATAACTTCACCACCTTCGGATGATCTTTGGCGATTCTGCCCAACGCGTTGCGGCTGTCGAAAATGAAAGACGCCGAATCGAGAATGGCTTTGTAATCATAAACCTTATGATTTGTGACGATGACCACCGCGTCGGATTCTTTGACAGCCTTCATCACATCCTTGACGGTCTCCATTCTCCAGCCTTCCTTCTCGTGATGAATCTGGGGGATGTACGGATCGTGATATGAAACCTCCGCGCCTTTTTTCTTGAGCAAAGCAATCACATCCAGCGCGGGCGATTCGCGCACGTCATCAACGTCGGGCTTGTATGCCGCGCCGAGCACCAGAACTTTCGAGCCTTTCAGCGCCTTGCCGCGGTCGTTCATTGCATCCAGCACGCGGTTGACCACATAGCGCGGCATGTTCGTATTGATCTCCGATGCCAGCTCGATGAAGCGCGCATTGTAATTCATTTCCTTCATTTTCCATGAAAGATACAACGGATCAATCGGGATGCAATGTCCGCCGAGTCCGGGCCCGGGCGTGAATTTCATAAAGCCAAACGGCTTGGTGGCCGCCGCGTCAATCACTTCCCAAACGTCCACGCCGAGGCGTTCGCACATCATCGCCAGCTCGTTGACCAATCCAATATTGATCATACGAAACGTATTTTCAAGCAGTTTCGCCATCTCTGCCGCTTCCGCCGACGAGACTGGCACAACCGTTTTGATCGCGCCGCCGTACCACACGGTTGCGACCTCGGTGCATTCCTTTGTGATGCCGCCGATGACTTTGGGTGTGTTGAGCGTGGTCCAATCCTGCCGTCCGGGGTCGACGCGTTCGGGCGAGAAACAGACGAAGATGTCCTCGCCGACTCGAAGTCCGGATTGATCCG
Organism: Anaerolineales bacterium; assembly: GCA_042408355.1. Taxonomy (GTDB): domain Bacteria; phylum Chloroflexota; class Anaerolineae; order Anaerolineales; family Villigracilaceae; genus Fen-1038. Next base: position 44,974 of record JBHORD010000165.1, read on the forward strand.
TCAATTTCGGAACCATCAATTCCCGCGTCGTGCCCGGATAGGTGGTGGACTCCAGCACAACCACCATTCCCTTGTGGACATATTTCTCCAACTGATCGAGCGCCGAATTGATGTACGACATATCCGGGTCGCCGGTATGACGCAGGGGCGTCGGCACGCAAATGCTGACCGCGTCCATTTCTTTGAGCGCGGCGAAATCGGCGGTCATGTTGAGTCGGCCCTCGTTCCGCAAGCGGACAACTTTTTCGGTGGGCACATCCTGAATGTAAGACGCGCCTTTGTTGAACGTATCCACTTTGCGTTGATCGGGATCAATGCCCAATACATCGAATCCCGCCTCGGCAAATACGACCGCCAGCGGCATGCCCACATAACCCATGCCGAGGATTCCAATTTTTGCAGTTTTGTCCTGCAATTTCTTGATGAGAGTTTCTTTGGTGTTCATTTATTGTTTGTTTCCTTCATGACCCAACGTTTATTTCGATACTCGATATTCAATATTCGATATTCGGCTTGCAAATATCGAGCATCGTCAAAACAAACTCAATTGCTTCGGCTCGTCCTTTGGCTTTTCCTCGCGCGCGGCTTCGGGAGCGGACCGCCCCAGGCCCTTGCGCGCCTGCTCCAACAATTCGGGCAATTTGGCAAAGTCTGCCAGGATGGCCGGCTTGAGCGAAGCCTGATGCAAGGCCGCGGCGGGATGAAACATGGCGATCACGTATCGGTTGCCGACTTTGCGCATTTGCCCATGCACCGAGCTGATCTTCGCGCCCGGCATGAATTTGCCCATCGAATAACGTCCAAGCGTGATGATGATGCTTGGGTTGATGGCTTGGATTTGCCGCTCCAGATATTCATCGCACGTTGCCAGTTCTTCCGGCAGGGGATCGCGATTTCCCGGCGGGCGGCATTTGACCACATTTCCGATCCAGACGTCGGAACGTTTGAGGCCGGCCTGCGCCAGCAATTGATCGAGGAACTGTCCCGAGGCGCCCACGAACGGACGCCCCTGTTCGTTTTCATAAAAGCCGGGACCTTCGCCAATTAACATGATTTCCGCATTCGCTGGTCCCTCGCCCGGCACGGGCTTTTTGCGCGAATGATATAACGCACACTTCTCACAAACCGCGACTTCCTTTGCAACCTGCGCTAAGATTTCTTCGGCGTTCATTTCATCTCCAAAGGGTCGAGCGTCATCAGGATTGCATCCTCGCCGTTATCCTTGTAATATTTTGGACGCCGGCCCACAACTTCAAAACCAAATTTGCGATACATGGCCTGCGCGGCCTCGTTCGATTCGCGGACTTCGAGAAAAGCGCGGCGCGCCCCGGCTTTGTAGCCGTCTTGAAGCGCTTCCGCCAAGATCCGCTTTCCGATGCCTCGCCGCCGAAAGTCCGGGTGAGTGGCGATGGTGGCGATGTGAAGTTCGTCAATGATAACCCACGAGACAACCGCGGCCACGATCCGCTTATCCTCCGTTTCGCCGACGAAACAGCGCGCGGCGCGGTTATCGCTCACTTCATAGCGAAAGGCGCTTTCGGGCCACGGAAGCGTGAACGACATACGGTCAATTGCAGAGACCGCAGGGACATCCGCCGCCGTCATCTTTCGGATGATCACATTCATGCCTAAATAGGTTCGCCCACCTGCAAATAGATTGGCGCGAGCGAAGCGGGTGCATCCGCTTTGCCTTCCTGCCAGCGCGCCCATGCCAGTTCGGCGAGGATGGACGGTCTTCGAACGCATAAAGCTGGCGGAGCCAAAACAACGTTGACTTTTTTGCGCGCCAAACGCTGGCGTTCTTCTGCGGTCAGTTCACCCGCGACCAGCGTCGGCCGATCAATTGACTCAGCCAGTGCATCTACACTTGTAACCTGCGCCGCTCCGTCGGACTTCCATTTATGATTCTCCGACGATTTTTTATACCAGACCAACGCAATGCGGCCGCGGCCCGCTTGCAGAACCGCCGCCAGCGGCATGTCTGAAGCCGGCTGTGCCGCGGCGAGGATGTCCAGAGTTGGGATTCCGGCAATCGGCAATTTTCTCGATAGCGCCAGACCTTTGACAAATGCCAACCCGACGCGCAGGGCGGTAAACGAACCGGGGCCAATGGCAACGCCCAGCGCCTGGACATCGCTGATTTTTACGCCGGTATGCTTCAACATATTCGCGAGCGCCGGCGCCAATTCGACCGTGTGATGCTGGCGGCTGATCCAGGATGATTCGGCGACGACCTGCGTACCGTCGAACAGTGCCAATCCAATTTGGGCGGTGGAAGTATCAACAGCCAGGAGCATTATGAGACTCCGAACAAGGATTGCTGTAATTCCGCGATCATGCGATCATAGCGGCGGCCTTTGGCTTTGAACCGCATCTGGCGCTGTTCGTCGGCGACGTAATCCAGATTGATCCACAGCGCCTCGACAGGAAGGACCGATGAAACGCGCTCCGGCCATTCGATGATCAACGCGCCTTCCGCCAGCATCGAGTCGAGGTCGAGTTCCGCCGCTTCCGGTCCGGACTCGAGGCGGTAGGCGTCCATGTGAAAAAGCATCGCGCCGTCGGGGCGTCTGTATTCGTTTACTAAAACAAACGTCGGACTTGAGACGCCGTCAAGCGAACCCCAGCCCTGCGCCATTCCCTGAACAAGCGTGGTTTTGCCCGCGCCGAGATCGCCCTGAAGACAGATCAAATCGCCGCCTCGAATCAAGCCGCCGAGGCGCATTCCAATACGGCGCGTCTGCTCGGGACTGCGGCTGAAAAATTCAAACGTATGTTCATCCAGGATGGGCACGGTGGCATTATACTGCTTGTTTCGGTAAACTCTCAACGGATTTCACGTTCATAGCAGGGCTTTCTCAGCGTCGGGTGTGTCCGCATGACACGAAAAAAAAATTAACCGCAAAGTTTAACGAATTTTCTTTGCATCCTCGCGGGCCTGGCGGTTCAAAAGGCTTATCACTGGTGATTACTCCCATCTTGGTTGAGCCTGCTTCGGCAGGGACTTAAGCCCCGCCTCAAGTCGTTCAAGTCGGCTTTCAGCCCTGCGATAGGAATTGCGGGGAATCGCCGCGCGATCAGTATTACTTTGAGAAAAGCCATACCGTTCATGCTCGGTACGCGCAGTTGAGCAATTGGCGGGGCTGTTTGCTTCTCGAAGTTTTTATGCTAAGATAAATATATCGTTTCTTTCGTTTCGCATTTATGGACAGTTGTTTGAGGCTGGCATGTTAGCTGAAGGTGTGAAAGCCGATCTGCCTCTCTTGAAGGCGGCCCGGGGGCTGGATAAGCAGGCGCTGGTCGCAATCTTCAATGAATACGCGCCCAAGTTATATAACTATGCTTTGCGGTTGTGCGGGAATCCCGTCGAAGCCGACAATACGGTTGGAGATGTTTTCACGAAATTTCTCGAGCAGTTGGCGGCCGGCAAGGGCCCCACTGTAAATCTGCAGTCGTATCTTTATCGCATGACTTACCATCTTGTGGTGGACAGGGCGCGGCTTTCACAGCGTGAGGCTCCCATCGAACTTGTGGACATCGAGCCGGCCATCGGCCGCGGGCATCCATCCCTGCACGTCGGTCTGGAAAAACAAATGTTGATCGAAGCGGTAATGCTTGCCATCCAAAACGATTTGACGGCTGATCAACGGAATGTGATCATTCTGCGATTTGTAGAAGGACTGAGTCTGCCTGAAACCGCCGAGGTCCTTGGCAAGGGGCTTGATAACGTTAAGGTGATTCAGAGCCGGGCAATTGCCAAATTGCGGAAAGTCCTGCATGACAGAAAAGTGAGCCTGTGAAACCAGGTTCTGAGCCGCAGGATGATGAGATCGTAAAACTTCTGAAGGCCATGAAGGCGGCCCCACGCGCCTATCCTCCAGAATTGTTGTCCCGGCGGCAGGCTTTTCTGGCACAATTGAACGCGCTGAATGAATCGAATATTGAAGATGCACAGCCGCGCCGGTTGATATTGGGCCATCTGCAACGTCTGCGCCGCAATCTGCCGATACATTTTCCAACCCCGCCGACTCGTCGCCGACTTCTTCCGAGCCCTGACACCGCCTTTGAAGGGCGCTAAAGCAAACGATTTTTGAATTTGCTCCGCAGTGTGCAGTCACTCTGTCGTATGTTCACGCTAATCCAACTCAGGGCGCCAGGCCGAAAGATTTGCACAACGACGCCGTGATAACGGATGCGGGAAATCAGCGGACTGCTTAGCGATATACTTGTTGCAGTTGATTTTTGGAAAATCTGACTGCCTGGAAAGACTAAAAGATGGATATGCGTTCTGTAAAGGCGCTTGTGATCCCGGTTTTACACAACGCCCTCCCATCGCTCAGACAGGCCGAATCCAAAAGGAATCCAACCGCAATAGAAAACCTTTATGTCCCCTGCGCGTCCTGCGCGGTAAAAATTTTGCACGAAAACAAGAAATTCATTGACAAGGTATTAAACTATGAGCGTCGAATCGACAGACATACATGAACGCTTGCGCGCATTGCTGGATGGCGAAGGGACAGTCTATCGCCTCGTGGAACACGAACCGGAAGGCCGCACCGAATTCATCGCCAGGATTCGCGGCAACCGGCCCGAACAGGCAATCAAATCCATTGTAGTGCAGGTCCGCTTTGCGAAAAGGAAGAGTCAATATTATCTGGCAAATGTTCCCGGCGATTGCCATGTGGATTTGAGGGGAATTAAAATTTTGTTCGATGCGAACAGCGCCGCCTTTGCTGCGCGCGAAAAAGCAGAGCAATTAACGGAATGCGTGATCGGCGCAATCCCGCCCTTTTCGTTCAACGACCGGCTCGCCGTCCTGGCTGATCCGTTGATTTTTGAAAATGAAGAAGTTGTCTTCAATGCCGGCCGGCTCGACCGATCCATCTTTATGAAGTCCAGCGATTACCTTCGCGTGGCCCGCCCCAGATTGGAGAAAATCGCCATCCGCCCATGAATAGTTTATTGCTCAAAGTCATCCTCACTCCCGCATTGATTGGAACGGCCAGCCTGGCTGGCCGGCGCTGGGGACATTCGATCAGCGGCTGGATTATTGCCTTGCCGCTGACCACTGGCCCGATCACGTTTTTTCTCGCGTTGACTCACGGCGCATCCTTCGCGGCAACGGCAGCCACCGGCACCGTCGCGGGCGGGCTCTCGCAGGCGGCCTTCGCGCTCACATACGCAAGGCTTGCCCCGCGCTTGAAATGGTGGGCGGCGCTGGCATCCGCATGTCTGGCTTTTGCAGTCGTCACATCCATACTGAATCAATTCACGTTTTCGCTCCTGCCGCTTTACGCGGCTGTACTGCTTTCTTTTATTGTTACACTGCGACTGCTTCCCAAAGAATCCAGGCCCGCGCCTGTCGAAGAAAGCATTCCCTCGCGCTGGGATATTCCGATGCGCATGATCATCGCGACGGTTTTCGTCGTGCTTCTCACCGCCATTGCTCCCAACCTCGGGCCCCGCCTGACTGGATTGATCGCGCCATTTCCGCTTTTCACCGCGACGCTGGCCGCCTTCGCTCATCATCAGCATGGCCCGAACGCGGCCGTCAGCGTTTTACGCGGCTTATTGATGGGACTATTTTCATTTGCCAGTTTCTTCTTTACGATTGCCGTGCTGATTGAAAGCGCGGGAATCGCGATTGCCTTTACAACAGCCGTTCTTGTTGTGCTTGCCATGCAGAGTATTTCATTATGGCTGCTGCAAAACAAACGCGTTTGAGCCGCCGCACATCTGTGCTAAGATTGGGCGGTACGGAGACGCCATGAACCTGACTTTGACCGCCCGTTCCCCTTTCAATTTTCTATCCGTTGTTCAATCGCATGGATGGCTTCAACTGGCTCCCTTTCAATTCGAGGAGGGCGCGAAAATTCTTTTCTATACGGACCGCCTTGCCAACGGCCGCGTCGTTCAATATCAAATGAGCGGCGATTCGAAAAACGTAACGGTGGGCATCAAAGGCAGGCTTGGCAAAGCCGAGCAAAATGAAGTCAAAGAGAAAGTCACATGGATGCTGGGACTCGATCAGGATTTTTCTTCATTCTACAAAGCGGCGCGCAAAGAACCGAAACTCCGTCACGCCGAAAGATTCGCACGCGGCCGCGTGCTTCGTTCGCCGACATTTTTCGAGGATGTTTTAAAAACGATCCTGACCACGAATACATTATGGGCCGCCACCAAACGGATGAATCTCAATCTCATCGCCTCGTTCGGGGACGCGTTAGCGGAATCCGATAAAAAAGCTTTTCCCACGCCTGATAGAATCGCCGCGTCCAGCCCCGAGGTCCTGAAAGAAGCGGTACGCGTCGGATACCGCGCCCCAGCGATTCACGAATTGGCTGTCCGCGTGGCATCCGGCAAATTGGATATTGAATCCTACAAGACATCAACGTTGCCCACGCTCGAACTCCGCAAAGAATTGATGAATATTCGCGGCGTCGGGCCGTATGCGGCGGCGAACCTGCTGATGATTTTGGGGCGATCCGATTTCATCCCGATTGACTCGTGGGCGCTGAAAGTCGTCTCGCACGAATGGTACCGCGGCAGGCCGGTGACGCCGAAACAGGTTGAAAAGAAATTCGAAAAATGGGGCGAGTATAAAGGTCTGGCATATTGGTTTTGGGACTGGAATTTGAAATACGAAGGAGTCTAAAGTGTACGAACATTTCAAGCAGCCGCTTGCCAGTCGAAAGGTTTTCGTACAACGTCTGGCGCGCAACGCGACAATCGCGGCGGGAATCGTTTTGATCTCACTTGGCATTGGCGTGTTGGGTTATCATTTTCTCGAAGGATTGTCGTGGATCGATTCGCTTTTGAACGCTTCGATGATTCTCGGCGGCATGGGGCCGGTGGATACATTGCATACAACGGCGGGGAAAATATTTGCCTCATTTTATGCGCTTTATTCGGGCGTTGTCTTGCTGGCGGCAATTGGCGTGCTGGCCGCGCCCCTGATTCACCGCTTTATGCATCATTTTCATTTACAAGTAGATAAGGGCTAACGCGAACGTTCAAGCCGAACGCGTTTGAAATTATGACCGCGCCATGAAAGCAAGACTTGGATAATCGTAAGAGCCAGTGGTTTACAGGGAAACGATTCCGTGAGGGCACAACAACGCGGCATCCCTACTCTTTCGTGATCAATCGCACCTGACTTTCATAGAAGAAATAATCCCACGCCCAATTGATCAACACAACCAATCGGTTGCGGAATCCGATCAGGCGATAGATATGAAGCGCGACCCAGATCGCCCACGCGATGAATCCGCTGAACGATAATCCCCAGATGCGCGCCACCGCCGCGTTGCGTCCGATCGTTGCCAGCAAGCCGGGATCTTTATAATGGAACGGCTTGGGCTGTTCACCTTTCAACATTCTTCGAATGTTTTCCACTGCGGCTTTTGCCTGTTGTTGCGCGACCGTCGCCAGCATGGGCAAAGGCTGACCGTTCCCATTGACAAAATAAGCCGCGTCGCCGATGACGAAAACTTCGGGATGATTTGGCAATTGCAGAGTCGCTTCGGTCACGACTCGACCGGAGGCGGCTTGCCGGACTCCGAGTTGATCCACAAGTTCCGCCGCGCGTACGCCCGCCGTCCAAATCAACGTGTGAGAGGCAATCTGCTTCCCGTCGCTTAATGTGATCCGTTCGCCGTTATAGTCCGTGAGCCTGGCGTTGACCATCACTTCCACATGTTTCTTGATCAAAAGGTCGCGCGTTGCTTTGCGGAGTTCATCAGGATAACTCGGCATTACATTTGGTCCGGCTTCCAAAAGAAGCACGCGCGCCTCCCGCAAATCCATCTGCGGATAATCCTTCGCCAGCACATGCAAAATCAATTCGGCCAACGCGCCGGCAGTTTCCACGCCGGTCGGTCCAGCGCCGACAACGACAAAGGTCAATAATGCGCGGCGTTTATCGGCATCCGCTTCACGGCTGGCGCGCTCGAACATTTCCAGCAGATGATTGCGTGTTGCAATCGCGCTTTCGATATTTTTCAATTGAAAAGAGCCGCGTTCCACAGATTGCAAACCAAAGAAATTCGTCTGACCGCCGACAGCAAGAATCAAATAATCGTAGGCGATCACCGAGCCGTCCATCTTGACAAAACGCGCCTCAAAGTCAATGCCGGTGACTTCACCCATTTGAAAATTCAAATTCTTCTGGCGTCTGAAGATCGTCCTCACCGGATATGCAATTTGCGAAGGGACAAGTCCCGCGATGGCGACTTGATAGAGCAATGGCTGAAACAAATGATAATTTTGTCTGTCAATCAACGTAATGTTGACAGGCGCGTTTGCCAGCCGCTTGGCTGATTCCATCCCGCCGAAGCCCGCGCCGAGGATGACAACATGGGGAAGTTTCTGTGGCGGCATTTTGACTCTTTTCTGAGATTGTCCAAATTGTGATTTTGTTCACTACTATTATAACCAACTTTGTCTTATTTGTAAAGAATATCACAAACAACTCCCCCATAAAACGACCCTCCCGCCAATTGACGGGAGGGTCGCATCATCTCCAGAATTGGAAAAGCGTGAGTCCCATGGAAGCCAAATCAAGCGGAATGCCGATCAGTTCTGCAACCAAACTGATAAACCCCCAGAATGAATTTCCGATGATGGGCACATACCACAATAGAAGAAAAACGATCCAGACCAACATGCCGCGCGTCTCCGCCATACGCGCTTGAAGTTCGCTGTCCAGGAAGGGTTCGATCACGCCGTAGCCGTCGAAGGGCGGAAGCGGAATCAGATTCAAGATCACAGCGGAGATTTGCAAAAAGGCGAGAAAAGCCAGCCCGGGCCAGACTCCGTGATTGGTCAGGGGAGCGAAGCGCAAAATGATGGCGAGGACGATGGCGAGAATCAAATTGGCGGTCGGTCCCGCTAGTGAGACCGCGCTTTTCCACCCGCGGCTTCTTAATCGCCACGTTTCAATGTAGACTGCGCCTCCCGGCAAACCGATTCCGCCAAGCACAAGAAATAACAATGGCAGGAGCAGCGAATAAACCGGATGAGTATATTTGAGCGGATTGAATGTGAGATAGCCTTTGTCTTTTACAGTTGTATCGCCGCCGAAATAGGCAACGAGCGCGTGCGAGAATTCATGCAGACACAATGAAAAAACCCAGCCGATCAAAACAACAGTGAAAGTGAGGACGTTCATTCTTCATATCCCTTCGGATGCGCCCTGTGCCACTCCCAGGCGCTCGAAATGATATCGTGCAGATTTTCGTGCTGCGGAGTCCATCCAAGCTCGCGGCGGATTTTAGCCGACGAGGCAATCAGGCGCGCCGGATCGCCGGTTCTGCGCGGGGACTCGATGGCGGGGATGGCGTGACCCGTGACTTTGCGCGCCGTCTCGATCACCTCGCGGACCGAATAGCCGCTTCCGCTTCCGAGGTTGTAGATCAGCCTGTCGCTTTTTTCCAATGCATCGAGAGCCAGCAAATGCGCGGACACCAGATCCGCGATGTGAATGTAATCGCGGATGCACGTGCCGTCCGGCGTCGGATAATCCGTGCCATAAATCATAGCCGCATCGGACTGTCCCAATGCGACTTTAAGAACACGCGGAATCAAGTGCGACTCGGGCCGGTGCGCTTCGCCGCGCCCGGGCAATGCGCCGCAGGCATTGAAATATCGCAGCGCGGCAAAATGCAATCCGTGAATTTGACGATACCAATCCAACGCCTGCTCGACCATTAACTTGGTATGGCCGTAAACGTTCGTGGGGCCGAGCGGCGATTCTTCGGTCAGCGGCTGGTCGCTGGATTGATAAACGGCGGCGGTGGACGATAACACAAATCGTTCTATGCCTGCGTTTTTGCAGGCCTCGATCAATCTTAACGAGTTCATCAAATTGTTGTGATAAAACCGCCCCGGTTCCTTCATCGACTCGCCCGCCTCGATGAACGCCGCAAAGTGCATGACCGCGTCGAACTTTTGCGTAGTCAGCGCTTCAACCAGCGCGTGTGAATCGTCCAACGAGGCATGGATGAACTTTGCGCCGTCCGGCACCGCCGCACGATGACCCGTAACGAGCGAATCATAAACCGTGACGGAATGTCCCGCTTTGATCAAGGCTTCAGCGGTTGCAGAGCCAATGTATCCCGCCCCGCCGGTGATAAAGATATTCATAATTCCTCTTCTCCAAACACAAAGGACACAAAGGCGCGAAGGAAAAAATTTGTGTGCTTTGGTTAAAAACCTGGCGCCTGTTTATGCCAATCCGTGACCTGCTGATACGCGTGCGTAACCTGCAATAACAAATCCTCGCGGAAGTGCGGGGCAATCAATTGCAGTCCAATGGGCAGATGATTTTTATCAAAGCCGCAGTTGAATGAAATGCCCGGCACGCCCGCCAGGCTTGCCGGCAAGGTGAACACATCTTCCAAATACATCGCCAGCGGATCGTTCACATGTTCGCCGATCTTGAACGCGGTCTCGGGCGCGGTCGGGGCGGCGATCAAATCCACGTCGCGGAACGCCGCTTCAAAATCCCGTTTGATAAGCGTACGGACTTTCTGCGCCTGTCCGTAATAGGCGTCGTAATATCCGGCAGAAAGCGCGTACGTCCCGATCATGATTCTGCGCGTCACTTCGGGACCGAATTTTTGTCCGCGTGTCTTGAAGTAGACATCCCATAAATTATCCGCATCGACGCGCGGGCCATAGCGGATACCGTCAAAGCGCGCCAGATTTGCGGACGCCTCGGCGGGCGCGATGATGTAATAAACCGGCAGCGCATATTCGGTATGCGGCAGGCTGATCTCACGAATTTCCGCGCCGAGCTCTCTCAATTGTTGGATGGCTATCCGCGTCTTTTCCTCGACGTCGGGCTGGATGCCGCGAATAAAATATTCTCTCGGCACGCCGATCTTTAATCCGCGCAACGCATCGCCGTCAAAATTGATTTCCGGAACCGGCATGTCTGCGGATGTCGCGTCCAATTCATCGCGCCCCGCCATCGCCGAAAAAATGTGCGCCACGTCCTGCGCGCTTCGGCCAAACGCGCCGACCGTATCGAGCGATGAGCCAAACGCGATCAAACCGTAACGTGAGACGCGTCCGTATGTTGTTTTGAGTCCGGTGACGCCGCACAACGAGGCGGGCTGGCGGACGCTGCCGCCGGTGTCTGTGCCGAGCGCGGCGGGAACACAGCGCGCGGCGACAGCCGCCGCGCTTCCGCCCGATGAGCCGCCGGGGACGCGCCTCAAATCCCAGGGATTGTGTGTATAACCGTACGCTGAGTGTTCGGTGGACGATCCCATCGCAAACTCATCGTTATTGGTTTTTCCAACGATGATTGCGCCGGCATCCTTCAATCTTTTAACGGATGTGGCGGTGAAGGGAGGCACATAGCCCTCGAGAATTTTCGAGCCGGCCGTGCAAGGTAAACCTTCAACCGTCAACACATCTTTGATCGCGATGGGAATGCCGAGCAGGGGCGGCTGACCGGTCTTTCCTTCAGATTTACGTTTCTTATCCGCTTCATCTGCATCTGCAAGCGCCTGTTCGCCGGCAATGTAAAGAAAGGCGTGCAATGCTGGTTCCACTTGCGATAAACGATCCAGCGCGGCCTGCACAAGTTCCCGGCTAGAAAATTCGCCTTTGTTCAAGCCGGCTTGCATTTCAGTGAGAGTGAGATCAGTCAGGTCAGTCATAACTTGGGCCACAGATTACGGCGGTTCGTGGTTCGCTATTCAAACACCGGCGGAATTTTAAATTGATCGTCCTCGACGCTGGGCGCGTTCTTGAACAACGCCTCTTTGGGCAAACCCGGACGCGATTCGTCCCCGCGCGGGATCATTTGAGTCAATCCGCCGCCGGCAGTCGGGGGGACATCCTTTGTATCCAGTTCGCGCAGTTTTTCGATGTACTCCAGAATCGCAGAAAGCTGTTCACGGTAGAGTTCTTTCTGTTCCCCGGTCAATTCGAGCCGCGCCAATCTGGCGATATGTTCGACTTCTTTTTCGGTAAGAGCCATGACAAAATTATATCAGTTGAAAGTTGAAGGTTTAAGGTTGAGGCGTGGGGCTTTCCGCGCTCCAGCCTTCGGCATACCATTGCAAATATTCTTCAACATGTGCGTGCCAGTAGTTTTCGCTATGGTCGCCGGTATATAAATGCCACTCATGCGGAATCTGATAATCGCTCAACAGGCTTTCAAATTGCATGATGGTTCCCAATTCTTTATCCTGATCGCCTGCGTCCATCCAAATGCGCGGCCATGAATTGGACGGGACCATGCGAATCCAGTCTTCGAGGTAAGGCGCGTCTGTCACAAAGATGGCCGGCGAATGCATTCCCAGGGCGCCGAACATATCGTAATGTTTCAAACCCAATTCGATGGTCCAGCCGCCGCCGCGCGACAGACCGCCCAAGGCGCGATGGGCACGATCGGCGAGGGTGCGATAGTGCTGGTCAACATATGGAATGATCAGGTTGATCAGCCGGTCGCCAAAGCCGGGCCCCGGAGGAAGATTCCAGTAGCGGTCATCGGGAAAGACAATGATGAACGGCGGCGCTTTGCCGGAATGAATCAAAGCGTCCGCGGCGGACGGCGCGCCGAGGCGAATCCATTCGTCGTCATCGTATGTTTGACCGTGAAGCAAATATACAACGGGATAACGCTCACTGATATTCTGGTCGTAGCAGGGCGGCAGATAAATCAGAAATAATTGCGGAGGCTTGGTCGAGTCAAGCTCGCCGCTGTCCACGCGGCCGGGCTGCGAGAGACAGGTCAACGGCGTGGCGGTTGGAATGACGGTCAGTGTGGCAGACGGCGCGATGGCCGCGGGCGATGGAAAATCTGCCGGCGTTGAGGTCGGCCGGTTTAACGGCGAGCAGGCTGAAAGTCCGGGCAGGAACGAAAGGATTAAAATCATGCGAAGATAAGTCATCAAAAGCCCTGTGCTTGACGGGGGATAATCCTTCGCATTATACTCGCCGTGCCCGGCGCACAGAACAGCGCCAGGCCGCGGGGTGTAGCGCAGTTGGTAGCGCGCTTGCTTTGGGAGCAAGAGGTCCCGGGTTCAAATCCCGGCACCCCGACCAAGGTCCAACCACAGAGACACAGAGTTCACGAAGATTTAGAAAAGTCTAAGCGTTCTCTGTCTCTCTGTGGTTTTATTAAGCGGTGTGTTAAAATAAATATGGAGGGTTTATGGCAAAGTTCGATGGAGTAATCGAAGCAGTCCGCTACAAAGGCGGAAAAATTGAGGTGGTACGCGCTTATGAAAGACGCGGCGCAACTTTTTCGGATTGTGTCTTGCTCGACCGGAAGACTTTGATGGAACGTCTCAAACAAGGCAAACGTTTTGTGACCGGCCAGCGCAAGGAATTTTGGGCCAGCACCTTCGATGTTGGCAAGCCGGTGAGGCTGGTTGGTGCGGACGATAAATTAGCGGTGACGACTTTGGCGCAGGCGGACCACGACGAATTGGAAGGTGTGCCTGCTTTCTAACCGCCTTTCCTGCTCTGGACTTCGGATCGGAACCCGTTATGAGAATTATTGACAAGACCCCGCTTCAAGACGAGAAAGGCCAGATTGGACTTCTGCAGCGTTTGCAGGGTACGCTGCAATATGGATTCTCCTGGTATTCCGAGCTGGAAGCCCAGAAAGGAATCATCGCCCAGCTTGACCGCGCCATTGAAAAAGGATTTGTTCTCATCCGCAACCTGACATTGCCCGGCACTGAGATTGTCATACCGATTATTCTGGTGGGCTTGTCCGGTGTATACGTGATCTATGTGACTCATCTCACCGGCGTGTATGAAGCCAGAGGAGACCAATGGGGCACAAGCAGCAATGGACGGTTTACCCCGGCTCCCGTCAACCTCATGACTCGCGCGGCTCAATTAGCCAAAGTATTACAAAAATATTTGGATCAGCAAGGCATCACCCTGCCTGCGCCCATCGAACCGGTCCTGATTGCGTCAAGTCCTGCAATGCACATCGAATCGAATCGCCCGCTGGTGCGCGTGGTGATGAGCGACGCCGTCAAACAATTTGCGGCGTCGTTGTTGCAGGCGCGGCCCGTCATGAGGTCTGATCTTGTTTATGATCTGGCAGACCGCATCGTGAATCCGCGTCCCAAAACCGAACCACAGCCTGCCATGCCCGCGCCGGCCTCACAAGCCCATGCCCCTCAGCAACAGCCATCACGCGCGCAGGCCATTTTCAAAGCCTCACAGGAAGCCCAGCCTTTTGATCCAAATGATTTGAGTTTTGCTTTGGATGAAACGGCCGCGCCCGCGCAGAACAGCGTTCCGCAGAAACTGCGCGAGACGAGTCCCTCCCGCGCTCTGCCGCAGCCTGCCAAACGTCAGGGCTTGAGCGTGATGCAGTGGGCCGTTTTGGGGGCAATGATCGTGATCGAATGCTGCGTGATTGCCGGGTTTGGATATTTCATCTTCTTTGCCAATCGTTAGCCGTCTTGTCTTCTCCTTATCTTTCAATTGTTATTCCTGCACACAACGAAGAGCATCGTCTGCCCCGAACCCTGGAGCAGGTCTTCGCTTTTCTTGCGCAACAGGACTATGCCGCCGAAGTGCTGGTCGTTGAAAACGGAAGCACCGATCGCACATTGCAACTCGCGCAGGATTATGCCAGACTGCACAACACACTGCGTGTGATCCGCGAAGAAGGACGCGGCAAAGGTCTGGCTGTCCGGCGCGGAATGCTCGAAGCGCGCGGCGAATACCGCTTCATGTGCGACGCCGATCTCTCCATGCCGGTGGAAGAAATCAACAAATTTTTTCCGGCCGCCTCCGCCGCTTTCGATATTGCCATTGCCTCGCGCGAGGCCCCGGGGGCGACGCGTTACAACGAGCCGCGCTATCGTCACCTGGGCGGGCGCTTCATCAATCTGATCATTCGCTGGTTGATTCTTCCCGGACTGCAGGATACGCAATGCGGCTTCAAATGTTTCCGCGCGCCGGTTGCGGAGGATCTCTTTCGGCGGCAGACCCTGATGGGCTGGTCGTTCGACATCGAACTGCTTTTTATCGCGCGGCGGCGCGGTTACCGCGTGATCGAAATTCCGATTGATTGGTATTATCAGGCGGAAAGCAAGGTCAACGCCTTGAGCGATGCCCTGCAAATGATCCGCGATATTTTTCGCATTCACGCCAACGCGCGGCAGGGACTCTACGACGATGCGAAATCATCCGAATCTACAATTTGAACGGGCGCTTTGGGAAAGCGGAATCCGTTTTGTCGCAGGATTGGACGAAGCCGGGCGCGGCGCATTGGCGGGACCGGTGGCCGTCGGCGCGGTCATCCTCCCAAACGACTCGAATCTTTCCCTGACCTTGAGCGGCGTGCGCGATTCCAAGCAGATGACTCCGCTGGAGCGTGAATCCGCCGCGCCGCGCATCAAGGAAGCCGCGCTGACATGGGGCGTGGGATTCGCCTCGCCCGAGGAAATTGATTTGCTCGGCATTGTCGCGGCAACGCGATTCGCCGCGCTACGCGCCCTCGAATCTTTATCCCTTGTCCCTGCTTACCTTCTTACCGATTTCCGTCTGGAACTTCCCGAACTCGATATTTCCCAAACCGCGCTGGTCAAAGGCGACGCGTTATGCCTGAGCATCGCGGCCGCCTCCGTGCTGGCGAAGACCGCGCGGGATGAATTAATGCGCGGCCTGGATTCGCTGCATCCGGGCTACGGGCTTGGAAAACATAAAGGGTACGGCACGCCGGCCCATCGTCTCGCGTTGAAGCGATTGGGAATGTCAGCCGTTCACCGCAAAACGTTTGCGTTCGGCAAATCGTAAAACGCGTCTGCCGTTTTTGTTTTGCGTTTTCTTATTTCCCCTTCATTCGCAGGAAGAATTTGGTGATCTCTTCCGTGACGGCGGGTATCAACGAAAATCCCAAAACCACAGCCCATTCGCGCGCAGACATAAAATGCGTGTTGAAGACGGTTTGCAAAAATGGAACAGTGCAGACAGCGAACAACAGCGCGATGGAAGAGCCTACCGCCCATTGCATGTAACGGTTGGAGAAGATTCCAATCTGAAAAAGCGAGGCGCGCTCCGAGCGGACCGTGTATGCGCGGAAAAGTTCACACAACGAGAGCGTAATGAAAGCCATCGTCTCCGCGGTTTGAACGTCGGCTCCGCGCCAATCGTGTTGGAGAATATAAACCAGCGGATTCGTTCCAGGCGGCATCGCCGCCCCCGCCTGAAGATGCCAGATCAAGCCAAGTCCAAACGCAAGGAGAACCGCGCTGGTCTGAGCGATGGTTTGAATGACGATGCCAAGTCCCATCGTCTGGTTGATGATGGGTTCTTTTTTGGCGCGCGGCTTGCGTGACATAATGTCGGGATCGCCCTTTTCCATCGCCAACGCCAGCGCGGGCGCGCCGTCGGTAATGAGGTTCAACCAAAGCAGTTGAATCGCGGTCAACGGCGTGGGCAATCCCGCCAGCGTAGCGAGAAAGATAACCATGATCTCGGCCACATTCGAGGAAAGCAGAAAGAACACAAATTTGCGGATGTTGGCGTAGATCACGCGTCCCTGTTCCACGGCGGCGACAATGCTGGCATAGTTGTCATCGGTGAGAACCATGTCGGCGGTTTCTTTGACAACATCCGTGCCGGTGATTCCCATTGCAATGCCGATGTCGGCGCGTTTGATGGCCGGCGCGTCGTTGACGCCGTCGCCGGTCATCGCGACCACTTCTCCGTTTGCCTGCAACGCGTCAACGATGCGAAGTTTATGTTCCGGCGAAACGCGCGCAAACACGTCGATCTCTTCGATTTCGTGTTTGAGTTTGTCGTCGCTCATCGCGTCGAGGTCCGCGCCGGTTGCGACTTTGCGTCCTGGCTTGAGCAAACCGATTGTCTGCGCGATGGCGCGCGCCGTATTGGGATAATCGCCTGTGATCATTACAGTCCGTATTCCGGCATGACGCGCTTTTTCGAGCGCAGGTTTTATCTCCTCGCGCGGCGGATCAATCATCCCGACCAGGCCGACAAAGACAAGATCCTCTTCGAGCGCGCTCAATTTTCCGCGTTTTGTTTTGACGTCGCGGTACGCCAATGCAAGCACGCGCAGCGCGTTTCCCGTCATCGAATCAGTGGCTTCATTTATTTTCTTCAGAACGGCTTTTGTCAGGCGGCGCTTTTTATCGTCCATCGTTTGATACCATTTGCACAGCGGAAGCACAACTTCCGGCGCGCCTTTGACCGCGATCACATGTCTGCCTCGCATGGCGTCATCGTAATAATGTGAGAAGTCATCAGGTTGTGGATTCTCAACCAGGTGAAACGTCACCATGCGCTTGCGAACCGAGTCAAAAGGAATCTCGTCCAGGCGCGGATAGGCTCTACGTTCATGGCTGACCGGCAATTTGGATTCGCCCGCTTTGACGGCGGCCACCAGCAGGGCGGCCTCCGTTGGATCGCCAACCACACGGTACGTATGTTTCGAGCCTTCGATCGGTTCGATTTGCGCGTCGTTGTTCAATACGCCCAGCCAGAGCGCGGTGCGGATTGCCCGGTAATCGTTCCACTTTTGAATCTTTTTTCCGTTTACAAAAAAGTCTCCTTGCGATGAATATCCGCTTCCAGTGACCTCGACATTTCGCCCGTCAACCCACAAACGAGTGACCGTCATTTCGTTTTGAGTCAGCGTGCCGGTTTTATCGGAACAAATCACAGTCGCCGATCCAAGCGTCTCAACGGAAGCCAGCTTGCGGATGAGCGTGTGGCGCCGGATCATTTCGCGCATCCCAAGCGCGAGGCTGATCGTTACAACCGCGGGAAGTCCCTCCGGCACCGCGGCAATGGCGAGGCTGACGGCAATGATGAAAACATCCGTGATTGCCTTCAGGTTTTCCTTTAAATAAGAAAATGGATTGACGAACAACCCGCCGAGGCCGGCATAATCATTCAGCGCCGTGATAAAAACCACTGCGACCAAAATCAACGCGCCGACGCTCAAGGTTTGCCCCAATTGATCGAGCCGGCGCTGAAGCGGCGTTTCTTCCTCTTCTACGTTCTGAAGCATGTCGGCGATCAAACCCAACTGCGTATGCATGCCCGTGCCGATGACCATGCCGCGCCCGCGTCCATATGTAACCAAGGTGCCCATGAAAGCCATATTGTTCCGCTCGCCAATCGGCGTATTTGGCTTCAACACATTTGCCGCGTTCTTTTCAACCGGCAGCGATTCGCCGGTCAGTGAGGCCTCTTCAATTCGCAAATTGACGGCTTCGAGCAGGCGCAAATCCGCCGGAACATAATTGCCTGCTTCGAGAATCACAACATCGCCCGGCACAAGCTCGTGCGAGGGCATCGTCACGCGGCGTTTATCGCGCAGGACGTGCGCTTCAGGCGCGGCCAATTTTTTCAACGCCGCCAGCGCTTCCTCGGCGCGCCGCTCTTGAAAAATACCCAGCACCGTATTCAGCACAACAATGGACAAAATTGCGGCGGCGTCCACCCATTCGCCCAGCAGGGCAGAAACAAGCGAGGAGACGATTAAGAGAATGACGACAAAACTGTTCAATTGATCCCACACCATGGACAGGAAGCCCGGACGTTTGGCCTCCGCCAGCTGGTTGGGACCATAATAATGTAAGCGCCGCGCCGCCTCCTCCGACGTCAAACCGTCTGCATGCGCGTCGAGGAGGCGCAGAGTTTCCCTGACGCCGAGCGCGCACCATGCTTCTTGTTCGGGGATATTACTTTTTTTTGTTTTGAGTTCTGCAGGCATTAGTTACTCCAGTGAATGCGGGTTGTGAAGAAAAAAAAAGACCACCACGATGTTCGTGGTGGTCTTGCCAACGCTTCAAAGCGCATGGATTGCCGATGGCAGCATTTCTGCCAATGTCATGACGACGATCCATCCTGCGGGAGTACAGGCGGCTACTCCCCAACCAGCAACGAGTTTATTCGGTTGAAAACAGAATGTCAAGTCAAAAAACCCACACCTTTGATATGTGTCTCTCTGGAACATGCAGTTAATTCGCCGGCCGATATTCGAGCCACCAATTATGAGTGTCGCGCAATTGATCGAGGGAGACCAAGCCAAAATCCGTCAATCCTGAAAGGAGCCTGTGACTGATTCCGATATCGAAGCAGACGTAACCGGGCCTTTCCTGCCGGGGGCAGAGCCACCCCGAAAGCCCATACGTAAGAATCTGCGCCGGAAAAACGGAGGTCTTTAGTTTCAGCGAATCGTCAACGTAACTGTTCGGGGCCAGATAAAACTCGATCCAGTTTTGATGCTCGCGGCATCCGTCCATGCAGAGATGAGTGGACGCCGGATAGGCAATATGAACGTCGCCGCCTGCCGCACGGCTCGAAGAATCTGCAAAATTTTTGGCCGGCGGAAGGACCGCCAGCGTCATTACGAACAACGCCAATATACTCCATCCGAGGATGGATGACCTGCCTTGCATGTTACCGTCCTGCTTGAGTTTTGAAATAGCCAAGCGTGCAGGATTATAACCACAAAGCCGTTACAGTTTGAATTACAGGTGTATTAACCGATGTGACGCATTGTGCAGCAACATGAGGTTTATCTTGCATTTGCAGGCGGCATGTTGCATGGTTCCGCATTATTCCAACAATCCAGAAATGGGCTTATGCGCCGCCACAGATCGTCCCCGAATGGGAGGCATGTCGCAGCCCATATCTGGAACATCCGCGTAAAGGCGAGATAAAATTCGCGCTACGCCATTGTCAGATTAATTTGTAAATTTGCAAAACGCCGCCCTGCGGGAAAACTGCGCAACATCAGCTGTTATTATCCGGCGTAATGTGCGTACCGGCGGGAATCTCCACGTCTTTGGGAAGAACAACGATTCCATCGCGGACAAACCATTTATTGCGATCGAGGTCAGTGTTGCGCGGAAAGGGGTGGATGACGACGCCTTCGCCAATTCGCACATTTTTATCGAGGATGGCGCCTTGGATATCGCAATTCGCACCCACGCCAATCTCCTCGGAGTAATAATCCGAGCCCATCAAAATCGAATCCCGGATGCGCGTTCCTGCCGCGACTTGACTGCGGATACCGACCACCGAATGCGTGATCTCGGCTTTTTGGATACGGCAGCCTTCCGCCAAAAGAACATCGGTCAAGTGGCTGTCCACCACGACGCTTCCGGGCAGGAATCGTCCGTGAGTGTAGATCGGAAGTTTCGGGTCATAGAAATTGAACGGCGAGTCCGGCAGGGTTAATTCCAAATTGGTTTCATAGAACGAACGGATCGTCCCAATATCCCGCCAGTAGCCGTCGAAATCAAAGCCGTAAACATTATGAGAGTGAATGGCCTCGGGAATGATCTCGCCGCCAAAATCATCGTGGCGGCGGTGGTACGTCAGAAGCTCAACCAGCACCCTGGTCTTGAACATGTAAATTCCCATCGAACCGAGGAATGGACGCTTCTCGTCCTCGCGGCTGACGAATTTATCCTGCACCGATTTTTCTTTCGGTTTCTCGACAAAATCCGTGATGCGGCAGTTGGGTTCGCGCTTTAAGATTCCGAAACGCGGCGCTTCTTCGCGCGGGACGGGTTGAACGGCAATCGTTATATCGGCGTCCTGCCGCCAGTGGAACTCCGCCATCTTTTCGTAATCCATGCGATACAAATGATCGCCGGCAAGGATCAAAACATATTCGGCGCCGGTTGCCTGAATCTCGAATAATTGTTTACGCACCGCGTCCGCCGTGCCTTGATACCAGTCTGCAGATTCCGGCGTTTGCTCGGCGGCCCAGATCTGCACCCAGCCGGTGTGAAACGCGTCGAAGCGGTAAGCCTGCGAGATGTGACGATGCAGGGAGACGGAATTGAATTGCGTCAGGACCGCGATGCGATAAATCCCCGAGTTGATGCAATTGCTGATGGGAATATCAATCAGGCGGTATTTTCCCGCAATGGGCACCGCCGGTTTCGAACGCATCCACGTCAGTGGATACAGGCGCGCACCGCGCCCGCCCCCCATGATCACTGCTAAAATCTCGTTCATTGTCGGCATCGAGGAACCTCCAGGTGGGAAGGGATATTACTGTCGGCGCAGTTGTATAACGCGGCGGATCTTATTGGCGACGTAAAGCACCGGATAAAACAGAAATAATAATACATCCAATAACAGGAACACCCAAGACGGCCTCATGCTTTCTCCTCTCACCTTCAATCCTTCCCCTCAATCCGAAGGAAGAATCGAGGGAACCAAAACGCGAGAGCATAAAGGCACTCTCGCGTTGAAACCAAAGCGGGCGAGTGCCCGCGCTGGAATGATATAATGGTTTTCCACTTACCAAAATCGAATGCCGAAGGTGGGAATCGAACCCACAATCCCGAAGGAACACGATTTTGAGTCGTGCGCGTCTGCCTGTTCCGCCACTTCGGCTCGACCAAAGTATAAACCAACCCCACGGACAAGGTCAAGATGAAACTTGGAATCATCGGATTACCCCAATCAGGAAAAACAACCATCTTCAATGCGCTGACGCGCGGCAATACGCCGACGACCGCCAGCGCGGGACGCATCGAAGTTCATACGGCCGTGGTGGATGTCCCCGACCCGCGCGTGGACAGGCTCTCGGCCATGTTCAAACCGAGGAAAACGATCTACGCCAAGGTGACTTATGCAGATATCGCGGGACTCGAAGGCGGCGCGGCCAAAAGCGGAATCTCCGGCCAACTGCTGAATCAACTCGCGCAAATGGACGGTTTCATCCTCGTCGTCCGCGCCTTTGACGACGCGAACGTGCCGCATCCATCCGGAAGCGTGGACCCCCAACGCGATGTCGAAGCGATGCTAAGCGAACTCCTGCTCAACGATTTGATTGCGGTCGAACGCAAGCTGGAGCGCCTCAACGAGGAGCGCCGAAAAGGCGGCACGGACAAAACCATCAATGCCCGCCAGACCGAATTGTTCGAGCGGCTGAACAAAGCGCTTTCAGAAAACAAGCCCCTGCGCGTGATGGAGTTCAACGCGGAGGAACAAAAAGAACTGGCCTCCTATGGTTTGTTGACTCGCAAACCGATTCTCACGGTATTCAATCTCGGCGAAGGACAGAAAACGCCTTCCATCGAACTGGATCATCCCTGCGTGGCTTTGATGGGAAAACTCGAAATGGAGATCGCACAGCTCAATCCGGAAGACGCGGCCGTTTTTATGCAGGAATACGGCATCGAAGAACTCGGTTTGAGCAAAATGATCAGGCTTTCGTATGATTTATTAAAGTTGCAATCTTTCTTCACCGTCGGCGAAGATGAAGTCCGCGCCTGGACGACGCGCCGCGGCGCAACCGCAGTCGAGGCGGCGGGCGAAATTCATACCGATTTACAGCGCGGCTTTGTGCGCGCCGAAGTCGTCTCTTATGAGGATTTGATTTCGCTGGGCGGAATGAACGAAGCCAAAGTCAAAGGCAAGTTGCGGCTGGAAGGAAAAGAATACCTCGTCAAAGACGGGGATATTATGCACATCCGCTTTAACCTCTGATGTTACGCAGTTCCCTCGCAGGACAACATTCATGCCGCCTGAAAATACGAGATAAAGCTCATGCTACCGCGTAAGGTGAGTTAACGTAGGAGCATGCCTGACATGGAAAACGCAATCCCTCAAATCTGACCACGGAGAGATTATGACCTATATTCAAACGAAATGGAATCTTGCCGACCTCTTTCCCGCCTTCGACAGCCCGGAGCTTGCGTCGGCGTTCGAACAAGTCGAGGAGCAGGTAACCAGCTTCGAGGGCGTGCGCGGCAGATTGAAGTCCGGGATGGATGCGGAACAATTCGTCGAGGTGGTGCGCGCTTCTGAGACGATCCGCCGCACCCTGAGCAGGGTATACGCCTTCGCCGGTCTTTCTTTCGCGGCCAACACGCAGGATCAGGCCGCGCAAACTCTGCTGGCGCGCATCGAACAGTTTTCGGCTGAAATCCAAAACCGTACATTGTTTTTTGATTTATGGTGGAAAGATCTGGATGAGGCGAATGCCCAACGTCTGATGAACGCCTCCGGCGATTATCGTTATTATCTCGAACGGATTCGACATTTCAAACCGTACACGCTGAGCGAGGCGGAGGAGAAGATCGTCAATCTCAAAAATGTGACGGGCGTGAGCGCGCTCAACACGTTGTACGATTCGATCGTCAACCGATATGTTTACAAACTCGAAGTGGACGGCAAAACCAGGGAATTGACGCACGGCGAATTATCAGGTTATCGCTACAGCCCGGACCCGGATTTGCGCGCCCGTTCGTATCAGGAACAATTCCGTGTCTTTGGCGCGGACGGCTTGATCCTCGGCCAGATTTATCAAACGATTGTCCGCGACTGGCACAATGAAAATTTGTCCTTGCGGAAATTTCCCAGCGCCATCGCGGCGCGGAATTTGGGCAATGATATTCCCGATGAGGCTGTGGAGGTTTTGTTGGATGCGGCGCGGAATAACACAAAAATTTTCCAGCGGTATTTCCGGCTGAAGGCAAAATTGCTTGGCATGGAAAGATTGCGCCGCTACGATATTTACGCGCCGGTCAGCAAATCGCAAAAACAATTTGAGTTCGGCAAGGCCGCGCAGATGGTTTTTGATTCTTTTCGCGCCTTCGATCCAAAACTGGCGGAACTGGCGCAACGCGTCTTCGATTCGAATCATCTGGATGGCGAAATTCGCAAGGGAAAGGACAGCGGCGCGTTTTGCTGGTCGGTCACGCCGGAGATGACTCCGTTTGTTCTGTTGAATTATCAGGGCCGCGCCCGCGACGCGGCCGTGATGGCGCACGAACTGGGTCACGCCATTCACTCGATGCTGGCCGAACATCACACCGCGTTCACATTCCACGCGTCACTGCCGCTGGCGGAAACCGCGTCCACCTTCGGCGAAATGATGCTGACCGATAAATTGCTGGCCGAGGAAACGGACGAGGCGGTGCGCCGCGACCTGCTTTTCAAACAGGTGGACGACGCCTATGCCACGATCATGCGCCAGTCATTCTTTGCGTTGTTCGAGAAACAGGCGCATGAAATGATTTTGAAAAACGCCTCGGTGGATGAAATCTCCGCCGCGTATTTTGAAAATCTCAAGGAGCAATTTGGCGATTCTCTCGAACTGAGCGGCGAGTTCAAATGGGAATGGGTTTCCATTCCGCACATCTATCACACGCCGTTTTATGTGTACGCCTATGCGTTCGGACAATTGCTGGTGCTTTCGCTTTATCAGCAATACAAAATCGAAGGGGATTCGTTCAAACCAAAATATCTGAAGATTTTGTCCACCGGCGGATCGGAGGCGCCTGCAAAAATTTTAACGGACGCGGGCGTTGATATCCGCTCGGCAAAATTCTGGCAGGGCGGGTTTGATGTAATTGACCAGCTGGTAACCGAATTGGAAAAGCTGAAGTAGGGAAGAAATACAAAAAGAGCGATACATCTTGTACCGCTCTTTTTGTTCGCCCGATCGGTTGCCAAAAGCAAATCAGGAAACCACACTAAACTGCATGGGGTTGGCGGGATTGTATTTGATTTTGATCGTATCGCCCACGCGCGGTATGGCAAGTCTCGAAACGATGGTCTCGCCGGCCACGTTGGGGATGGCGCCGCCATACGCGGCATTGATCGTCAGCGTCAAGACAACAACCGGATTGTCGTTGATCGTCTTGCCGGTATCCTGAATGGCTGTCACTACGGCTGTCGCTTCCATGCCTTCCGGGTTCTGAAACTGCTTTTGCATATCAATTGCGTTTTGCGCCTGAGCCAGTGCGTTGTTGGTTTGGTCAACAAAATCCTGTCCCATGACCACCTTGTTGAGGCCCTTCATCAACGGGTTGTTCAACATCTTGTTCGCCTGATCTAAAGCCTTCTGTGGATCCTTCTCAACTTTTCGTCCGAACATTCTCTCTCCTTTTTATTTGGAATGTCCTGATGATAAATTGGGAGGTTCATTTAGCGTACCTTACCATAGTACCAGCGGGCGGACAGGGAGATTGAGCCGGAAGAAGATTCATCTCTCCAAATTCTTGATCATATTCAAACTTGACACTTCATACCCCATGCTTTCATATAAGTTCCGCGCCGCCCTGTTTGACGCGAAGACATGCAACCCAAGGGACCGCAGGCCCAGCCCGCGCGCCTTTTCTTCGATCAATAACATAATCTGTCTGCCGTATCCCTTGCCGCGGAACTTTTCATCAATTCGCACATCGAAGATAAAACCGCTTTTCCCAGGACGATCCATTTCAGCGCGCAGCCAGATCGAACCGACGGCTTCGTCGCCCTCGTATAACGTGTAAAGATAGTGATCCCTGGTCTGCAGTCCCTGCGGCAAAAGTTCCTCGGTTTGCTTACGCGATTTCTCCAACGCCTCGGACGGGTCCCAATATCCGGCTCTGACATTATCCGCCGCGTATTCGGGAATGAGGCGGGCGAGGAAGGCTTCATATTCTGTTTGAGTCATGGGGATTAGTGTCGGCACGGCAGGATCGTCCTTTGTCACTTCTCATTATACTGAATCGGCTCAACGTCTCTGCTCTTCTCTTCCCTCTTTGTTCTCTCCCGCGCATAATAAAATGTCTCGCGCAGTTGCGGCGTGAGTTGCCCCGATTCGCGGTAACCGATTCGCGTCCCGTGAAATTGCATAAAGCGAAACCACAAGATCGTAGGGAGGTGCTTCCACAGCACGCCCTCACGCGCGGCGTGATACATATCGCTGAAAATATTCATCGCGGTCAGACGCGCAAAATCGTACAAACTGAAATGCGCTTCGGGATGAATCCTTTTGAACGCCATGGCTTCACGGCGATAACGATTGAACACGCCGCGCGGCGTCTCGTTGTGAACATGCACAATCTCAGCTTCACTCACATAAGCGATTTTATATCCATGCTCCTTCGCCCATTTGGCCCATGCCAGGTCCTCCAGCCCGGTCAGCGTTTCATCGTAATGATTTTTCTCCCACAAACTTTTTCGAATGGCGGCATTGGCGTTGTTGCAAAATGCCGTCGCTTGATTCAAGTTGGTCGCGTCGGGATACCATTGATGATAAATTTGCCGCTCCGAAAATTTTGCAAAGGCGGGACCGCGCTGTTTGCCGTAGGTCAAAGCTACTTTTTCATCCTCAAACGGACGAAGCAGAGTCTCCAGCCAATCGGGATAGACCGGGTAGACGTGCGCGCTGGCAATGACGACGAACTCCCGCCTCGCGGCGCGGACGCCAAAATTGAGCGACCGCCCAAACGTAAACTCATCCGACGGGATGCTCACGATCCGCGCCCCGAACGCTTCGGCAATCGAGACGGTCGAATCCGTCGAACCCGAATCAACCAGAATGATCTCCGCATCTTTGATCGTTTGATGCGAAATTCCTTCCAGTAAACGGCCAATGTGCTTTTCCTCGTTATAGGCACGAATGACTATTGAACAATTCATCGGGAATCGTTATCAGGGAGCTGGAAATCGGTGATGGAGTCTCCAGAGAGATCAAGGTTATAAGCAGCAGATTCTTCGTCAATCGGATGATTTGCTCTCCGTTCATTTTGTCCTTGTTTGCTTCGCTTAAGATGGTTGATATAGCCATTGATTATTTGAGTCCGTTTTTCCCCATCCTGTTCGAGAGAATTGAATAATTCTCTCGGAATGTATTTCAATTCGAAGCAAAGGACGAGATGGCTCAAGGTCTCTTCCAATGAGCCGCGCACAGGATAACAAAAGAAGCAGAGGCGGAATTTCTCGATACACTCGAAGGGCAAAGTCGTTCACTTTGTCCCGCGTTTCCAAAGTTTCCAGGCTTTTTATACTCATCCTAACTCCTGATGACTATCAACGGCGATACCCAATTTCCGAATCCCGATTCTCGCCGTTACCAATCATGATTATTTTCATATCCCAACTTTATTAATAAATCGCCCGCCACATCCTTGAAAATCTTTTTGTGTTCAGGGGTGAAATATTTTTTCCATTCGCCGGTCTTGCCCGAGCGAAACGTCGGAGATTTTTGGGGATTGATGGAGGCTTCGAGCGAACGGAGAATTATTTTGCGGTCAACGGTCAACGGAACGCGTGCAAGAAAACGGTCAGTGATTTTATTCAATACCGCGCTGCGATCGTTGACCAGATCTTCGAAATGAATCTTCAACACTTCGGGATGTTCGAGCCAATCAAGATATGGCGCAAATCGTTCGGCGATGTTCGGAAATTCGACATTTGCATCAGGTCTTCCCAAAATGCTGACTTTAAGCCGCGCCTCGAAACCGGGAAGCGATTGATAATAATCATGATGCACGTGGCGCGCTTCCATGTCGGTCACGTAGAAGGCGTGCGAGACAACCACATCGCGCGGATCACGGAAGATAAAGTAAGGGATGAAGCGAGGCCCGATCAAACGGCGAACCGCTTCGGGTCGCGCGAAAAGATGCGCCGAGGCAACGTCGCGCGGGCGGAGAGAATCCAGCCAGTCAATCGCCTGTTCGGGGGCGCGCTTGAGTCCGCTTTCGCCTTCGTATTCCGCATAGAAAGAATGCAGGCGCAACGAGAACGGCGCGACTTTTGAGAAGCCAAGCAAAATTTGATCGAGCAAATGCGTGCCGCTTTTGGGAAATGAAATGCCCAGGAGAATCGGCCAGCCGTCCGGCGGCGCCGAAATATTTGTAAAGCGAATACGCTGGCATGTTTTTTCAAATTGATAAACGAGAGCGCGAACGGACGAACGCAGAGTCATGACGGCAATTATACGGCAAGGATGGGATGGAGGACTCCCGACGGAGCGATCATGGCTTTCTCAAAGTCAGGAATGTCGGCATGGAAAAATTAACCGCAAACAGCGCCGGGACCGCGAAGTTTAATGAATTTTCTTTGCGTTCTTGACGGGCCGGCGGCTCAAAAAGTTTTGTCAGAAACTACTTCGAGAAAGCCTTAACGAATCGATCCGCTTTTATTTATCGGGACATTCCCGTTGACGGCAAAAGAGTCGTTATTCTTTCTCTCCGCTTGTTTTCATCCAGGCTTTCTTCATGTTGAGCGCGTCCTCTTCCATGATGGGACTCTCGCATAAGATGCGCCCCGCGCAGCCGTGATCGTTCAGGGCGCGGAACAAAGCCTTCAAATCCAAATCGGCTTCTGCCAGCTTTAAATGATTCTTCTCGCCTTTCGGTCCGTATTCGATTCCCGAAAGATGGATGTGCATCTTTTTCAACGCGGCTTTCCCCAGCGTTTTTTCGTATGCTTTCAATAAAGCCGACCATTCATCATAGCTGTTCATCGTCCCATTGCCGGGACGCGCGTGCAGGTGGGCAAAATCAATGCATGGCAAAACGCCCTCGATCTGCCTCGACATTTCAAGCGTGTCTTCGAGCGAACCGAGCATCGCGGATTTTCCCATCGTCTCGGGCCGGAGGATGGCCGGGTTGCCCGCTTTACGAAGTTCCTCCACACAACTTTTCAAACGCGGGATGGCAATCTTCAAAACTTCCTTTGGATCGTTCTCAAAATAGGAACCGGGATGAAAGATGATGTCTGTTGCGCCTGCCAGGTTGCCGTAATGCGCCGCGTCCATCAGGCGTTTGCGCGACTTCGTCCATTCCTGCGCGGCGGCGTTCAAGTTGATGAAATACGGCGCATGCACACTGACGGCGACATCTTCCTCGTCCGCCGTCTTCTTAATCGCCGCGCAGGTTTCTTCAGAGACGCGTACCGCTTGAACCCAGCCCAACTCCAACGCGTTCAAGCCGATGGACTTGCTGAATTGAATTGCGCCCACCGATCCGCCCGGCTTTTTAGGCGTGCCAATCGGCGAACCGACCGTGCCAAAACGAAATGATAAAGTCATGTTTCTCTCCTCTTGCGCCGCAAAGCTCTTCCTTTGCGCTTCTGGATGTGCCTAGCGGTTAAAAAACAAACTGAGCTTTTCCCACAACGGCGGACCCAAAACCAACAAGCCAATCAATATGGCGGCGAGCGCGGCGATCAGCACGGCGGCCGCGCCGACATCCTTGCCCACTTTCGCAAGCGGATGTTTCTCCGGGCTGGCCAAATCCACCACGGCTTCGATGGCGGTGTTGATGAATTCCGCGGCGAACACCATCGTAGCCGTCAGGATAATGATGGCCCATTCCTGCCGGGAAATTCCCAGCCATGCAGACAGAATGAATACCAGCGTCGCAATCACGGCGTGAATCCAGGCGTTGCGCTGAGTGCGGAGCGCATACCACCAGCCGTTGAACGCATGACGAAAAGAATACAGGCGTGATTTAATGAAGTTCCACATTCCTCGTTATTCGATTTACGACTCCCGAATCTCGATTCCCGCCAGCCCGATATTTTTCAGAATTTGCTCCTGCGCCTTCCACATTTTCGATTTTTCCTCCGCCTCTGCATGGTCGTAGCCGAGCAAATGTAAAACGCCATGCACAACCAGCAATTGAACTTCCGCTTCGAGCGGATGGCCGGCGGCAAGCGCCTGCGTTTCGGCGCGTGGAATCGAGACGAGGATGTCGCCCAAATAACGCGCGCCCGTTTCCGGGTCCGTTTCGGAGGCGGGGAAGGAAAGCACATCGG
>JBHORD010000166.1:0-14196 GCA_042408355.1 Anaerolineales bacterium
CTGCCGCAGTCGGATCGTAATCAATGCGCTCAAGGCCGCCATAATATGCCCACGAATTTGGCAAAATAGGTCCGTCGGCGATGATGGCTTCGCCCTTCAGAATCTTGGAAACAATGTATTCGCGATTCAAACCCAGCATCAACGCATGCCGCACGTTGGCGTTTTGCAGAAACGGCGTCTGATTGTTGTTGAGATTGAGCATGATGATGCTCAACTGCGGAAGTGTGCTGGTGTAAATGGATAAATTCGACTCCGTCAGCGCGCTCGCTAACACATCGTTTGTAATCTGGCTGACGCCCAGCACCTCGCCCTGATTATATGCATCCAACGCCGATTTGGAATCGGGATAATATCGAAACACCACCTGCTGAATATAAGGAGCTGGTCCATAATACTTATCGTTTACGGTAAGGACAACGCCCGTGATCTTTCCGCTGTTCAAAATCAAATGGTCAAACTTGTAGGGTCCGCTCCCCACCGGATTGATGTCGAAAGGCGAACTGGCAAGTTGTGCGGGATCCGTCGTGCCAAGAATGTGCTTCGGAAGCACGCCAAACGTCATATAATCCAGAAACGGCGCAAAGGGTTCCGGCAAAGTGAATTGCAGATTGTTATCATTCAGTTTCGTGATCTGAATTTGATTCCACAAATCCTTGACATCCTGCGGGAAAAGCGAACTGGATTTGATCAAATTCACCGTGAAAATTACATCATCGCTGGTAACAGGAGCGCCGTCCTGCCAGACAGCATTGGGGCGAATCGTGAAATTGTAAACCGTCCCGTCCGGTGTGACTCCCCATGATTCCGCCAGATCCGGCTGAGGCAGGCCACGCGCGTCGAACTTAATCAAGCCGCTGAAAATCAAACGATCCACATCGCGGTCGGCAGGATTGTTCCAATCGAGGAGGGGATTGAGCCGTCCGAGCGAACCGATCAGCGCCTCGGAATAGACCCCGCCCTGAGCGGGTTGCGGCAAAAGCGGTGTGAGCGCCGGCTGTTGGCTGATCAATAATACAACCACAATCACCAACGTGATAAGCACAACCAGAATCTGCCAGCGTAATCGTTTCATAGAAGGGATTTGGAATCGGGCAAAAAGAAAGGCCGCATACCGTCCCGCCAACTCGATCGGAAATCCCCGATCATGGATTGTGCGAACAGCCGGCCTTGCTCGAATTGAGTTGAATTAACGCGCAATGATGATGATCGAAAGTGCAAGCGCAAAGAACAAGATGCTCAAGACGATAGTAACCCAGAACAGAACGCGTTCAATGCCGCGCCGGGCTGTGAATACACTGCTGACGTCTGAACCTGTCAGGCCTCCCAGCCCTGCGCCCTTGCTTTGCAAAATAACGCTGAGTATAAGACCCACAGCAGTTATAATCAGCGCAATATCCAGAAACTGTACCATTCGTGTGCCTCCTAAAAATTAGCGGGCAAATTATACCTGTGATAAACGGAAGTCGTCAACCAACCCTGAACCCGACCGCATCAAAGGACTCATGAAATACTCAGAAATCAATTATGAATGAAATCGTCGTCAATATTCATATGCACACCCGCTATTCGGACGGCGGCGGCAGTCATCAAGATATTGCCGGGGCGGCGCTCGATGCCGGTTTGGATGCAGTCATTGTCACCGATCACAACGTCTTGGTCAGGGGGTTTGAGGGCTATTACAAAAACGACCGGCGAAAAGTTCTGATGTTGATCGGACAGGAAGTCCACGATCAAGACCGCGATCCGCAGAAAAATCATCTGTTAATTGTCGGCGCGCAGCGTGAGTTGGCGCCCTTCGCCGATGATCCGCAATTGCTCATCCGCGCCGTCAAAGATTCCGGCGGGCTGTCTTTCATCGCTCATCCGAACGACCCGCCGGCACCGGCTGTCGGCGAGGCCGATATTTCATGGGTGGACTGGTCCGTGAAGGGTTTTACGGGGATCGAGCTTTGGAATGGCTTTAGCGAATTCAAAACGCTCCTCCGCACCAAACTTCATGCCGTCTTTTATGTTTTCTTTCCCGCGCTCATTGCGCGCGGCCCTCTTCCAGCAACGCTTCGCAAGTGGGATGACCTGCTCGAAGAGAATCGAGTGGTCGCCATCGGCGGTTCGGACGCGCACGCGCTTCTTCAACATCTTGGACCGCTTCACCGCGTCGTCTTTCCATACGGGTTTCACTTTCGCGCCATCAACACGCATGTCTTTCTTCCAAATCCATTGAGCGGAGATGTTGTAACCGACAAAAGAATGATTCTCGAGGCGCTCGCCGCCGGACATTGCTTCATCGGATACGACCTGCCGGCGCCCACGCGCGGTTTCCGCTTCACCGCCCAGGGACGTGAAGCGGACGCCATCATGGGAGATGAAATCCAGGCTCAGGGCGGGATCACACTGCAAACGCATTTGCCTTTCATGGCGGAAATCAGACTTTTGAAAAACGGTCAATTGATTCGGACCGTCAGAAACAAACAAGCCATGACGCACATCACCAGCGATCCGGGCGTGTACCGCGTCGAAGCGTACAGGAACTACTTGGGCCGCAGAGTCGGCTGGATTTTCAGCAATCCGATTTACGTCCGATGAAGCGCGCCGCTTTTCATCGTGTTATTGGCGTTTTTTGTTTTTACCAGGCGGCCTTGAAAAGCCATGAGCGATCGTTTCCGACACCTCGCCAAATCCAATAATCTGTCGTAAAATCTGTCCGCTTGTTATCAATAAGGTACGTTCCTAACGTGCCTTTCCGCTTCCGGCTCGCCCGCGGCGTGAACGGAAGCAATCCCAAGGAAAGGAGGCATCCCCATGCGAAAATACGAATTGGTTTGTGTAATTCAACCCGACTTGGACGAGACAGCGTTCAACGGCGTGCTTGACCGCGTCAAAAACTGGGTAACCGAATCCGGCGGCAGTGTGGACAAGGTAGATGTCTGGGGCAAGCGCAGGCTAGCCTACGAGATTCGCAAACAACGCGAAGGCAACTACGTGTTGTTCAACCTCTCGCTCAAGCCAAATACAACCGCCGCGCTGGAGCAGAACCTGCGTTATACTGAAACTGTCATGCGGCATATGCTGACGCTCGTTGCATAATTTTTGCGCTGCCCGGTTTTAGAGAAGGAGAATGATATGAGCCGAGGCTTGAATAAAGTAATGGTCATTGGTCATCTTGGCAAAGATCCCGAAATGCGTTATACGCCTTCGGGCCGTCCGGTCACCACTTTCACCGTGGCGGTCAGCCGTTCGTGGAACAGCGCAGACGGCGAACGTCACAGCGAGACAGAATGGTTCAACATTGTGGCGTGGGGCAATCTGGCCGAGATCTGCAAACAGTATCTCACCAAAGGTCAGCAGGTTTACGTGGAAGGCCGTCTGCAGACCCGTCACTGGGACGACAAGGAAGGTCAAAAACACACCAGCGTCGAGATTGTAGCCAATGAAATGATGATGCTCGGTGAACGCCGAGAAGCCAATCATGGCGAGGAACAACCCCTGCCAACGGAGGGCGAACAGCCTGCCGAAGAGGATGAGTTCCCGTTCTAATCTATATGGAGTAAAACATGGCTGAAGAAGAAATTGAAAAGGGCGCAGAGAGCGGTCCCACAGGCGAACGCCGCTTTTTTGCCAAGCCCAAAACATGCCAGTTCTGTGCAGATAAAAGTTTGAATATTGATTATAAGAAGGTTGATTTGCTCAGGCGCTTTGTCACGGAGGAAGGCAAGATCCGTCCACGCCGCCAGACCGGCACCTGCGCGCGTCATCAGCGTGTGCTGGCTGGGGCGATTAAACGCGCCCGGCACATTGCCCTGCTCCCCTTCACTGGCGAGCGGTGGGAAGATAACAGCCGCTAATCAAGGCAGACACGGGGCATGGATCCGGTTCATGCCCCAAATTTTTCTTTTCAGGAGTAAGAGAACATGGCAAAACCGCGGGATAAAGAGCCCGTGATTCACACCAAAAAACATATTGCGCGTCTCGAACGTGAACGCCGCCAGACGCGCATGATCTTGATCGCCTTTATTGCCATCCTTGTCAGCGTGGCTGGACTGATCACATATGCATTAGTGTATCCAAAATATATTTTGCCCAATCGCGCGGTTGCCAAAGTCGGGAATGTCCCGATCACGGTTGGCGAATGGCAGGCGCGCGTCCGTATGTATCGCACTCAGTTGATCAACCAGATGAACGTGTACCAGCAGTACACCCAGATATTCGGGATGGACATGTCATCACAAATACAACAACTCACCTCTCAACTGAATGATTCGACCACGCTGGGTCAGACGGTCCTCGATCAAATGATTGATGAGGAATTGATTCGCCAGGAAGCGGCCAGGCGCGGCATCACTGCCAGCGCGCAGGAAGTGGATCAGGCCATCCAATCTGCATATCAATATTTCCCGAACGGTTCGCCAACGCCGACCATCACGCCCACTTCCATCACCTTCCCAACTTTATCGCCCGAAACATTGAAGCTGGTGACCATCACCCCCACACCGACCGAGTTCATGACCGCAACCTCAACCCCCACCCTGACGCCAACTGCGACATTCACGCCGAATCCGTCCATGACGCCGACGGCAACGACGCCTCCCACCTCAACGCCGACATCCACCTTGACGCCAACCGCCGCGCCGACGGATACACCCCAACCGACCTCAACGCCGTTTACTTATCAGGCATTTCAAGATGAATACAACCAGGGCGTGCAGTCCGCGGAAAAATTGGGCCTGACGGCAGAGCAGGTCCGTCAGTTGTACGCCACCAACATCCTGCGCCAAAAATTGTTCAACATCATCACAGCCGATGTTCCGCGCACGCAGGATGAAGTCTGGGCGCGTCATATTCTGGTCGCAGATGAGGCCACGGCTGAAACCATCCGCCAGCAGTTGGTCAACGGCGCGGATTTTGCCGCGCTGGCCGCCAAATACTCCATCGACACCGCCACAAAAGACAAAGGCGGCGACCTGGGCTGGTTTGCGAAAGGCGTCATGGTTCCCGAATTTGAGCAGGTTGCCTTCAGCATGAAAGTCGGTGAGATCAGCCAGCCTGTGAAAACCCAATTCGGTTATCACATCATCCAGGTGCTGGCGCACGAGGTTGTTCCGCTGGACGCCAGCGCTTACAGCCAAGCACAGCAAACAGCCTTCAAGGATTGGCTGAAGGGATTGCGCACAACATACAACGTTCAAACGTTCAATATCTGGCAAAACATTGTCCCCACCGATCCTGCCATCCCGGCCTCGGCGCAGTAAAGCCTCGCCCGCGGAAATTTTGCAAACCAGAAAGAAGCCCGGTTCAAAGCCGGGCTTCTTTGCATCAAACAGAATTGAACCTTGCGAACGCTTTTACGTCCGGCTCTGACCAAGCATTTCCTCGCTGATTTCATCCAGCTTCAGGCTGATCACCTGGCTTGCCGAGTCGCGTCCCATCGTGACGCCGTAGATCACGTCCGCGGCCTGCACCGTATTGCGGTTATGGGTGATGACGATGAACTGCGTATCTTTGCTCAAGTCAACGAGCAAATCGCGAAAGCGCCCAACGTTGGCTTCATCCAACATCGCATCCACTTCATCCATCACGCAGATCGGCGTCGGCGAAACTTTGAGCAACGCAAACACCAGCGCAATCGCAGTCAGACTGCGTTCGCCGCCCGAGAGCAAAGACAGTCCCTGTTCGCGGCGTCCGGGCAAACGCGCTTCGATCTCGATTCCGGTTTCGATCAAATTGTCGGGATCGGTCAAAGACAAACGCGCCGAGCCGCCGCCAAAAAGCCGGGTGAAGATCGCGCGAAATTGTTTATCCACGGCTTCGTATGTCCGCGAAAACTCCTGACGCGTCAATTCATCCAGTTCTGCAATCACCTGACGCAAGTCCGCCTCAGCCTGACGCAAATCCTGAACCTGCGCGGACATGAAGGAATATCGCTGCGATTCAGCCTCATACTCCTGTTTGGCGTCGGGATTAGCCGGGCCCATGCGGCGCAAATGGGAGCGCTGACGCGTGAGATGATCCTCCAGATCGGGAGATAGTTCGGTGACGACCGGAAGCTGCTGAACCAGACCTTCAAACGGCAACGGCACCGGTCCTTCGATATTGGCCGCATACTCGAAAGACACCAGGCCAAAATCGTCAACGATTTTTTGCTGGAGTGATTCCAGCGCCTCCTGCTTGCGCAACTGCTCGAGTTGGACCTGGCCCAGAATGCGTTCCGCATTCGCGAGATTTCTCTGCGCCTCCGTTTCGATTTCCTGCAAACGATTTTCTTCCTGCTCGGCGCTTTCCAAATCTTTTTCGGCCGGTTCGATTTTTGCGCGCAGTTCTTCGATCTGCGCGTGCAGTTCGCTTTCGCGGCCGCGCAGGATTATTTTTTCCTCCTCCAATTCCTTCAACTGATGTTCGATCTCACCCTGCCGCGCCCGCACCTCCTGTTGACGAAGCGCCAGCCGGTCAATGTTTTGCCGGCGTTCGAAATTACGGGATTGAACGCCATTCGCAGACTGCTCCATCACCGCCAGGCGCGTCGTCCAATACGCGACCTGCTCCTGGATTTCATCGAGACTCAATGCGTTGAACTGACTCGTCAGCCTGCGGATTTCCTCCTGCGCCTGATTCACCTCCGCTTCGTTCTCAGACACCAGAACGGACAGCCGTTCCCGATCCTTTTCTGCCTCTGATAATTCCCTCTGCAATTCCTCGCGCTGGCGCTTCTGCCAGTCGAATTGACGTTGGGCGTTTTCCAAATCCACCAGCGCTTTTTGTTCGGCGGACTGGGCGCTTTCAAATTCGGCGCGCGACCTGCGCAAGGTTTCCTCGTGATCGGCAAGCGCTTTCTGCGCCGCGCGTAGATCGTTGAAAAGATTCTCGACGGCGCGGTTTAAATCATCGAGGCGGTCGTTGAGATGCGTCAGCGTTTCGCCAAGTTCACGTTTTTGGCGCGGCCGGCTCAAGGTCGAGCCTGAAGCGGATTTGCCCGCGATGATGAGTCCGTCGGCGCGGAAGACTTCGCCGCGCAGCGTCACGATGCGCGCATAATTTGGAAGATCCATCAACAAACGCCGCGCCGTTTGACGGTCGCGCACGACAAGCGTGTGTCCCAGCAAAAGTTTGACGGCCGCGCGCAATTCAGCGGGCGCATTGACCAGTTCGGCGGCGACGCCAAGGCAATCCGCATCGTCCGGTTTGTTGAGCAAATGATTGGATTGACCATCGAGGGGCACAAGCGCGGCGCGTCCGGCTTCCTCAGATTCAAGCAGGCGCAAGGCTTCTTCCACCTGATTCGTTTCAAGCAGAACCGCATCCAACGTATCGCCCAACGCCGCGGCGATTGCCGTTTCGAGTTCGGCGGGGACATCGAGGCTGGCGCTCAAGGCGCCGCGCGCGTTGAGCCGCGATTGGCGCGCGGCTTCGAGCAAAAAGCGCGCCCCTTCTGCGTACCCCGCCAGCGATTGCTCGGCTTGAATGAGAACGTCCAACTGCGCCTGCGCCCGCGAATATTCCGCCTGACGCGCCACACGTTCTTCGAGTTTTGCGCGGCGGTCTGATTCGAATTTTTCAACTTCTTTCCTTTTACCTTCAAGTTCGGCTTCAAGTGTGCGAAGGGTCTCTTCGCTTGCGGCGCGCGCCCTTTGTGCCGACAGATAAATCAGTTCCGCCTTTTTCACTTCCGCTTCAGCAGATTGAATGGCCTGTTGTGCCGCCTCGAGTTTTTGTTTTTGCGATTCGAGGCGGACGGCGAGTTCATCGAGCCGCGCTTGAATTTCCGCTCTTTGCGAATGAAGGGTTGCGATTGCGTTACGGGCAGACTGCAGACGCTCGTCTGCAGATTGGCGCTCGGCCTGGCGCGCCTGCAATGCCTGCTGTGCGTTGGCCAGTTGAGTCTTCGCTTCTTCCAGTTCGGCTTGCAAACGCGAGGCTTCCTGCTCAATTTCGGCAAGCCGCTCGCGCGCCAATTTCTCTTCGCTCGCGGCGCGTTCCTGTTCGGATATCAGGGCCTCATGAGAGGCTGTCAGGGCGCGTTGGCGTTCTTCGAGCACCGCCAGATCGCGGCTGACTGATTCGCGCTGGCTGTGCAAATCCGAAGATTGGCGATGCCATGTATTGAGCTCGGCGCGCAGTCCGCTTAAACGCTCGCGGAATTGGGAATATTCTGCCTGAGCTTTTGCATATATTTCGCGCGCCTCATTAACTTTGGCTTCCTGCACGCCGACGGTTTCGCGCGCG
The DNA here is from genome assembly GCA_042408355.1 of Anaerolineales bacterium. Lineage (GTDB taxonomy): Bacteria > Chloroflexota > Anaerolineae > Anaerolineales > Villigracilaceae > Fen-1038. Next base: position 8,215 of record JBHORD010000166.1, read on the forward strand.
TCGTTCAATTGCTGTTGGGCATGATGCCAATGGTAGCCATACCATTCCAGCAACAACACCTTCAAATCAGCCTGCGCTGACGCATATTCGCTGGCGCGCTTCGCCTGCCGTTCAAGACTTTTGAGCCGCGGTTCGAGTTCGGCCATGATGTCGAGGACGCGCTCAAGATTCCGCTGTGTGTTTTCGAGCCGCTTCAATGCGTCTTCGCGGCGGACGCGGTACAGCCCCACGCCGGCGGCTTCCTCGAAGAGACGGCGGCGTTCATCGGCTTTCAGGGCCAATGAAGCATCCACCAATCCTTGACCAAGAATCGTGTACGTCCGCTCTGAAAGCCCGGAGGCGGCCAGCAATTCATTCATATCGCGCAGGCGGACCTGCTGGCCGTTCAACAAATAATCGTTGTGCCCATCGCGGTAGGCGCGGCGCGTGATCGCCACTTCCGCAAAATCAACCGGAAGCCAGCCCGTGCTGTTGTCGAAAACAATTTCAGCCGAAGCCATTCCGGCGCGCGGCCGATGCTCCGAGCCGGAGAAGATCATGTCTTCGGTTTTCTTGCCGCGCAAAAGCGTGTAGGATTGTTCGCCCAACACCCAGCGCAGAGAATCGGCAATGTTCGATTTCCCGGAACCGTTCGGCCCGACGATCGCGGTAACTCCGCTCGCGAACTCGAAAACCGTCCGCGAAGCAAACGTTTTATATCCGTGCAATTCAAGAGATTTGAGGCGAAGAGGCATTGATCACGTCTGATTTCAAATTTGGATTTTCCGGTTCATGGATTATCAACGAATTCCAAGCGTCTCCAGCGCGGTTTCCGCCGCGACCTGTTCCGCAACTTGTTTGCTCGGCCCTCTGCCGCGTCCATACGTTTGATCTTTGAGACGCACTTCGACCTCGAAGATTTTGGCGTGGTCGGGACCACTCGAATTAACCACCACATAATGTGGAGTCCCGAGCTTTTGAGCCTGAGCCCACTCCTGAAAGAGACTCTTCGGATCATAGATTTCAGCGCGCAGGAGCACGCGTTCGCGAACGGCGTCCAGCAAAGGCTCCATGAATTTTTCGACCGCTTCAAGACCGAGGCCGGGATCCAGATAAATGGCGCCGATCAACGCCTCGAAGGTCGAGCCAAGCAGATTATCGCGGTCGCGTCCGCCCGAAGCGGACTCGCCGCGTCCCATCCGCATGGCTTTGCCAAGCTCGAGGCGGCGGGCAAACTCCGCCAGCTGTTCGTTGCGCACCAGCGCTGAACGCATGCGCGTCAATTCGCCTTCGGCCATTTCGGGGCAATGATGGTAGACCCACGCGCCGACAACAAAATCGAGCACCGCATCGCCAAGAAACTCCAAACGCTCATTGTCTTCCGACACGTTTGGATTCTCGTTGAGATATGAACGATGCGTAAGCGCGCGCGTCAACAAAGCCAGGTTGGTAAAGGTCAAGCCCAGCCGCCTTGCCAAACTGGCCGGCGGCTCAGGCAAGCTCACTTCCAATTGCGATGCCATGGGACCTCCCCGGAACTCAGGGAGCGCACTCCCCTCACCTCGCCGGGTGAGGAAAAAGCGGTCCATCAGTTCCACATGAATTTTCGAGCATTTTATCGCAAAACAACATGGCTGACCATATTGTGGTTTTTCAGGGCGTACGAACGCGGAGCATGAAATCCCGCAAGCAACAAACTCCGACCGCTCCGGGGCAGGCTCGTCAATAAAAGAAGAGCCGCATTTACAAAGGTTTTGCGATACAATCCCATAAATCTTGTGGAGGCACGCATGAACGACGTTGTCAGCAACGAAGTGCGCTTTCTGCACGCCATCGAACTGGGACTGGGGGCATGGGCATGGGGCGATAGAATAGTGTGGCAATATGGGCGCGGCTACAGCGACGATGATATTCGTCAGGCATTTCAGGTATCCATCGCAGAGGGCGTCCGTTTTATTGACACCGCCGAAGTCTATGGCTCGGGCCGTTCCGAACGCCTGACGGGACAATTCATCAAAGAAACTGACCAACCCGTTCTGGTCGCGACCAAATTTTTCCCAATGCCGTGGCGGCTGACAAGGGACGCAATCCCCAACGCGCTCAAACGCAGTCTCGAAAGACTTGGACTTGAGAAAGTGGATTTATATCAGATCCATTGGCCGTCACCGTTGCTTGGCATCGAAAAGATGATGGACGGTTTGACCGCTTGCATTGAGAGAGGCTGGACGCGCACGGTGGGGGTCTCGAATTTCGACCAATCCCAAATGTTGCGCGCTTATTCGGCGCTGGAACGGAAAGCCATTCCGCTCGCGTCGAATCAGGTACATTACAGCCTGCTCAACCGCACCGTGGAGAAGAATGGATTAATGGCGCGATGCAAGGAATTGGGAATACGCCTCATCGCCTATAGCCCGCTCGAAATGGGACTGTTGAGCGGGAAATATACCCCGGCGAATCCTCCGCCCGGCAACCGGGGCAGTCGTTATTCAAACCTGATTCCCAAAATTGGACCGTTGTTGAAATTGATGACCGAGATCGGACAGGATCAAGGCGGCAAATCGAATGCACAGGTGGCGTTGAATTGGGTCATTTGCAAAGGCGCCCTGCCAATCCCCGGGGCAAAGAACGCATCGCAGGCTTTGCAAAACACAGGCGCCCTCGGATGGAAATTGACCGACGAGGAAGTCGCCAGACTCGATGAAATCAGCGATTACATAATTCAAGAAAAATGAAAGCGTCCGCTTCGGGGATGCTTTGGGATTAGACTTTATCGGCAATACGCTAAAAACCGGCTTGGGACGCCGATCCACGCGGAAAACGCAGATTTTTTCTTTTGTATCAGCGTACCTCCGCGTTTTTCTGCATCCCAATTTTATTTTCGATAGAGTCTATTGATCAATTCGAATGTTCCGCCTCAAAAACCTGGGATTGCATATTGGCAATCCACTGTTTGCCATCTTCGGTCATGCGAAGATATTGCAATGCGTCTTGAATGTACGGGCTGACCATCTCCCAATAAAACTTAGCGTACTTGGCGCGCATGTCGCCGGGATTTCGATATCCGAATTTCTCATTCGCGCCGATTTCCTGAAATTCATAGAATAAAGCCGGGGTTTTGCGCGCCCGCTCCGGGTCGCCGAGCTGACCGATGAAATCGGCAGCGCGCACCAGCCCGCCGTAACCTTTCGTATCTTTATATATCTCGTTATCCGGCGAAGGGAAACGGGTCATTTCGATATAGGACGCGATCAGCTCCGCATCCAGATGCCGGGTCATTTCGTTCAGCAGACGCTGTCCGAATCGTTCCCGGACGAATAATTTGCTTCGGTCAACATGATAGGGTGTGAGGGCAATATCGGTCCCATCGAGCGGCACCGCCACCACTTCATCTCCAATACCGGTAGCGAATTTATCCCTCGTATCGCTTCGGCAAACTCCGCGGACATATCCAATATCGTGACACATCAGCGCAATCATGAAGTGCATCCAATCGCGCGGCGACACACCGCCCTCGCGCAGATGTTTCCCTTCGATGATCGCAATGCCTGCCGTTGCGACCATAACCGTATGGTTTACGTTATGGTAAAGGGCGTCGGAATTTGCGATGTTTTCGAGCGCCAGTCTTCCGCTCCACGCAACCACCTCGCTGAATTCTTTTTGGAGGTCGGTATACATCCGCCGATAGGAACCGCGCACATGCTCAACAAATGTATCAATAATAAGTTTCTGCCAGTTGATCATGGGTAGACTCTGCTCCGCCCCAAGTGTACCAGAAGGAAAGCCAAAACGAATCACCCGCTGGTCACATATGACAGCCAGGCCGGTCTGCGGGAAATGCCATTCATGCGGCAGGACAATCGCATTAGAAATAAGGTGTTATTGCGAGCAAGCATCTCTCAGCGGGCGAAGCGATCCCTTGAAAGCAGAATTTTCCCTTTGAAGCGGGGATTGCGCCTGGCAACGACAAAATCTTTAAGGTCTTGACCATAAAAAATCCAAATGCGATTGCCCTAATTCATTCGGTTGCAAATTTGAACTTTATGCTATAATACCGCCACCATGAACGGCAAAATCGGCTTCGCCAATAATAATAACAGCGATAATGACGACAACTCGCATGTCGTTGGGCGAAGCTTTGCAGGTTGATAAAGAACTCAAGTCGAACCAATCGCCCGACGCAAATGCGTAGGGCGATTTATTTTTGTCTGTTTAACCGCAGGGACACGCCGGGCGCGGGGGTTGGAAAACAGACGAACACACGGACTTCTTTTAGATTTTTCTCGTGTTCGTTTGTGCCTCCAGCAGCGCTGTATTCTTTCGGCGTCGCGGTAAATAGAAAAGGAGGCGCATCATGTATAAAACTCATAATTGCGGGGAACTGCGGACATCGCACGTCGGCCAGAAAGTGACTCTGGCCGGATGGGTGCATCGCCGCCGCGATCACGGCGGAGTAGTTTTCTTCGATTTACGCGACCGCTATGGAATTGTTCAAATCACAATTAATCCCGATGCTTCCAAAGAAACCTTGAAAGTCGTTGCGGACGTTCGTTTTGAATGGGTTTTGCAAATTGTGGGCATCGTTCAAAAGCGTCCCGCCGGAATGGAAAACCCGAACATGGCGACCGGCGAAATCGAAGTCGTCGCCAGCGAGATCAACGTGCTCAACCCCGCCAAAACTTTGCCCTTCATGGTCAACAACGGCGACACGAACGAGGCTGACGAAAACATGCGCCTCAAATACCGCTACCTCGACTTGCGCCGCGAGCGGATGAAGGATAACATCATTCTGCGCCATCGCGTCATCAAGTTCATGCGCGATTATCTCGATCAACAAGGCTTTATCGAAATCGAGACGCCGATTCTTTTCAAAGCCACGCCGGAAGGCGCGCGCGATTATCTTGTTCCGTCGCGCCTGTATCCCGGTCAGTTCTATGCCCTGCCCCAATCGCCTCAGCAACTAAAACAATTGCTGATGGTGGCGGGCATGGATCGTTATTTTCAAATCGCGCGTTGTTTCCGCGACGAAGATCAGCGCGGCGACCGCCAGCCCGAGTTCACACAACTCGATCTCGAAATGTCGTTTGTTCAACGCGACGATGTGCTGGCAATGGTCGAAGGATTGTACACCGCGATGATCCCGGCGGTCACGCCGCACAAACGAATCCTTTCCTCGCCGTGGCCCAAGTTGACTTATAAAGACGCGGTCGAGAAATACGGATCGGACAAGCCCGATCTGCGCTTTGGGATGGAATTGAATGATGTGAGCGACATCTTCGCAAAGAGCGGCTTCCGCGTCTTTCAATCTGCCCTTGAAGCGGGCGGCGTGATCAAGTGCATCCTCGCGCCGGACAGCGCGGATATGTCCCGCCGCGAAGTGGACGAGTTGACCGAGACCGCCAAATCGCTTGGAGCGAAAGGATTGGCAACCCTGGCAGTGACCGCTGAAGGTCTGAAAGGAAGCGCGGCGAAATTTATCAAGCCGGAGGAATTCGAAGCGGTCAAATCAAGGATCGGCGCGAAACGAGGCGATCTGATTTTATTTGCCGCCGATCAAGGCGCGGTCGTCAATAAAGTCCTCGGCGGCTTGCGGCTGGTCTTCCGCGATAAACTTAACCTGGCCGATAAAGACGTGATGGCTTTTGCATGGGTCGTGGACTTCCCGATGTTTGAATGGAACGAGGAAGAAAAGAAATGGGACGCCGCGCATCATCCGTTTACGATGCCGAAGATGGAAGACCTGCCGAAGTTCGAAACGAATCCCGGCGAGATTCTTTCGGACGCGTATGACATGGTCTGCAATGGCTACGAAATGGCGTCCGGTTCGATCCGCATTCATCGCCGCGACATTCAGTTTAAAATATTCCAATTGCTTGGGTTGAAGGATGAAGAAATTCAATTGAAGTTTGGTCACATGCTCGAAGCGTTCGAATATGGCGCGCCGCCGCACGGCGGAATGGCGCCGGGCATTGACCGGCTCGTGATGCTGTTGGCAGACGAACCCAA
>JBHORD010000175.1:0-24337 GCA_042408355.1 Anaerolineales bacterium
CCGATAAGATATTCCATGAGGGCAAGATAAGCCCACCCCAGAAGAATAGCCAGGCCGGTCAATATGATTTTTGCGGAACGGGAAGGAGTCAGGATGGCTTTTATTGTCAATGCAATCGAGAGCATCCCAAGGCATAAACTGAAGATATGAGCCTGAAAATCAATGGCATCTACGAGCGATAAAAAGCCGGGATAAAGTAAAAATAACAGCGACATTGCAAAGTTGGTTGAATGACGCTTGGGCCAAACCATTTCAAAAATCCAAAATAAGGCCAACGCGCCGATAAGACGATAGAGATAGATGCTGACATGGTATGGGAACGGGCGTTCGCCGAACAAGACGAAGAGCGGGATTTGCAGATAAGCACGCGCGGGGCGGTCGCTGCTAAAGATTTCGTGGAAGAACTGTGGGCCGGCGACGCGCGCATCATACATCTCATACCAATCATCATTGGTATAACCCATCCTGTTCGTCATGGGAAAATAAAGCGAAGCGGATATGACCAGGAGCGCCAGCATAGCCCCCCAGAATTTTTTGTTTCGTGTTTTTAGGAAAGATTGCATATCAGGAATTTCGATTCTTCATCAAGAAATCGCAGATTTCAAAATCCAATTCTTCGTCAATGTCCCATGCCTCGGCCGCGCCTATTTCGAACATGTAAGGACGGTCGCCGAGGCGGTGCCGTTTTGCGGCCAGATTTTGACGGGTGAAAATATAAAGGCAGGAATTCTCTTCGAAAACGGGCGGCAGGTCCTGGGTCTGGATGAGAACCGCCGGGTTATGATTGATGGCGCGTCCAAGTTGGTCGTAAAGGCGCGTCTGCAGACGCGTCACAGAGAACAGCGAGTCGTATTCGGGATAGTGTGAGAGAAACGTCTGGATGGCGCGCGAAACGGTCTCAGGCTTGAGCAAGGGGTTGGTGCTGTGCGTCTGCAAATAAAAATCGGCCTCAACTTGGGCTGTGTCGTGCATCAGGATTTCGTTCATCGAGACCGCATCGGCGCGCAGATGGAAGGGACGATTGATGATTTTGACCTGCGGAAAATGCTGGCGCAGTCCGTTCATCACCGGATCAGAGTCGGTATCCACCAGAATTTGTTCGATCTGCGGGACAGCCAATAGCGTTTCGATGATGTGATGGAAGAGCGGCTTGCCCGCCAGCGGACGATAATTCTTTTCGGGCACGCGCTGGCTGTGATGCCGCATTGGGACGAGCGCAACGAGTTGGGTCATGGCGCATTGATTATACCGAATCGATTCGATGGCGCATAAAAAAACCGGATGGAATCCTCCATCCGGTCGTTTCATTTTTTGGAGTTCACGCTTCGTATTCTGCGGCTTCCTCATCCACTGTCAGGACGGGCTCTTCCGCAGGTTTGCGGTCGAGGAATTGCAATGCCAGCGCCACAACTTTTGTGTAGTATTTGGTTTCGCCCTTATCCTCGTACTTGTCGGTTTTGAGCCGCCCCTCGATGTAAACGAGACTGCCCTTCTTGAGATATTGCTGGCAGATTTCTCCCAGTCGTCCCCAGGCCTCAACGTTGACCCATTCAGTGTATTCCTTTGTTTCGTTATCGCTTTTCCAGCGCTGAGTGATACCTATGCTGAAATGCGTCACTTTCTTGCCGTTGGGTGTGAAGCGCGATTCCGGTTCTTTTCCGAGGTAGCCAATCAGTTGGACTCGATTCAATGCTGGCATGATTTCCTCCCTTCACTGCCGTCAAACGGGTTTGGACTTTTAGAGGCCATGTGTTTGGGTTCCATACGAATCTCCTTTTCTCTAAAAGAATATTTGGTTGTAAAGCCATTTTAGCACAAATATTCTAGCTGTCAATGCGAATTTCAACGGTTTGCAAAAGTGTCATTCCCGACGGAAAACAAAAACCCGGCAAACATGCCGGGCTCCTGTAACGCAAATTGGAATTTATGTGGGTTATACTTTCTTAAGAACCGGAAGACCTGTCTTCATCTCAACCACGGTATAGCCGGCCGGGACAGTCTCCAGCACGCCATCCTTGATCTCCTTCGAGAAGAAGAACAGGACGCGTTCCTTGCCGCTTGCCGCCGCCTGCCTTTTGGTATGCAGATAGTAAGTCACACCTTTGGAATTCTTGAATGAATAAGCCATTTACTCTCCTTTCTGGATTTGGACATCAAGAGTGTAGCACAGATTTTCTATTGCTGTCAACGAGGAGTTTTTAGATATGACTGGACAAATGATGCTGGCCGCCACCCTGGAAGAACTGCGTTCCACCCGCCTCCTCCTGGACGGCCCGGTCGGATTCGTGCCTACGATGGGCTTTCTCCACGCCGGACACATTTCCCTCGTCCGCCGGGCGCGGGAGGAATGCAAAAGCGTTGCTGTCAGCATCTTCGTCAACCCGACGCAGTTCGGGCCGAACGAAGATTTTTCCAAATATCCGCGTGACCTTGACCGGGATTTGCGCCTGCTCGAAGAAGCCGGCGCGGACCTGGTCTGGACGCCCACGCCCGAGGTGATGTATCCGCCCGGGTTCCAGACGTGGGTCGAGGTCCAGGAGATGACGCGGCCGCTCGAAGGCGCGATGAGGCCCGGTCATTTTCGCGGCGTCACAACCGTCGTGGCAAAACTGTTCAACGCCGTTCAGCCGACGAAAGCCTATTTCGGACAAAAAGACGCGCAGCAGGCGGCGGTCGTCCGCCAGATGGTCAGAGATTTGAATTTCCCAATTGAGATCGTGGTCTGCCCAACGGTGCGTGAGCCGGACGGACTCGCCATGTCGAGCCGAAACGTGTATTTGGACGCCGAACAACGCAAAGCCGCGACGGTGCTGTATCGCGCCTTGAGCGCGGCGAAGGATGAATTTGAAAAAGGCGAGCGCAATGCGGAAAAGTTGCGGCAGACAATGAAAAAAGTGATTGCCGATGAGCCGCTGGCGCAAATGCAATATGTTTCCTGCGCCGATTACGATACGCTGCAGGAATTGGATGAAGTGGCTGGCAAGGCGTTGCTTTCGATGGCGGTCTTTATCGGCAAGACGAGGCTGATTGATAATTTTGTGTTGGAGTGATCTTTTCATCGCCGCACAGGACGCGATCCTCAAAGAACGAGGGCGGATGCGAAATAAACCCTGTGTGTTTTCTTTGCGTTCTTCGCGGCGAATCTTCAGCGCTTTTTTACGGTTCCCACTTCATCTGCATCGCAAAATCGGTCAACACCACGTTCGGACGCGCGTCGGGATAAACGATTTCCGCTTCGCCGCCCTGATAAACATCCTGAACCGGTGCAAATGCTACAACCGCAAAGCTGACATCCGGCGCCCACAAAACTTCATTGATGTTCTGGAAAAGATCGGGCTTGAGCTGCGTGCGGCCCGTGACGCCATCCGTGCCGGAGCGGACCAGGTACATCGGCGTATGACCTGACGTGGGAATCTGCGGCAGGTTGTTGAAGAAGAAATACAATTTTCCGTCGGGGCCGATCTGCGGGGCTTGAGCAAAATTGTACGTGCCATCCGGCGCGGAGCCGGGCAGTAGTGTAGTTGCGTTGCCGTTCGCGGCGTTGATATACCACAAACCCGAATCGATCATTCCAATCACTGAACTGGCAGAATAGAGTCCGCTCCCATCGGGAACCCAGGCCGCGCTGCAACAGACGTTGCCTCCGTCCGCGCGGTTGAAGCGTACCAGCGCGTTATGAGACGGGTAATAAATTCCGAGCGTTCCGCCCTCGTAAAATCCGATGTTGATCAACAGCTTGCTCCCATCCGGCGAATAAGCCGCGGGCGAATACAATTCGCGCACAATGGGAAAACCGGCCGAATTATCTATTTGATTTGCAAGAACGTTTTGGATCGCGCCCGAATCAACCGAATAAAAATTCAAGCCGCCGTGACTGAATGCAATCGTTTTCCCATCCGGCGACCAAACCGGCGAGCCAACGCTGTTGGTAAAGCGATTGTTATCATTCACCGGCCCGCCGTCAACCAACATGCGTCGGCCAGCGCCATTCACATCCACGAGAAACATTTGATTGTTCGAGACATAAACAATACTGCCATCTTTTGGCGAGATGTCATATGAATTTACGTTGGCCGGTTCAAACGTGATTTGATGGATTGTCTTTCCGTCGCGTTCGAGGCGAAAGATTTGCAAGAGTCCGTTTTTGTCGTTATTGAGAAAATACAACGCATGAGGCAGTATATCGGAAACTGTTGTCGGCGTGGATGCGGGGGAAGCGGACTGCGTTGGGATTGCGGTTGTTGCAGGCGAAGCCGAAGGGCTGACAATTGCCGGGATGGCTTGCATGGTCTGTGCCACGATGGTCGCCACCGGAATCGTTGCCGGCGTGGTCGCCAGATTGACCGGCAAATCGCAGGCCAGAATTGCTGTGGCGATCAAAAACAAAACGCCGATCCTTCGCATTCGTTTCATTGGGCTTCTCCTCGTAAATCGCCTCAAAGACGCCAGGATCACCAAAGTTCCTCTTGGTGGGCACAAAAACTCTTCGCCCTCTGTGTCTCTGCGGTGAACATAATCTGCGCTAAACCTGCTCGAAACGGGAGACCGGCACAACGAACACCGTTGCGCGTTTCTCGCCCAATTCGCCGGTTGTCCGTTCGGGGCGGCGGCCGGAAGCGGCCACCGTTTCTCGAACCAGCGCCATTGCTGAATCAACCTTCTCGTCATCCACGCCCATCAACAAGGTGGCCACGCCGCTGTGGAGCAATCCGCCTGTGGAAGCAATGCGCGTGACGCGGTACTCGGCGCTGGTCAATGCGCGTGTAAGTGCGTCGGCTTCGTTGTCCTTGATAATGACAATCATCATCTTCATCCTACACCTCCTCGAATCTTTCCACTGGTAAAACGAATACCGTTGCGCCGCCAACCGTCACCGGGACGGGCGTGGGCATCGGCAAAGGCGAACCTTCCAGCGGCATCGTCAAATATTCCACGCGCTGACGGCAGGAGGTGCGCAGCGCGTGCAACGCGTCTTCCTCGCGTTCATCCGGCAAGCCAATCAATAAAGTGGCGTTGCCGCGGCCGAGAAAGCCGCCGGTGCTTGCCAGGTAGACGACAGGCGCGCCCAAAGGTTCCAGGGCGCGCATCGCCGCATCTAAATCCTGATCGTGTACGACAGCCAGCATCAGAAGATGGATTGGTTTCATCATTCTTTTCTCCATCTGTAATGTCAAAAGTAAACAAACTGCAAAATCTTCTGAAGTCTGTTGCAATAGCAATCCAGCTATGGGCTTTCGTGCCGCGACGTTCATGTCGCCTCCCATATTTGGAGAGTTTGCACAAAGGCGAGATAAATCTCTCGCTACGTTTGCCAAATTAATTTGTCAATTCGCAAAAGCCTTCAGACTCCATCTTGCTTTTAGGATACCACGATTATTCGGCAGACACGATTAACGGCGCCGCGTCCGTCACCGCGGCCATCTTGCCGTTTGGAAAAGATATCTCCGTTTGGTTGTGGCCGCGTACGACCTTCAATCCCTTATGTTGAATCGTCACAGACCACGCAAACGGATTGCGGCCTTCGAGCCGCACGCGCTTTGGCGAATAAATCGTCACGCCGAGAGTTTGTAAAAATAATCCAACCGGCGCGAGACCGGTTAACGCGCCGCGTTCGCCGATGCCGCTTCCGGTGTCGGCGTGATAGCGCGCGTAGAATGCACGATTCTGTTTTAGATTCTCGATGACCGCATTCATCAAATGCACGACCAGCCGCGCCGCTTCGTTTCGAAATCCGTATGCCAGCAGACCTTCGCCGATCAAATGATTCCAGTGGAGATACACGCTGTTTGCCACGGTATCCGCTTCACGGTCCGGGACGAACGGAAGGGCAGGCACGCCGAACGGCCGGTCGAAGCGATCCGCATCGAGGAGCGAACGCCCGATCAAAAGCTGGGCGCGCTGTTCATCCGGAATGCGCGCCCAGAGCGGTACGAAGAGCGTAATGTCTTCGAGGGTCGTGTCCACCACGCGAAGGACGAATTTGTCTTTCTCTTCCAGACCTTTGACGCTGACGCGCCCGATCTTCGAAAAAACTTTTTCGCTGGTTGCAACCAGGCCGCCGCCGCGCCATTGGAATCTCTCGATGACTTCGGACTCGCCTCCGGCATTCCTGCTGACCATCTCGGCGATTTCAACTACAGGCCGCTTCGCCGCGGGACTTTTGGTCTGAATCTCAATCAATAAGCGCACCGGCGTCTCGGACTCGAAGCGCGGGCGCATGTTGCCGTCGCCTTTATGCCTGGCGATGACCTTGCCGCTCGAAGTTTGTTTGGTGGCGCGGTCGCAGTATGCATACAGGGCAGTGCGCGAATCCCAGCTCGCTTCGACCGATGCGCGTAAAATGTCCGCTTGCGCCTGGAGCAGTTTTGCATCGTCGTTTCGATGGAGTCTTTCAGCCATTGAAATCAGCGCGCCGGCTTCGCGGTAAAGCATGGATTCCAACTGCGGATTATGCAGCGCGGAAATATTCACGCCCTGCGACCACGGATGCCAGGTATCGAAAATCGGATGATCCTCGAAGCCGGTTTGCAAAACATGATCCCAGGAAGGGATTCCGTCCCGGTCGGTATCGTGATCGGGCGAGAACCAGTTCCAGAAAAAAGCCTGCAGTTTTGGAAACGCCTCTTTTATAAATTCTTCATCTTGTGTGTTTTGATAATAATTCCACGCCAGGCTGGCGATCAACGGCGCGGCCAGATGTTTTGCGCGCTGACCGCCGAGCCCCGGACGCCCGTCAATGAAGCCGGATTCCGTTTGAACGCTCAAAAAGTTTTCGACCAGTCCGCGAATCAAACCGGGTGCGGCGGGCAACAGGCTGGCAAGGTAATAAGAGTCAAGCGGCGTTTGTCCGCTCCACGACGGCGGATAATCGTGGCCGTTGCCGCGGCGCGAATTGCCTCCATCCGGCTGCCGCGATTGGACAAACGACGGATTTGGCAAATATTCATTGCCGGAATAAAACAATCCCAGCGCGGCTTTTTGACTGAACGCCAGCGCGGCGTCCCAATCGGCATCGCCGGTTTGAATATCGAGGGTATTGCCTGCGTCGAGCAGTTCGATGCGCGTGCGCTCCGCGTCCCACCGACGCGCCGCGATGTGCCGCGCCGCCTCAAATGAAGATTCGGTCGCCGCTTCGGAGGCCAGCGTCCACGTCAGCGCATTGGCGGAGCGGGGATTGAGCGCAAGGTCAACCGTCAGCGAAGGATATGGACCGGGACCGGGATGCGGCCCGCCGGTCATAAATAGAACCGGCGCCAGTCCGCCCGTTTGTCCCGCGAGAACGTTGACCATTTGCTGTTGAGTGAGCGCAAACGATTGGCCGTCGAGCGGAATCAACGCGCCGCACAACTCGACGTCAAGCCTGCGCGCAAAATCGGTGCGGTTGGCAACGACCAGCCGCCCTGCCAGCGCGTGTGATTCGGGAATCCAATATTCAGCGGTGACATCCAAATCTTCAAAAGGAGAAAAAGTCAGCGATAAAAAGTTCGGGTAGAAGCGGCGAAGCAATAATGGCGTATGAAATTCGGCTGGATGGGTAACCGTTTTTCCGAGTTCCCCGAACCGATAGAAAAGCCGCACGTTGCGCGCCCGCAATCCGTAATTGGTTCGGATGGCGAGCGCGGCCGGTTCCCCCGTACCGAATTCCAATTCCCAGATGTGATCGTTGACGTAATCCGTTTTGCACAGGCGGGCATCCGCCGCAATCGTCAGCGAAAGCGGATCGCCTGCCTTGAGTGACCAATCGCGCATGGCTCAATTGTACGGGCAGATGAGCGTGAGGTCAAAGGGTATAATTTAGTCCGGTAGTGAATTCGTTTGATCGTACAGCAGTCAGATGAGGAGATCATCATGCCCGGACTTTATTTCGAAGAATTCAGCGTGGGACAAAAAGTCGTCACCGCGGGGAGAACCGTGAGCGAGAGCGACATTGTGACCTTCGCCGGTTTATCCGGCGATTACAACTCGATTCATACGGACGCCGAATACAGCAAATCCACGCCGTTCGGTCAGCGCGTCTCGCATGGACTTTTGGGTTTGTCCATCGCCTCGGGCCTCGCCATGCGGACGGGAATCATGGAAGGTACCGTGATGGCTTTCCGCGAGATCAACGAATGGAAATTCGTCAAGCCGATTTTCATCGGCGATACAATTCACGCCGAATTGAGCGTCGCCGAAACGAAGGCTTTGCCGCGCATCGGCGGCGGATCGGTGACGCTTTCCATTGAAGTCAAGAATCAAAATGGAGATGTCTGCCAGCGCGGAACCTGGAACATTCTGGTAGCGTCTAAGCCGAAGTGATGTAAGCCGAACGCAAGAAAACGCCGATATTTATGTCTCAAGACGGACCGACCGATAAATTTAAACGACTGCTCAATGCCGAGGCGGAGACGCGCGCCGAGACGCCCTCTCAGCCGGCGCCTGCGAAGCCTGCACAGGACAGCCAGCCGCTTCCGCGCCGCGTGGACGAAATTGATCTCGAGGGGACGCGCGTAACACAGGCTGCGTTCGAAACGAAGACAGGACCTCGTTACAGGACCCAAACTTCTGCGCCTCCGCTCCCGCCGCAAAGCAGTGTTGCGCCGCGGCCCGGTTTTGACCCGCGCAGTTTGGGTTGTCTGATTCGCGGGTTGATCGTCATCGTGTTCATTCTGGTCATTATCGCTTTGTGCCTCGGTTCGTTTGCGGTGTACGAATATTATTCCATCGCAAGTTCCCTGCCGTCGGTGAGCGATTTGCAGCAGCGCGGCGCACAATTCGAAACCACGCGCATCCTCGACCGCAACGGCGATTTGCTTTATGAAATTATTGATCCCAACGCGGGACGCCGCACGTATGTGACCCTCGACAAAATTTCTCCCGCGCTGGTTGCCGCCACCATCGCTACTGAAGACAAGGATTTCTATAATCATCCGGGTTATGATGTTTTTGCGATCATCCGCGCCATCTGGCAAAACTACACCACTGGTCAGACCGTTTCGGGCGCGTCCACCATCACACAGCAATTGGCGCGCAATATCCTTTTGTCGCCGGAGGAACGAAGCCAGCAGACGTATTTGCGGAAAGCGCGCGAGATCATTCTTGCGGCGGAAATCACGCGGCGATACACCAAAGATCAAATCCTCGAACTTTACCTAAATCAAATTTATTATGGCAATCTTGCCTACGGCATCGAGGCCGCCGCAGAGACATATTTTGGGACGACTGCCGATAAATTGACTCTCGCGCAGGCGGCATTTCTTGCAGGATTGCCGCAGTCGCCGTCCGTTTATGACATTTACACCAACCGCGAGGCGACTCTGGGGCGCGATCAACAGGTTCTGGCTTTGATGGCACAAGTCAGTTACGAGCAGAACTGCATCAAAGTCAGCAACAGCTCTCAGCCGATTTGCGTCAGCCCGGCGGACGCGGCGGAGGCGGCCGCTGAGATCCGCAATTACAACTTTCAGCCGCCTGTGATTAATATGCGGTATCCACATTGGGTCAATTATGTTCGTTCACAGCTGGAGTCTAATTACGACGCGCAAACGATCTATCACTCGGGTTTCACCATTTACACCACGCTCGACCCGGCGCTGCAGGATTATGCCCAACAGGTTGTCGCCAGCCAAATCGCAAAACTGACCGCCAATAACGCCACAGACGGCGCGCTGGTTGCCATCCGCCCGTCCACGGGCGAAATCCTTGCGATGGTCGGCTCGACTGATTATTACAACACCGCCATTTCCGGTCAGATCAACATGGCGGTCAGTGAGACGCGCCAGCCCGGCTCCTCCATCAAACCAGTCAACTACGTCGCGGCGTTTGAGAAAGGCTGGACGCCCGCTACATTGATCTGGGATGTGCCGTCCGAGTTTCCGCCGTCGGGCGATCCGAACGATCCGCGTCCGCCGTATATCCCCGTCAATTATGATGGGAAATTTCATGGGCCCGTCACGGTTCGCACCGCGCTGGCAAATTCGCTCAATATTCCCGCGGTGAAGACGCTTCAATTTGTTGGCGTATACGGCGATCATGGTTTCATTGCCATGGCAAACCGCATGGGAATTACCTCCCTCAATCGAAGCGATTACGGTCTATCGCTGACGCTTGGCGGCGGCGATGTGAGCGTTCTCGAAATGACTGGAATGTATTCGGTGTTTGCCAATGGCGGCGTGAGAATTCCGCCCGTGTCGATTCTGAAGATCGTTGATCATCTTGGAAATGTTGTCTATCAATACAACACGCCTCCGCAAGGGGAGCAGATTGTCAGCCCGCAACATGCCTATTTGATTACTTCAATTCTTTCCGACAATCAGGCGCGCGCGATGGAGTTTGGGACAAATTCCGTGTTGAATCTTCCCTTTCCGGCGGCGGCCAAAACCGGAACCAGCAATGACTTCCGCGACAACTGGACGCTCGGTTACACACCGGACCTCGTAACGGGCGTCTGGGTGGGCAATGCGGATTACACGCCGATGGTCAACACCACAGGTCTTACCGGCGCGGCGCCGATTTGGTCGCAGTTTATGCAGTACGCTGTCCCGTATGTGACGAACGGGCATCCGAGTCCGTTCGTTCGTCCGCCGGGAATCGTGGAGGAAACGATCTGCGCGCTGTCAGGCACACTGCCGTCCCAATGGTGTAAAGCAACACGCACGGAAATTTTCGCGGCAGATCAACCGCCTCTGCCGCCCGGCCAGGATTTGCGGCGCGAAGTCACGCTCGATACGTGGACGGGATTGGAGGCTTCAACTGCCTGTGGAACCGATTTCACCGATTCGCAGATTGTGATTAATGTCAGCGATCCGTGGGCCATCAAATGGTTTGGAACAAAAGACGGGCGCAATTGGCTCAGCAGTAATAACTTTCCCGTTCCGCCTGTTTTGGCGCCTCAGCGGGAATGCAGTCAAAACGATCCGCGTCCTGCGCTGGCGTTGAGCGTCAATGAAGGCGATGTGGTCGAGCAAAGCACGCTGGCAATTAGCGGCACGGCCAACGCGACCGGCGGTTTCAAATCGTGGAAGCTGGAATTTGGGCTTGGCGAGAAGCCGAACAATTGGACGCTTCTTGCGCAAAGCGATCAGCCGATCAATAACGATTTGATGTTTAATTGGGATTTGTCCAACCTGCCCAACGGGACGATCACCCTGCATCTTTATATGACCGGTACAAACGGTTACGCGGAGCGCTTCGTTCATTTTACGCTTCAGATTCCGCCTCCGGCTCCGCCGCCAACTGTCACGCCTTTCCCAACGCCGACCTCTACTCCCGCACCGGTCATCCCAACCGATACCCCGACGGCTGTTCCCGTTCCGACCGATACGCCGGCGGCATCGTCCACGCCATAAAAAAGGAGATATCTTGCTCAATCAGCTCAATTGTCCGAATTGTGGCGCCAGCCTTCCCTATCCTTCCAATGGTTCTGACGTGATCACATGTCAGTATTGCAACACGACCTTCCGCACCGCGAAAACATTTACGCCCGAGCCTGCCATGGGAGATTTGATTCTTGGCGCGGACTTCAGCCGAAAGCCAATCTCAGGCTGGGGGTTTCCAAACGAAGACAATGTGCGTTTGATTCCATCCGATCATCCCGAACTGAGAGCCAAATTCTCACCCGAGGATACGCTCTTTTATGTGTTGAATACAACCGGCTATTTTGACGATGTGGATGCCAGCGTCAGTTTTTCGTTTTTGGACGGCAATGTGGAATATGTTCGCGCCGGTTTGATCCTGCGTTATCAAAAAGGGGTGGGAAGTTACAACGTTCTTGTCTCCGCCCAGGGCACATACAGGATCGGCTATTACGAGAAAGGTTCCGATGGCAGTTTGGAATGGAAAGACATTCTCGGCTGGACCGGGCATGCCGCATTGCGTCCGGGACTTAATCAAACAAATCGTTTGCGATTCATTGCGAGGGGAAATCGCCTGCGTGTCTATCTGAACGGCGCGCTGGCAACGTCTCTCCACGATGACCGATATGAAGACGGCGAGGTGATACTGGCTGTCGAACCCGGCGCCAAATCGTCTGTGGAAATTTCTTTCTTCGATCTCCAACTTCGCGAAGCGAGGATTTAATCATGCGTCTTGAAGATTTGAATTGGATGGATGTTGAAAAATATCTTCAGCATGAAGATCGTTTGATGCTGGTCTTCGGCGCAACGGAACAGCACAGTTATCTCAGCCTGTTGACCGACATAAAAATTCCGCTGGCTTTGGCTGATTCCGCCTCACAGGCGACGGGTGTGCTGGTGGCGCCGCCGCTGAACTTTGGCGTATCGCCGTACTTTCTTGCATATCCGGGGACAATCAGTTTGCGCGTCGGCACATTGATCGCCGCGGCGGAGGATATCGTTCGTTCTGCCTATGGACATGGCTTTCGGCGCATTCTCGTGATCAATGGACACGGTGGAAATTCGCCTGCGCGCAATCATCTCCATGAAGTAAATAATTCATTGCCCGACCTGAAATTGAACTGGTATGATTGGTGGCTTTCACATTCCGTTGAGACGGTAGCCGCCAAACACAACATCAAGCCGGCTCACGCCAATTGGCTGGAGGCTTTTCCGTTCACTGTCGTGAGCGAAATGCCCAAAGAAAGCAAAGCGCCGCCCGAAGTCCCGGCGGCGATCATGGACGCAAAAACCGCGCGCAAGGTCTATGGCGACGGATCGTTTGGCGGCCCCTATCGCGCCGGCGACGAAATCATGCACGAAATCTTTGCCGCCGCGCTGGAAGATGTATTGAAATTGTTGGCATTCGATTAGTTATTTTTAAGAAACAGCCAATGCAGAGTGCAGGTGGTAAAATACTCCGCGTTCAACGATTGGAGGAACAAGGTATGTATATAGATCCTAATACCGGCGGAATCCTGTTTCAGGCGCTCGCTGCGGCTTTCGTTGCGGTCTCGGGATTGCTGCTCGTTTTCTCGGGTAAAATTCGCGGCTATATTTCACAACTCCGCCGGAGAGCGCGTAAAGATAAAACCGAAGATCAAGAATAAATGCGAACGATCATTGTAGGATTCGATTCATTCGATCCGGTTACGTTTGAACGGCTTCAGTCTGCCGGGCAGATGCCGAACCTGGAGAAGTTCGTGAAGGATGGGGGATATTCGCGATTGGAAGTTTGCTCGCCTCCTCAAACGGAAGTTTCATGGACGAGCATCGCAACCGGCGTGGATCCGGGATCGCATGGCATTTTCGATTTTGTTCATCGCGATCCCAAAACCTACGGCGCCTACGTCTCGCTTTTGCCAACGAAACAAAGCGTGATAGGGGAACAGTTTCTGCCCCCCTACACAACCAAGACGCTTTTTCACGAAGCGGCTGACATGGGTTTTCCGGCGACTGCATTATGGTGGCCGGCATTGTTTCCCGCGCGGCCTGAAATTCCCGTCGCAACGATTCCCGGATTGGGCACGCCGGATATCCGCGGTCAATTGGGCGTCGGCACTTTGCTGACGACCGAATCCGAAGAGAAGAAAAAAACAAAAGTTGCGAGGCTCGAAGCGGCGGGCAAAAACAAATTCCACGCGGCGCTCGAGGGACCGTCGGTTAAATCAAAGGATGGGATGCGTCCCGTTGTTTTACCGGTGACGGTGGAAGTCTGGGATGAGGCGGCCGCGACCCTCCTCATTGCGAATCAAAAATATCAACTGAGGCTCGGTCAATGGAGTCCGATCATCGAACTGAAATTTCCGGCAGGCTTTGCTTTCGCGGTTCATGCCATCACGCAAGTGATCCTGACGGAGGTCAAGAACAGGGTCAGTTTGTACTTCCTGCCCTTGCAAATTCATCCACTGCATTCGTTGTGGCATTACGCCGCGCCTCCATCGCTGGCCAAGGACGCGTGGAAAAATGTGGGACCGTTCCTCACGCTCGGCTGGCCACAGGATACCAACGCCCTTGAAGACGGCTGTATCAACGATGAACAATTCCTGAGTCTTTGCGATTCGATTTTTGAGTCGCGGAAGAAGATCTTTTTCAATCAATTGGAAAAATTCCGCGAAGGTGTGCTGGCTGGAATCTTCGATTGCCTCGACCGCGTGCAACACATGTTTTTGCGCACGCGTCAGGACATTGTGGATCAGTGGTATATCAAACTGGACGGTTTTGTGGGCGAAGTTCAAGCGCACATTGATAAACTGAATCTCGAAAAGTATCGCTTCATCATTTTGTCCGATCACGGATTCCGGCCATGGGAAAACAAAGTGCACCTCAATCGCTGGCTGGTCGAGAATGGATATATGTCGCTGACGCGTCAGACAGAGACGCCCGATTTGCGCGAGGTGGACTGGCAGCATACGAAAGCGTACGCGCTTGGATTGAACAGCGTTTATCTCAATGTGGCTAACCGCGAGGGACAAGGCATCGTCCAGCCGCAGGAGATCGAACCCCTGCTGGATGAAATAAAAACCAAATTGTTAGCCTGGAAAAACAGGGACGGTCAGCAGCCAATCAGCCGCGTCCTGCTGAAGCACGAGGCGTTTACCGGCCCCTATGCCCGCCTCGGCCCGGACCTTGTCATCGGCTACGCACCCGGATTCCGCGCCTCGTCTGAGACCGGACTCGGCAAATCCGCCTCCACAACTGTGGAGGCCAATTCGGATCATTGGGGCGCCGATCACTGCATCGATTCGACGAAAGTCCCGGCTGTACTTTTTACGAATCGCGACATCCGTAACATGCCCGGCATCTCTTTCCGGGATATTCCGTTCCTTGCGCTTGGCAGGCATCTCGACCAATCGTACATCAAGCCGCCGTCTCAGACCGGCGCACAAGGTCAAAAAGATTTGGAAGAAAGGCTCAAAGGACTTGGCTATCTTTAAACGAACACCAGCCTGGAGGCAAATCGCGCCTGTGTATGCCGTGATCGTCCTGATGATCTATACCTGGACGATCATGTGGTTTTTTTGGAAATTGCCAAGCTGGCTGTTTTTCCTGAATACCGGGGAAATCCTGACCATATTTATGTATTCTCTGGCTGTGAACTTTGTCGAGAGTCTCATTGTCTGTTGCGTCCCAATTTTGTTGTCCGCGATTCTTCCGCAGGCATGGTTTCATGATGCATTTGTGCCGCGCGGTACGGCGCTGGCGATCGCCGGGCTAGGGTACATGATGTATCTTGCAGTTCAGTTTCAAACCAAGAATGATTATCCGAGCCTCAATTTGAAAGCCTGGTCGCTGGCGCTTGCAGTTGCGGCGATTTCCTTGATCGTTTTTCTGGCGGGGAGAATCAACGTATCCAGAAAGGTTCTTCAAGCCGTCGCGGAGCAGGCGACCATTTTTTTGTTTATTACGATTCCGGTCAGTATGGTTTCCGTGCTTGTCGTTCTCTTTCGTTCGATCGGATAGGAAATTATTATGCCGAAACTCAGCCGACGTGATTTCCTGAAATTGGGCTCGGTCGTCACCGGGACTCTGGCGTTGTCCAACCTGGCTCCAAAGCTTCCCCTGGCGAAAGCGGGTCAGGGAAATTCGATGCCCAATATACTGATCTTCGTCTTCGACGCGATGACGGCCATGAATTTGTCGTTGTACGGCTACCAGAGGAACACCTCTCCCAACTTTGAACGATTTGCGGAACGCTCAACGGTGTTCAATGCGCATTATTCTGCGGCATCATTCACGACGCCGGGCACTGCCTCGCTGCTGACCGGCTTGTATCCGTGGACACACCGCGCCATTGATGAGAGCGGCCTCATCCAACGCGATCTGGTTGAACAAAATCTTTTTCGGATGATGGGGGAGAAATATTATCGGCTGGCTTTTTCGCAAAACGTATGGCCCAATTATTTCTTTGCTCAATTTCAGCAGGATATTCAGAAGATTCTCTCGCCGGCTTCGTTCAGCCTGGTGGATCAAGTGGTTGGGGATAAATTCGGCAGGGATATATTGGATGGGTACCGCGCCTTCGACGATTTTCTTTTTCAAGACGGCACACCGCCGGCATCATTGGTCCTGGGCCTGACAGAAAAGATTCTTTTGCGAAGAGCATTGGCAAAGGCGCACAGCGGCGATTACCCGCAGGGACTCCCGCGCGCCGGAAATTATGCTATATTCTTTCAACTCAAAGATGTCTTCGAGGGCGTCAAGGCGACCATTGAGAAACTGCCCCGGCCTTCCCTGGCGTATCTTCATTTTTTTTCGCCTCATGATCCGTATCGCCCTGCGAAGAATTTCGCCCGTTTCTTCGTGGATGGATGGAAACCCGACCCCAAACCGGATCATATTCTCGGAGATCATCTTAAACCGAGTCAGGTCAATGACCGCCGTCAGGCTTATGATAGATATGTGGCTAACGTGGACGCTGAATTCGGCAAACTGATGGATTTTCTCGACGGCGCGGGCGTTTTGGATAACAGTTATGTCATTGTCACATCGGATCATGGAGAGATGTTCGAAAGAGGGGTGACCAGCCATAGTTCTCCGCTTATGTACGATCCGGTGATTCGCATTCCTCTGCTTATTTCCTCGCCGGGCCAAAAGTCGAGGCGGGACGTGAATGTCCCAACCGTCAGCGTGGACCTTGTCCCAACGCTGATTCACCTGACAGGCGGGGAGATTCCGGCGTGGTGTGAAGGGGAGATCCTGCCGGGTTTTGGCGAAGACAAGTCGCAGGATCGAAGCATTTTCATGATGGATGCCAAACTCAATCCGGCCTTTGCGCCGCTTTCGATCGGCAGTTTTGTCATCAGGAAGAATCAGTACAAACTGATTTACTATAAAGGATACCCGCAATACAACCGCAAAGATGCATTTGAACTGTATGACCTGGCGAACGACCCGCAAGAAATGAACGATTTGTATCTTGGCAACGCCTCCATTGCGAAGCCGCTGCAGGATGAATTATTGACAAAGATCAACGCCGTGAATGCAAGATACTGAAACGTGGTGAGGTATGCTGAAGCAACTTTTTGGAAAAACATCCCCGCAAAAAAACGAAGTCAAGACTGTCATTGTGGTTTCGGGGCTGCCGCGCTCCGGCACATCCATGATGATGAAGATGCTTGCCGAGGGCGGGCTGGAGGTGGTCACCGATTCGATTCGCAGTGCAGACGAAGATAATCCGAACGGTTATTTTGAATTCGAAATGGTCAAGCAGTTGGCAAACGGGCAGACGCAATGGTTGTCAGACGCGGATCACAAAGTGGTGAAAATCATCTCGGCCTTGCTGGAATATCTGCCGGGAAACTTCCATTACAAAATTCTTTTCATGGAACGGGAGATCGGCGAGGTGCTGGCCTCACAGCGAAAAATGCTGGCGCGCCGAAATGAAGAATCCAAAGTCAGCGATGCGGAAATGGAAGCCCAGTTCCGCGAACATCTGAAAGCAATCAAGTTCTGGATTGCGCGCCAGCCCCATATCGAAGTGTTATACGTGGATTACAACAAGATGTTATCGAAGCCGGAAGATTATTGCCGGGTCATTGCAGACTTCATCGGCGTTCCGCTGAACGTCGAAAAGATGATGTCTGTGCCGGATGAACATCTGTATCGAAATCGCACAGCAGTCCCGGCCAATCCTCCGACTCGATAAAATCAAATATCCAGATTCCGCACGAACTTGGCGTGTGTCTGAATAAATTTCTTGCGCGGATCCACCGCGTCGCCCATCAGCATATCGAAGGTGCGGTCGGCTTCCGCCGCGTCATCCACGGTGACCAATAGCAATGTGCGGTTATCGGGGTTCATCGTCGTTTCCCATAATTGTTGTGGATTCATTTCGCCGAGGCCTTTATAACGCTGGATGGCCACTTTATCCCCTCCGCCTAATTCCTTGAGCACCTTATCTTTTTCTTTGTCGCTGTAAACATACCTGACTTGATTCTTGTATGACATGCGATACAAGGGCGGCTGGGCGATGTAAAGGTGACCGTCTTCGATCAACTGCGGCATGTAGCGGAAGAAGAATGTCAGCAGGAGCGTGCGGATGTGACTGCCGTCCACATCCGCATCGGTCATGATGATCACGCGTCCGTAGCGCAGGCCTTCGATATCGAAATTATCGCCCACGCCGGTTCCAAGGGCGGAGATCAAAGCTTTGATTTCGTTGCTCGATAAAATCTTATCGAGGCGGGCGCGTTCCGTATTCATGATCTTGCCGCGCAACGGCAGAATGGCCTGGAAGTGACGGTCGCGTCCCTGTTTGGCGGAACCGCCAGCCGAGTCGCCTTCCACGATGTAAAGCTCGGTCTTCTCCGGATCGCGCTCGGAGCAGTCCGCCAGTTTGCCGGGCAATGTTAAAGATTCGAGCGCCGACTTGCGGATGACGAGATCACGCGCCTTACGCGCCGCATCGCGGGCGCGCGCTGAGGTCAGGCATTTGGCAATGATCGCTTTGGCGGCCTGCGGATTCTCGTCGAGGAACGTGGCGAAGGCTTCGCCCACGATCTGCTGGACATACGTCTGCACTTCGGGATTCATTAATTTGACTTTGGTCTGCGATTCAAATTGCGGATCGGGATGCTTGACCGAAACGATCGCCGTAAGGCCCTCGCGCGTGTCGTCGCCGGAGAAGTTCGGATCGGCATCTTTGAGCAGGCCGTTCTTGCGCGCATAATCGTTGATGACGCGCGTCAATGCCGAACGAAGGCCGGTGAGATGCGTGCCGCCGTCAATTGTGTTGATTGTGTTGGCAAACGAATAAACGGACTCGGTAAACGCGTCGGTGTATTGAATGGCGGCTTCGATACCGACGCCTTCCATATCCTTTTCGACATGCACGACCGGATGCAATTTCTCGCGGTTGCGATTCAAGTAGCGGACGAAGGAGGTAATGCCGCCCTCGAAATAAAACGTCACTTCTTTGTTGGCGCGTTCGTCCACAAAATAAATCGTGACGCCGCGCGTGACAAACGCCATTTCACGGAAACGTTGAGCCAATGTGTCGAAGCGAAAATCAATGTCTTCCTTGAAAATTTGTTTATCGAATTTGAAGGTGACTTTCGTGCCGGTTACATTTTCCTTGACCTTGCCAATTTGCTTGACCGGCGTTTTGGGATAGCCGCGTTCATAACGCTGGAAATGAACGCCTCCATCGCGCTTGACCTCGACCTCACACCATTCCGACAATGCATTGACCGCGCTGACGCCGACTCCGTGCAAGCCGCCGGATACTTTGTATCCCCCGCCGCCAAACTTGCCGCCGGCGTGAAGCGTGGTCATCACGACTTCCAGCGCCGATTTCTTTTGCGTCGGATGCATCCCGACTGGAATCCCGCGCCCGTTATCAATGACGCTCACACTGCTATCGGGATGGATGCGAATTTCGATTCGATCGCAGGCGCCCGCCAGCGCTTCATCAATGGCGTTATCCACCACCTCGTAGACGAGATGGTGCAGCGCTTTGATATCGGTGCCGCCCACGTACATGCCGGGGCGGCGGCGTACTGCCTCAAGCCCTTCAAGGACTTGAATGTCTTTTGCTTCGTAACTTCCATTGTTGTTTTTCTTTTCAGCCACAAATTCCTCCGTGCTTGAAAAAGATCAAAATACCTTGAACATGTCTTATGCCTGTTGCGTGGGAACGCGGGCCTTCAAACGCTCGAACACCGTTTGAAGCCATTCGCTCATATCGCGGTAATAAACGAACGAAGAGGCCAGTAAGGCTGTGGTGATAAAGGCGTGGCCGAGAATGCCAACCAGCGATAACCATGAATCATCGGAAGGGAACGACCACAGGAAATTCAAGCCGATGCCGAGCATAACGACGGTCAATACGAACAGGCTGGTGGTCGGCAGAGTGAAGCGCGTCAGTTGAAAACTGGTGAAAATGGAGGTCAGCGCATTTTGTTTTTTGATGAACATCCCGTGCGGAGCAAAAAAGATCGGCACGATCAACCACATGGATAAAAAGCCCAGGATCAATAAAATGACGTCGCCGAGGACCGGGTTGATCGTGAAGAAGAGGTAAAGCAGGGAAAGCAATGGCAAGCCAAGCGCCCAGGCCAGCAGCGACCAAACCACAGAGAAAAAGAAGGTCTGCAAGACGGCGCGTCCCGCAGATGGCAGGGATTCAGGCGCGACCAGGGCGGCAATCCAGCGAAAATAGAGACTGCCAAGCAGCCATCCGCCCAGCGTCAACAAAACCACCCATCCCAGCAAATGTTCGAACGTGTCAACCTGGATAACGGCCGGAGCGCCCCAGGGAGTTTGTAACGGCATTTTCGTGGTCATCAGACTGAATACGCCAATTGGGAAGGTGCGCAGGATTCCAAACAAATTGAGCTGTTGGAAAAATTGATTGTATAAACTAAGCGCACTGTTGATGTCGCTCTGACTAAATCCGCTGCTGGCCGCCATGCTGTTGAACTCTTTCAGAATCGGCTGGGCGATTTGATCCATGCTCAGCCTCGGCCCCAGCCACAGCCACAAGTCAATCGCCACCGGCATCAAAATGGCTGTGATATGGGTGGCAATGGTGTCGAATCCATTTCTCAACGATCGGATAATACCGGGCGGCGGGGGTAAAACATTGGTTTCCGTCTTTAGCGGTTGCATAGCCGGTTGATTCTACCATACCGCCTGATGCATCCATAAATTAGGATTGCCTCTGGATTTTCCGCCCGATGGGTTGATGGAAAATCGCCGGGATTTGCGGATGCCTCGTTCGGTTGCAGGCGGACTGCCTTCAAACAAATGCGATTACCCTGGAAGGGCACGCTTGAGGCTCGCGCAAATGCTGTAAAATAAGTCGAACTTATCTGCCGAGGGAGACACATGTCTGAAGCAAACTCCAGACCGGCTTATCGCATCACGGACTTGCATGAGGCCGAGCGGCCGCGCGAGCGGCTCGCTTCACGCGGACCTCAGGCTTTGAGCAGTGCCGAACTGATTGCCATCCTCCTGCGCGTCGGCGTGAGGGGCGAGAACGCGGTGCAGGTTGGACAGCGCCTGTTGCAGCATTTTGGCGGCTTGAGCGGATTGCATCGCGCCCCGTTCGAGGAATTGATGAATCAACACGGAATCGGCGCGGCCAAAGCCGCGCAAATCAAAGCCGCCATCGAATTGGGCAGACGATTGACGCTTGAATCGCCCGAGGCGCGTCCGACCATCAATTCTCCCGCCGACGCCGCCGCGCTGGTGCAGTATGAAATGTCGGCGTTGGAGCAGGAACATTTGCGCGTGCTGCTGCTCGACACGCGCAATCATGTTTTGGATGTTGTCGAGGTATATCGCGGCTCGGTGAATACAGCGCAGGTGCGCGTCGGCGAAGTGTTCAAAGCCGCCATCCGGCGCAATGCCGCCGCGCTGATCGTTGTCCACAACCATCCCAGCGGCGACCCGACTCCCAGCCCGGACGATGTGGCCGTGACGCGCGCGTTTGTCCAGGCCGGCAAGTTGATGGACGTGGATGTTTTAGATCATTTGATTATTGGCCTGGGAAAATACGTCTCAATGAAGGAAAGAGGCCTGGGATTTGCATGAGTGGGCGTTCGAAATTGGAATCGCCGCCGGCCTTAACCCCAAATTCCGATTCCCGAATATCGCTTACATACTTCTCTTCACCCCAAACTCCACAAACTCCCCCGTTGGGTTTTCCCATTCGACTCTTGATTCGTCCACGCGCGCGCCGCGCGGGCCGGCTTTCATCATTTCGATAAAACGATCAATTTTTTGGCGCGGCCCTTCCGCCACGGCTTCGACGGTATCGTAGCCCACGTTTCGCACCCAGCCCGTCACGCCAATCTGGATTGCATTGAATTCAACGTGGGCGCGGAAGCCGACGTTTTGCACGCGTCCTTTGACCCACACATGCGCGCGGACAATTTCATTTTGATCGGACATTGCGTCTCCTTTCGCGCAGGATATCGAGCGCGCCCCAAACCGGGACGATCAACGTCAGGACAAGGAAGATGATGTACGGCAACAAATTGAATGCGGCAATGCTTGCCACGCTTTCGCCGGAGATATACGCGCGCCAGCGCGCCTCCAACACATTCAGCGGCACGCCGACCGCCCGCGTCGCCCCGAGATTGCAGTCGAGTCCGTCGGCGTAGGCTTTGGTCAATGCTACGAGACCCGTGTCGCCATATGTGTCGCGCAGATAACGGACAAAGGATTCAGATTCGGCATAGGCCAAAAACGCGCCTCCGCTATCGGCGGGGAACGAGACGCACAGGTCCGAAATTGGCGGCAGTGTGTTGTTTTGACTCGCAGCTTTGAGCGCGCTTGCATAATCCGGGTTTGGATACAATTCCGCCATGGACGCAATACCTTCGTTCAACCAGACCGGCAAACGATTGTATCCCGCGCCGAGATTGCGATACAACATCACATGCGCGAGCTCATGCGGAATCTGTCGTTGCAATTCGATCGTCTGCGTACTGCCGGGAGCCGCCGATACCATCACAACGCCCAGCGTCGGGTCGGCATGACCGGCCACCCATGAACGCCCGCCGAGCTGAAGCGCGCTTTGAAGATCGCCGGCGCTGGCATACACGTAAACATCGAGCGGATTGTTGAGCGAGACCGGCACAATTTGATTCACAAACTGCAAGCCGCCGCGCGCCGCATCCAGCGCGGCATGGCCGAAGGCGTCATCGCCTTCATACCAGTGCGCGTTGATCGGCCCGTCCGTTAAAGTCTGCCATTTGAAGCGGTTATCGTCATAACGAAAATTGTAGGTGGGGCTTGAAAGCGTGTTTCCGTCTGCGAGCGCGGCCTGGAACGAAAAGATGATGGTTGCAAACGGCGGGATGAGATTCTGCGATGCGTCGTATTGATAGAATGTCGTTCCATCGGAGGCCAGCGCCAGCGGTTCGACGCGTGTGTTCTGTTCGTTGACCTCGCGGAATGAAATCGTCGCCTGCGCGATGGGGACGGAAGATGTGAGCCGCGCCTTGAATGTGATCTGTTGGCCGAAGTTATACACAACGCCGACGTTGGTCACTTCGAGTCTTTCCTGGATTTGAGGCGGGCGCGTAAACCCAAACGTGATCCAAGCCAGCAGAAAGAAAAGAGAAGAAAGACGCAATGGCCGCATATGATTTCTTAGCCCTGCCGACATCTTTCTAAATACAAAGTACACGAAGACGCGGAGGGAAAAGCCCGGAAGATTATGCCTGCGTTTGTACGTTGTGTCCCTTGTGTTTGAGCTTTTCCTTCCATCGCAGAAGCCTATTTTCCCAAATATACCAGCAACGGCGTCAGCGTGAGCGGACTCAAAATCGTCCCGATGAAAACCGTGGCTGTGACCAGCGACGAATCGAGACCATATTCGGTTGCCAGCACGGTATTCGTCACCGCGGCGGGCATGGAGGCTTCGAGTACGTTGGCCTGGCGCGCTGCACCGTGCCACCCAAATGGAATCGCAAGCAGAAGCGCCGCCGCCGGTCCGCCTAGCAATCTCAGCGCCGCGCTGACTCCCATGGCGCGAAAACTGTGCGACCATTGAATGCGCGAAAGTTCCAGACCCAGTAAAACGATCATCACCGGAATACTGCCGTTGGATGCCAGATCCACCGTGCGCGCCAGCGGCAGAGGCAGGGTTACCTGGAATTGATTCAACAATGCCGCCACAGTGACCGCATACACCGTTGGCACTTTGAACAGACCGAGCACGGCGGTTTTGAAATTCATGTGACCGAGCGACGCAATCAATACGCCGACAGTATTGAACATGATTGAATTCGTGACGAAGAATATGGTTGCAAACGCCAGCGCGCTCTTGCCGAAGGCGAAGGAAACCAGCGGCAAGCCGTAGTTGCCTGTATTGCCGAATGCGGATGTCAGAATCATTGCCATCAAGGTGGGGCGCTCAAACCCCAAAATTTTTCCAACCAGAAAGGCCAATGTGCCGATCGTACAGGCTACAGAAATGGAAAACCCCATTGTGGCGAAAATTTGAGTCGAATCAAGCCTGGTGTTGATCAGCAAATCAAAAACGAGGATCGGGCTGAAAATGTAAAAGACGACGCGCCCCAGTGTGCGCGATTCGACATAGAGGGATTTGCCAAGCCAAAAACCCGCCCCGCCGATCAGCAGGATGGGCAGAAGATTATCGGCAAAGGTTGTCAGCAGTTCGTTGATGACCATGAAATGTCCGCCGCCATATATTTTCCATATATTTTACAGGGGAGCGGGAAATTTGTCATTGTAGCGTTGGCCCCGCGGCTTTCTCAAAAAGGGGAACGCCTTTGGATGAGCGCGTTGGCGGCATTGAAAGCCGGACGGCATTATGTGGGATATGAAACGAATGAGGAATATTTGGAACTATTGAGTTTTGATTAAATAATGTCATCCGTGTTATTTCCAAGAAAGGTCAGCGTTTTTCAAGCAAGCCAATGGCCTGTTTTTAGATGTTCTTGTGCGAGCAACGCCAGCTTGCACCCGGTTGTACAGTTCTTGGATGT
>JBHORD010000179.1:0-26016 GCA_042408355.1 Anaerolineales bacterium
CTGGCGCTTGAAGTCGGCTACATGCATTCGGCAGACGTACAAGCCATTTTGCGCGCGCAGGCGGAAGAAAAGCCGCTTGACCCGGCGTTACAGCGTCGGCTTGAAATTGCCACGCAGAAGATTGACCGCGTATTGCGTTCGGCGGAGGAACCGGTTTCACTCGAAGGGCCGGTAGGGGACGAGGATTCAAGCCAGCTGGGCGATTTCATCGAAGATGAAGATGCGCCGTCGCCCATGGATTCCGCGGCGCGCGAAATGCTCCGCGAACAGGTTCAGCACGCTCTGGAGGGACTCACAGATCGGGAACGTCAGGTGCTCGAATTGCGCTTCGGTTTGATGGACGGCAAGGATCACACATTGGAGGAAGTCAGCCGCTATTTCAATGTTACGCGTGAACGCATTCGTCAGATCGAGGCAAAGGCGTTGCGCAAATTGCGGCATCCGACGCGCAGCAGATCCTTGAGAGATTATTTGGGCTGAGACGCCGGGGCGCGTCATGAACGCTGGTTATCACTTCCAATATGACCATTATCGTCCTCTTTTGTGAAATGTGACACATTGCCTATCCCTTGAAAGCCTCTTATGATATACTTTACTGCCAGTGTGCAAGTTTGCACAACCCAAAAGCCTGTTTGGAAGAAATAAAACCGGCAAGTTCTTATTAGCATTAGTGCTTCCTGCAATTTGTCGTTTTCTTCTAAATAGCATAAGCGTACTTTCTTTGAGGTGTCTATGTTGCTTGAGTACATCGCCATTGGAGTGATGATCGTGTTGGCAACGGTCATTGCAGGGATCGCAATTGGTTTGGGGGAATTGTTCGGACCGAAGAAGAAGTCGAAAGTGAAAGCTGAACCTTACGAGTCGGGGATTGCACCGATTGGTCCCGGCACACGGCGCATGCCCGTCCGCTTTTATTTGATCGCGGTGCTGTTCATTCTGTTCGATATCGAGGTCATTTTCTTCCTCCCATGGGCGGTTGTCTTCCGTCAACTTGGATTATTTGGACTGGCCGAAATGGCTGTCTTTATCGTTATCTTATTAATCGGTTACATTTACGCGTGGAAGAAAGGAGCGCTTGAATGGGAATAGAGCAGAAGCTCGGCAATATGGGCGTGGTAACCACGACTTTGGAAACTGCCGTGAATTGGGCGCGCACGAACGCCATGTGGCCGATGATGTTCGGTCTGGCTTGTTGCGCAATCGAGATGATGGCGGCGCAGGCGGCGAATTATGATATGAGCCGCTTTGGCATGGAGCTGATGCGTCCGAGCCCGCGGCAATCGGACTTGATGATCGTGGCGGGGCGCGTTTCCAAAAAGATGGGGCCCGTTCTCCGCCGTCTCTACGATCAGATGCCTGAGCCCAAATGGGTGATTGCCATGGGCGATTGCGCCTCGTGCGGAGGCGTCTTCAATAACTATGCCATTTTTCAAGGTGTGGATGAAGTGGTCCCTGTTGATGTTTATGTGGCGGGCTGTCCGCCGCGCCCGGAGGCGTTGATTCATGGCGTGGTCACGTTGTTTGAGAAAGTCAAAGGTCAGAAGTTCAAGGAATTGGCAAACGCATAGAAAAATCAAGTAGTAGCGACTTAAGTCGCTACTATATTGAGTAGGAAGTTTCATGGACAATAAACTCGAAAAGATCGTCCAGGCGTTACAGGAAAAATTCGGTGCGGCGCGGGAAGAGTTTCGCGGCGAGGCGCATGTCTTCGTCAAGCCGGACCAAATCATCGAAGCGCTGACGTTTCTGCGCGATCAGCACGAATTCGCGCTGCTCTCTGCCATGACAGCAGTGGATTATTGGCCGCAGATGAATCCGCGTTTTCACGTGATCTATCAACTCACATCGCTGACGCAGAATCTGTCGGTGCAGTTGAGGGTTCCGGTCAATGGCGATCAGCCCAAAATCCCAACCGCGACCGGCGTGTTTGCCGTTGCAAACTGGCGCGAACGCGAACTTATGGACATGTTTGGAATCGAGGCTGAAGGTCATCCTGATCCGCGGCGCATCCTGTTGCCCGAAGATTTCGAAGGGCATCCGCTTTGCAAGGATTTTCCGCTCGGCTACGAAGAACCCCAGTTCACGTTCAACTTTGAAGAGATTGACGTTCGCAAGCCGTATGCCAAGGAATAGTTATGAGTGAATATCTGCAAGAGATTCCGGTCGGCCCCTACAGGCATTTAGTTTCGGAACGCGCCATCTCGGGCGAGACCATGATTTTGAATATGGGACCTCAGCATCCCTCGACGCACGGCGTTTTGCGCCTGGTGCTCGAATTGGATGGCGAGGTGATTGTCAACTGTATTCCTGAGATCGGTTATTTGCACACCGGCATCGAGAAAAATATGGAAGCCAAAACATATCTCAAAGCCGAGGTGATGACCGACCGTCTCGATTACATGAACAACATGGGCAATAACCTTGCCTATGTTATGGCAGTTGAGAAATTGGTGGGGCTTGATGTTCCGCCGCGTGCACAAGCTCTGCGCGTGATCCTCACGGAACTGCAACGCATTGCTTCGCACCTGGTCTGGCTCGGAACCACCGCGCTCGACCTGGCGGCGATGTCGGTCTTCCTGTATTGTTTCCGCGAACGCGAAATCATTCTCGATATTTTCGAAATGGTCTCGGGCCAGCGCATGATGGTAACGTATTTCCGCCCCGGCGGCGTGTGGCGCGATGTGCCGGTTGAATTTGAATCGGCGGTGCGCGACTTTATCAAAATCCTTCCCAAACGCATTGACGAATACGAAGCGTTGTTGACGAAGAATCCGCTCTGGCTGGATCGGACGGTGGGCATCGGCAAACTCGACGCGGCCACCGCGCTTCAGCATGGCGTGACCGGACCAACTCTACGCGCCTCCGGCGTGAACTGGGATTTGCGGAAAGCGCGTCCGTACAGCGGTTATGAACAATATGATTTCAACGTTCCGGTTGCGACGCAGGGAGACACCTACGCGCGTTACATTGTCCGCGTGCAGGAAATGCGCGAATCGTTGAAGATCGTCGAACAGGCTTTGAATAAACTGCCGATGGGGCCTGTTCGCAGTGAAAACCGCAAGTTCGTTACGCCGCCGCGCTCGGAGATCGGGATAAGCATGGAGGCGCTGATCCATCATTTCAAATTGTGGACGGAAGGCTTCCCGGCGCCGAAGGCTTCGATTTACAGCGCCGTTGAAAGTCCGCGCGGCGAACTGGGAGTGTATCTCGAAGGCGATGGCGGCCCCAAGCCATACCGCATCCACTGGCGCACGCCCTCGTTCGATAATCTTTCCGTACTGCCAAAGATCGTCAAGGGCCATCTGGTGGCGGATCTCGTCGCCATTCTCGCTTCCATTGACATCGTCCTCGGAGACATTGACCGATGAGTCTCGCAAAGAAATATCCAAAAGAAGTCAAACAAATTTTGGCCAAGTATCCGCCCGAACATAAACGTTCGGCAGTTATGCCATTGCTGTACCTTGCTCAACGCGAAGACGGTTACATTACAAAAGAAGCGATGCAGGATATTGCGGATACGCTTGAGATCAGCGTCACGGACGTTGGCGCTGTCGTCGGCTTTTACACGTTGTATCACGATAAAAAGGAAGGCAAGTATCGAATGCAGGTCTGCACCGACTTGCCCTGCGCGCTGCGCGGCGCGGATCAATTCATGGAATCGTTGTGCGCCAATCTCGGAATCAAAGTCGGCGAGACAACCCCCGACGGACTCGTCACGCTCGAAGCCGTGACCTGTCTCGCGGCGTGCGACAGGGCGCCGATGTTCCAGATTCAAAGTAAAGACGGCCTTGAGTATCACGAAAACATGACGATTGATAAAACGATGGAATTGATCGAGGCCTTGAAGAAGGCGAACGGGGAGGTGAAATAATGCCTTACGTTCTCCTTCGTCATCGTGATATTCCCGATATCCACACCTTGAATGTTTATAAGAAGAACGGCGGTTTTGAGGCGTTCAGAAAAGCCGTTACGAAGATGAAGCCGGGCGAAGTGACTGAAACAGTCAAAGCTTCCGGCTTGCGCGGGCGCGGCGGCGCGGGATTTCCAACCGGCGTGAAATGGTCGTTCATTGATAACAAGATATGGCCGCATTATGTGGTTGCCAATGCGGACGAATCCGAGCCGGGCACGTTCAAAGACCGCGAAATCATGGAAAGCAATCCATTCCAGTTTTTGGAGGGCGTGGCGATTGCTTCCTACGCGGTCGGAGCGAACGCCGCGTATGTTTATCTGCGCGGCGAATTCTGGCAGATTGCGAAATTCCTCGATGAAAAGATCGCGGAGATGGAAGAAGCCGGCTATCTCGGCGAGAAACTTTTTGGAACGGATTATTCGCTTCATATTTACACTCATCTCGGCGCGGGGGCGTATATCTGCGGCGAGGAAACCGCCATGCTCGAATCCATCGAAGGCAAACGCGGAATGCCGCGCATCCGCCCGCCGTTCCCTGCGGTGTACGGTTTGTACGGAAAGCCGACGGTTGTCAACAATGTCGAGACATTGACGAATCTGCCGATGATTCTTGCCAACGGCGCGGACTGGTATAAAAACATGGGAACGCCGGACAGCGCGGGCGTTAAAGTTTTTTCGCTTTCGGGCCGCGTTCGCAAACCGGGAAATTATGAATTGCCGTTCGGTACAACCTTCCGCCAGTTGATCTATGAACACGGCGGCGGTGTTTTGGATGGCCGCCCGGTCAAAGCCATCATGCCGGCGGGCGCATCGTCTTCGTTTATCGTTGCGGACGACAAAGTTCTCGATACGCAAATGGACTATGCCACCGTCCGTACGCTCGGCGCAGATCTCGGCTCGGCTTCCGTCATCGTGATTGACGATACCGTCTCAATTGATTGGATCGTGGATAAGACGGTCCACTTTTTCAAGCACGAATCCTGCGGCAAATGTACGCCGTGCCGCGAAGGCACTTACTGGATGATGCATTTGATTGAGGACGTTCGCGGCGGCAGATATTCGTCAGAAAATGTGGATTTGCTTTTGAATGTTGCCAGACAAATGCAGAATAAATGCCTCTGTCCGTTAGGCGAGTTTTCCACGATGGCGGTGGTCACAGGCATCGAACGATTCCCGCAGGATTTTAAAAAGGCGTGATGCGATTTCGTAATGCGATATTCGTAACTCGATATTTGTAATTCGATATTCGATTAATGAGCGCCAAATATCGAAGATCGGTTCTTCGGAGACTTATGACGAAACAGGTAACGCTAACGATTGATGGAAAGCAGGTCACCGTTCCTGACGGAATGCTGGTGGTGGATGCGGCAAAAGAAGCAGGCATTGATATTCCGGTCTTTTGCTATCATCCCAAAATGGAACCGGTGGGGATGTGCCGTCAGTGCCTGGTCGAGATTGGCCGCCCAATGATAGACCGCACAACCGGCAAACCGGTTCTGGACGATAAAGGCGAACCAAAACTTCAGTTTCTCCCTAAACTCGAAACGGCCTGCACGAATCCCGTCTTGGATGGCATGGTCGTTTACACACAATCCGAAAAAGCCAAAGCGGGGCAAAAAGCCAACCTTGAATTTCTCCTGACATCTCATCCGCTCGATTGCCCGGTTTGTGACAAAGGCGGCGAATGTCCGCTTCAGAACCTGACGTTGGCTTATGGTCCGGGCAAGAGCCGCTTTCTTTATGACGAGAAAATGCATCTCGCCAAAGATGTCCCGCTGGGCGAGTTGATCGTTCTCGATCAAGAGCGCTGTATCCAGTGCGCGCGCTGCATCCGTTTTCAGGATGAAATCGCGGGCGACGCGGTCCTGGGATTTGTGGAACGCGGCCGCTCGACTCAAATCGCCTCTTTGTCGGACCCCGCATTTGATTCCGTTTTCTCGGGCAACACCACCGACATTTGCCCGGTCGGCGCGCTGACCACAGTGGACTTCCGCTTTGGCGCGCGTCCATGGGAATTGAGTTCGTCCGCTTCAATCTGTTCGCAATGCCCGGTGGGTTGCAACATCACCTTCAACACACGCCGCGAAGCGATGAGCGGCGGCAAGATCGTCATCAAGCGCGTGATGCCGCGGCAAAATGAAGAAGTAAATGAGATTTGGATCTGTGACAAGGGCCGTTTTGCATATCACTATGTGGAAAACGAAAAGCGATTGAGCAGGCCGTTGATGCGCAAAGACGGAAAACTCGCGCGTGCCTCGTGGGAGGCGGCCGCTCAAGCCGCGGGCGAAGCAATTGCCAAAGCCAGAAAAGATTTGGTCGTGCTGGCTTCGGGGCGTTTGTCGAACGAAGATTTGTTTAACCTGAAATCCCTGGCCGATCACATGGAAGGCAAAGCGGTGTTATACACTCACATGGGCGGCGGCGATCTGGTCTCGTTGGTCGGAGTGGGGCAGGGGACCAACTTTGGTTCGATGGGCGCGGGCTCGACCATTGTGGTCGTCGCCTCGGATTTATATGAGGAAGCGCCCATCTGGTATTTGCGCGTCAAACAAGCCGCAAAGCGCGGCGCGACGTTGATCGTTGCCAATTCGCGCGGAACCAAGCTTGACCGCTTTGCGTCTTTTGTCATTCGCTATTCTTACGGCGATGAAGTCAAGACCGTTCACGACTTGACGAAGAAAGGCAAGATCGGCGACGCGTTTGTCAAAGCCGAAAATGCTGTAATCTTGTTTGGAAGCGACGGCCTCGGCCTCGACGGTTCAACGGCTCTTGCTGCGGCGTGTGCGCGCGTTTTGAATGACACCGGGCATGTCGGCAAACCAAACAACGGACTGATTGGCGTTTGGCCGCGCGCAAATGATCAGGGCGCGTGGGAAATTGGATTCCGCCCCGAAGAAAACCTGGCGGGCGCGCTCAAAGGAAAGACGGTGTATGTGGCTGGCGCGGATCCGGCGGGCGACAACCCCGCGCTGGCGAAGGCGCTCAGCGGCGCAGATTTCGTCATCGTGCAGGACTTGTTTGAAACCGAAACCGCTAAACTGGCGGATGTTGTTTTGCCCGCCCAGGCATATACCGAACGCGAAGGCACATTCACTTCGGGCGAACGGCGCGTTCAGCGCTTCTATCCGGCGGTCCCCGCGCTGGAGGGCGCCAGACCCGATTTTGCGATCACGTCTCAAGTCGCGAAAGAAGCGGGTGTGATTCTCGAAGGCACATCGGCCTCGGTGGTGTTCGACATTATGTCCGAAGATATCAAATCGTTTGCGGGTTTGAATTACGCCAGACTTGCGGAGGTCAAACCGCAATGGCCGATCATCGGACGCAGTGATCTGTATTACGGCGGCACCACCTACGAAAACAGGGAAGGGCTGGGCGTGCAATTGTCAAGCGCCGCCGACCGTTCGGAAAAGTTTGCGCTGCCGCGAGTTCCAAAAGTCGAAGAACTTCGTCCGAAGGAAAAGAAATTGCTGGCAGTTCCCGTCACCAGGCTTTATGATCGCGGCGTGACGGTCGAATCTGCAAAATTGCTGAATCCAAGAATCGGCGGGGCGTTCGTCGCCCTGCATCCCTCCGCCGCGGAACAGTTCGGCGTCAAGGCGGGCGAGGTCGTGAAATTGAGTCTCGATGGCGTGAGCGAAGATGTGGTTGTAAAGATTGACGATACGATCTCGACCGGTGTGGCGCTTGTGCCGCGTTCGATGGGATTGCCCATTTTTGCCCCAACGGAAGCTAACTTGAAAGCCGCCAAAAAAGTTGCAGTGAGGTAATGATGGATATCGCTTTATGGATTGAATTTATCATCAAAGGGTTTATCCTGATATTTGCCGTCCTTACCGGTTTTGCTTATTTGACTTTATATGAGCGCCGCGCGCTGGCTCGTATTCAGGTGCGCATCGGCCCGAACCGCGCCGGCCCGCAAGGTTTGTTGCAGCCGGTGGCGGACGCGGTCAAGTTGATCTTCAAGGAAGAGTTCACCCCGGCGGGCGCGGATAAGGTGTTGTTTGTTCTCGCGCCGATCATGACGGTCGTACCGGCCATGATCCTCGCCGCGGTCATTCCGCTTGGGACGCAGTTCACACTGCCGTTCGTGAATCATCCGATTACATTGTATGTGGCGGATATTAATGTCGGCGTGTTGTATTTGACGGCCATTGCCTCGATTGCGGTTTATGGAATTGTGCTGGCAGGCTGGTCGTCGAATAACAAATATGCTCTGCTCGGCGGCTTGCGCTCCTCGGCGCAGATGATCTCTTATGAATTGTCGCTTGGGCTTTGTTTTGTCATCGCCATTTTGCTCGGTAATTCGATGAGCCTGCTCGACATCGTCGAAGCGCAAAAGGGAATGTGGTTTGCGCTCATCCAGCCGGTCGGCGCGCTGATCTTCATGGTCACCACGCTGGCGGAGGTCAACCGCGCGCCGTTCGATATGCCCGAAGCCGAACAGGAACTTGCGGCGGGTTATCACTCCGAATATTCCGGCATGAAGTTTGCATTGTTCTTCATGGCGGAATACGAAAAGATGATCGTCATCAGCATGATCGCGGCCACGCTGTATTTCGGCGGCTTCCGCGAATTTTGGTTTCTGCAGAATACATGGTTCAGCGTGGATCAGCACTGGTGGCTGGGTCCAATCTATCTTTTGTTGAAAGTGGTCGTCCTGCTGTTTTTCATGATCTGGGTGCGCGCCACCTGGCCGCGTATTCGTTATGACCGGTTGATGGCTTTCGGCTGGAAAGTTTTATTACCGCTGTCGCTGGCGTTGGTCTTTATCACCGCGCTGGGAATTTTACTGGCTCAGCAATTTGGCCAGATTTACATCCTGACGATCCCTGTCTTTTCGATTCTGGCGGGACTGATTGCGGCTTTACCGGTTAATCAAATGCTGAGAAGGAAGGTGGCTCATGCTTAGAGAATTGACGCGCGGTCTCGGTACGACGCTCAAGGCCATGTTTGAGCGGCCGGTGACCATTCAATATCCGGAGGAGAAGCGGCCCGTCCGCCCGCGCTTTCGCGGACGCCACGTGTTGAAGCGTTATGATAACGGACTTGAGAAGTGCATAGGGTGCGCGTTGTGCGCCGCGGCCTGTCCGGCGGACGCGATCTTTGTCGAAGCCTCGGAGAATACGGACGAGAAGCGTTTCTCGCCCGGCGAACGCTACGCATCCACATATGAAATCAACATGCTGCGCTGTATCTATTGCGGCTTTTGTGAAGACGCCTGCCCAACGGAAGCCATCGTGCTGGGCGATAATTACGAGTTGAGCTTCACCGATCGCCGCGAAGCGATTTACGATAAAGACATGTTGCTCGAACCCGCGCCGGCCGGCGCGCAGACCACGCCGCAGAAAACTCCGGCGGGTGTGTTCACGCGTTCCGTCCCGGAGATGAAGGATCCGCAGGATTAATCATGACCCCCGATTTGATTGCCTTCTTTGTTCTTGCGCTGATTGCCGTTGCCGCCGCGCTGGGCATGTTGCTCAGCCGCAACGCCGTGTATTCGGCGCTGTTCCTGGTGTTGAATTTTGGCACGGTGGCGGTCTTTTATATTTTGTTGAACGCGCCGTTCATTGCGTTGACTCAAGTCAGTGTGTATGCGGGCGCCATCATGGTTCTATTCCTGTTCGTTATCATGCTGCTTGGAACAGAAACATTGCCCGCATCGAAATCGCTTCCATGGCAGAGGCCGTTGGCGTTTGTCCTCGCTTTAGTTTTGGTGGGCGAGGCGGCGTATTTGCTTTTCTTCCGCAGCGCCTCCAGCGGGACGATTCCTCAGCCGGTTCAAACCTTTGGAAGTCCGCAGGCAGTGGGGCAGGAGTTGTTCAATCAATATCTGCTGCCGTTTGAGGTCACCTCTGTTTTACTGCTGGTCGCCATGGTCGGCGCCGTCGTATTGACCATCAAGAAGAAAGGAGAGCAGGAGAAGTAAGAGGCAAAACGCGAAGCGCAATACGTGAAAGGCGGTGCGCTTTACGAATCGACGGATTGCAAATCGCGAATTACGAATCACCAGCCGCGATCTCCTGCAAAATCTTCATGGTTCCTGTCAGTTATTATGTTGCCCTCTCTGCAGTTCTCTTCACCATCGGCGCGCTTGGCGTATTGATTCGCCGCAACCCGCTGATCATTTTCATGTCCATTGAGTTGATGTTGAACGCGGCCAACCTGGCGATGGTCGCCTTTACGCGCATCTATCAAGTGCTCGAAGGCCAGATCTTCGTCTTCTTTGTGATGACGGTCGCGGCGGCGGAAGTGGCGGTCGGGCTGGCTTTGATCGTGGCGATCTTCCGCACAAAACACAGCATCAACATTGATGAAATGAACAGCCTCAAGGGATAACCCATGACGTTCTTTTATCTCGCTCCCTGGATTGTCTTTTTTCCGGTCATTGGTTTGCTGATCAATATTATGTTCGGCGGCCGGCTCAGCGAAAAGGTGATCGGCACGGTTGCCAGCCTCGCCTCGGGGCTTGCATTTGTCGTCTCGGTTTTGTTGGCCTATTCGTTGACTCAACACCCCGAAGCGGTTCGCTGGACGATCGGCGAGTGGATTCACATCGGGGCGCTTCAACTCGATTGGACGTTCCGCGTTGATACGTTATCCACGACGATGATGCTGGTCGTCTCCGGCGTTGGGACGCTCATCCATGTTTACGCCATCGGATACATGCACGAGGATGTGCGCTTCAAATCGGACCTCAAGCGGTTCCG
The DNA here is from genome assembly GCA_042408355.1 of Anaerolineales bacterium. GTDB lineage: Bacteria > Chloroflexota > Anaerolineae > Anaerolineales > Villigracilaceae > Fen-1038. Next base: position 10,620 of record JBHORD010000179.1, read on the forward strand.
CCGTTTCTTTGTTTTCCTCAACCTGTTCATCGCCGCCATGATGATCCTCGTGGGCGGCGACTCATATCTGATGCTCTTCGTCGGCTGGGAAGGCGTGGGACTGTGCTCCTTCCTGTTGATCGGCTTCTGGTATGAGATGGACACGCTTGCCCGTCCTTCGTGGGCAAACTCCAACGCCGCGAAGAAAGCCATGATTGCCAACCGCATCGGCGACTTCGGTTTCTTGATCGCATCGTTTTTGATGTTCTGGGCGTTTCACAGCCTGCAATTCGACCAGGTCTTTGAGCAGGCGCCGGCGATTGCCGCGTCGAATCCCGGTTTGATTACGGCGATTACGCTCTTTCTCCTTCTCGGCGTGACCGGTAAATCGGCGCAGATTCCGCTCTTCGTCTGGCTGCCGGACGCGATGGCAGGTCCGACTCCGGTCTCGGCCTTGATCCATGCCGCGACGATGGTGACCGCGGGCGTGTATCTCATCACGCGATCTGCCGCGTTATACGTGACCGTTCCCGCTGCACAGTACATCGTGGCGATGGTCGGCGCGTTGACCGCGCTCTTTGCCGCGACAATAGCAGTGGGTCAATATGACATTAAAAAAGTTCTGGCGTATTCGACAATCAGCCAGTTGGGCTTCATGGTCGCCGGCGTTGGCATGGGCGCGTTCGCCGCGGGAATGTTCCACCTTGTGACACATGCTTTCTTCAAAGCGTTATTGTTCCTTTCGGCTGGTTCGGTCATTCTGGGAATGGAACGCGGCCATCATCATTTGGCTCACCACAAAAGTCACGATGAACATGGCGATCCTCATGAGGAAGTTTTCGATCCCAACGATATGCGGAACATGGGCGGACTTCGCAAGACCATGCCTGTCACATTCTGGGTTTATTTGATTGGCGCGCTGGCATTGGCAGGCATTTTCCCCTTTGCGGGTTTTTGGTCGAAGGATGAAATTCTCGCCAATGCACAGCAACTTGGATTTACTGCCGTCTACTGGTTGTTGGCCATTGCTGCGTTCTTCACCGCATTCTATATGGGCCGCCAGATTTGGATGGTGTTCTTCGGCGAGCCGCGCCACGAAGCTGCCGTGCACGCCGAGGAAAGCCCGAGGGTTGTCACCATTCCTTTGATGGTGCTGGCCGCTTTATCGGTCGTCGGAGGCGCATTGAATCTGCCCGGCGTGGAAACGTTGACCAAATGGCTCGAACACACCGTCGAATTCATCAAGCCCGGCGAGTTCGTCATGAGCGTCGCGTTGATCTCCACCGGGCTGGCATTGATCGCCATTTTCATTTCCTGGCTTCTTTATGGACGCGAGCCGCTCAAAGCTGGCGAGGTTGATCCGCTCAAGAAAATGCTCGGCCCGATCTTTACCGGTATGGAACGCAGGTGGTTCGTGGACGAAGGCTACAAGGCTTTATTCATTGATCGTTATGTGGACATCGCGCGCTTTACCGCAGACGCGATCGACTGGAAATTCTGGCACGATTGGTTCCACGAGAAAGTCATCGCCGGCACGTATAACTGGCTGAGCCATGTCATGCTCAACCGTTATGCGGATCAGCGCGGCATTGACGGATTCTTCAACGGCCTCGGCGAATGGACGAAGAATGCCGCCGCCAGTTTGCGCCGCTTCCAGAACGGATTTGTCCGCAGTTACGCGCTGTTTGTCCTCATCGGCGTCGTTGCAATTTTAGGATATTTGCTTTTCAAATAATTTGGACGAGGTTCACATGGAATTCACCCTCCAACCCCTCACGCTCATGACCTTCTTCCCGCTTTTGGGCGTGCTTGTTTTGTTGTTTATTCCAGGCGAAAAGAAAAATGCTCTGCGTTGGACGGCGCTCATCGCATCGCTCATCACCTTCTTGATTTCGATCTGGGTGCTGACGATGTTCAACGCCTCCAATCCGGATTTGCAACTGGTCGCCAAATACAATTGGATCACCGTCGCCGGATGGAACATTCAATATTATCTGGGCGTAGACGGACTCAGCATCCTGCTGGTGTTGCTGACGACGTTCCTCTCGCCCATTTCCATCCTTTCGACGTGGACGGCGGTTGAAGAACGCGTCAAGGAGTTCATGATCTTCTTCCTTTTGCTGGAAGTTGGCATGACGGGCGTGTTTCTGGCGCAGGATTTATTTCTCTTCTACATTTTCTGGGAGTTTACTCTCGTCCCGATGTATTTCCTGATCGGCATTTGGGGCGGACCGCGCCGCATTTATGCCGCGCTCAAGTTCTTCCTTTACACAATGGCTGGTTCGATTCTGATGCTGTTGGCGATTTTGTGGCTTGGCATTTATCAAGGTACATTTTCGGTTCCTGATTTGATTGCCAAAGGCGGCATTGATCCGCACACGCAATTGTGGCTGTTCATCGCCTTCGCCGCCGCGTTCGCGATCAAAGTCCCGATGTGGCCGCTGCATTCGTGGCTGCCCGATGCTCACGTCGAGGCCCCGACCGCCGGTTCCGTCATCCTGGCTGGCGTTCTGCTGAAGATGGGGACGTACGGCTTCCTCCGTTTCAACCTGACTCTGTTCCCGCAAGCCGCAGTACAGGCCGCCCCGGTGATCGCAGTGCTGGCGGTGATCGGAATCATTTACGGCGCGGCGGTTTCATACGCGCAGGCTGATATTAAAAAATTGGTGGCGTATTCTTCGGTCAGCCACCTCGGATTCGTGATGCTTGGATTGTTCGCGCTCAACCCGCAGGGAATTCAAGGCGGCATTTTGCAAATGATCAACCACGGACTCAGCACGGGCGCATTGTTCTTGCTGGTCGGCATGGTGTACGAGCAGACGCATACGCGCGAATTCAAAGTCTACGGCGGCTTGTGGAAGGTCACGCCGATCTTCGGCACGATCTTCCTTATCGTCTCGCTTTCTTCGATGGGTTTGCCCGGACTGAATGGCTTCGTCGGCGAGTTCACGATTCTGCTTGGCGCATTCGGTTCGACAGTCCTCAACTCGCCGTGGTATGCAGGCTTCGCCGCGCTGGGCGTCATCATGGCCGCGGTTTATATCCTGTACATGTTCCAAAAGATATTCATGGGACCGGAAGGCTCCATTGTCGAAGAAGTCAAGAAACACGGACACGCTTTGCGCGATTTGAACTGGCGCGAAATTGTCACAATTGTCCCGCTGCTCATCTTCATTTTCTGGATTGGGCTGTATCCCGCGCCGTTCTTCCATCTGATGGCTCCGTCTGTGGGCAAACTCACTGCCGCCTTCCAGTCTGCCGCGTTGGCAATGAGATGATTTAGTTTTTAGTTATAGCGATTAGCAATAAAGAGCTAACCGCTAACAGCTAATCGCTGAAAGCTAAAATATGCCTCCTCTCAATTTCACCGTCATTCTCCCGCTTCTCGTCCTGACCGTTTGGGCGTGCCTGCTTTTGCTGGTTGATCTCTTCGTCAAAAACAAAGGCGTCACGGCCTTGTCGGCCGCGCTGGGACTTGCAATTTCGCTCGGCGTCACGCTTTCACAAGTTGGCGCCGGCGGAACGAGTTTCAACAACATGATCGTTCTCGATGGCTTCTCAACCTTCGTCAACGCATTGCTTCTCATCTCTGGACTTTTTGGGGTTGCGTTGTCATACGGTTATGTCAAACGCATGGGCATCGAGCGTGGCGAATATTACACGCTTTTGCTCTTCAGCATCATCGGCATGATGTTGATGGCGCAGGCCGCTGACCTCATTATCGTTTTCCTCGCGCTGGAAATGCTTTCGATTCCGCTTTATGTGCTGGCCGCGTTTGCCCGTCCGAACATTCTCTCTGAAGAAGCGGGGCTCAAATATTTCCTGCTCGGCGCGTTCTCGACCGGATTTGTCGTTTACGGAATCGCGCTGGTCTTCGGCGCGACGGGGACGACCTCGCTCGCCGGCATCGTTGCCGCCGCCTCTTCCGGGACCTCGAGCCTGCTCCTGCTTGCGATAGGCTCGGCCCTCATCCTGGTTGGACTCGGCTTCAAGGTCGCGGCCGTTCCCTTCCACATGTGGACGCCCGACGTGTATCAGGGCGCGCCTTCCGCCGTCACGGCTTTTATGGCCGCGGGCGCAAAGATTGCCGGATTCGCCGCGTTACTGCGCGTATTCTCATTGGCCTTTCCTTCGCTGGCGTCCGACATTGCCCCGATCATTGCGGTCATCTCCGCCTTGACGATGATCGTTGGAAATATCGTTGCCATCGCGCAAACAAATATCAAACGGCTTCTGGCATATTCGAGCATTGCGCATGCCGGCTATATTCTGATGGCTTTCGTGCCGTATGGACAAAAAGATGTAGTGGCAACTTCAGTCGCCGCCGGGCTTTTCTATCTCGTCTCTTACGCATTGACCAACTTCGGCGCGTGGGGGGTTGTGATTGCACTTGAAAAGGCGGAAGGCAAAGGTTTGGAAATCGCAGATTACGCCGGTCTTGGGCGAAAGTATCCCGCCCTCGCCGCGGCGATGACGGTCTTCATGCTCTCGCTGACCGGCATCCCGCCGACGCTTGGCTTCGTGGGCAAGTTCTATCTCTTCCGCGCCGCCATTGCCGGGCAGGTTTATTTGCTGGCGGTCATCGGCGTGCTCACCTCGCTTGTCTCCGCATACTACTATCTGCGCGTGGTCGTGACGATGTACATGCGGGAAGGCGAACCTGAAACCATGTCCGAACCGTGGCTCAACATCACGTGGGGATTGGCCGCCTTGCTGACCGTGATCGTCAGCCTCGTCCCCGCGCCGTTGTTTGATTGGGCGAGTCAGGCAGTGTTGAAGTTGTTTTAATTGTTGCACGTCTTGCAAGCAATAGACTTCCGAAGTTTTGAAGAAACTTCGGAAGTCTGATTAGAAATGAGATGGACGATGATCCATCTCGTTTTTGATTCTGGCGGTTTGAGATTAACGCCTGTGTAACAGCGGGCGGCTATTCCCTCGCATCCTGGCATCTTTCGCTAATCAACGTTTCCTTCTTTGATTTTACAAATCCGTCATCTGGGATGTAGGAAACTTCTTATAATAGGCCTTGAAATTATTTCTGGTCAGGAGACCCTATGAAATTCGGCATTCACAATCCCTCATGGCTGTTTGGTTCGGACCCATATCAAATCTTTGAAGAAGTCAAACGCAAGGCGCAGTGGGCGGAGACGCACGGCTTCACTTGGTTTTCGTTGATGGATCATTTGATCCAGATCCGCGGCGTCGGCGCAGCGGATGAACCGTTCATGGAAGGCTGGTCAACGCTTGCGGCGCTGGCGGCGGTGACAAGCAAGATTCGGCTGGCAACGCTGGTTACATCCGTTTCATACCGCAACCCGGCGCATCTCGCCAAGATTGCGGCAGGTGTGGATATTATCAGTCATGGCCGCCTGACGTTTGGAATCGGCGCGGGCTGGAACGTTCAGGAGTACGACCAGTACGGCTGGGAATTTCCCGAAAAGCCCGCCGTCCGCATTGCGCAGATGGAAGAAGCAATTCAAATTGCTTTAGCCATGTGGCGCGAACCGCGTGCGACCTTCGACGGCAAATATTTTCACATCAAGGAAGCCATACTCGAACCGAAGCCGGTGCAGAAACCGCATCCGCCCATCATGATCGGCGGCAGCGGCGAGCAGTTGACACTGCGCGCGGTCGCGCGCTGGGGCGATGCCTGCAATATTTTTGGCGATCCGGATACTGTCAAAAAGAAATTCGATGTTCTGAAACAACATTGCGATAAAGCTGGCCGCGATTACGACGCCATCGAACGAACGAACCTGACCACCATGCTGATTGCCAGAAACGAATCTGAACTCAAAGCCAAAATGGAACGCCTCCAGGCGCCCGAACCATTTCGCGGCTTTGCCGTCACTGTCGCACAAGCCATTGATTTGATCGGACGTTATCAGGACATTGGCTCGCAGTTGTTCATCATGAGCAGTTACAAAAACGACTTCGAGACGCTCGAACTTCTCGCTTCGGACATCCTGCCGCGTTTTGCAAATTGAAAATGTTCAAAGCCCTGATCTTTGATTTCGATGGCTTGATACTCGATACTGAAACGCCGGAAGTTCAAGCCTGGCAGAAAATTTATTCCGAATACAAACAGCCTTTCCCGCAGGACGAGTGGGGCAAGATCGTTGGCGGTTGCGGCGCGTCCACTTTCGACGCGGCGGAATATTTGCGCGAGCGAGTCGGGGGGGCGATAAAACTCGAAGACGTGCGCGCCCGCCAAAAGTCCGAGAGCGAGGCGCTGACTCTTCGTCAGCCGATTCTCCCGGGCGTTGAGGATGTCATCCGCGAGGCGAAGCGCCGCGGCCTCAAACTTGCCGTCGCGTCGAGTTCACCGCACTCGTGGGTGGACTCGCATCTTTTCAGGCTTGGGCTGGCTCGCCGTTTCGACAAAATCATCTGCGCCGATGACGTTGCGCCCGGCCGCACCAAACCGAATCCGGATTTGTTTCTGAAAGCGTTACATGAATTGCGCGTCCATGCGAACGAGGCGATGGTCTTTGAAGATTCGCCCAACGGCGTGAAGGCCGCAAAGTTAGCGGGAATCTTTGTCGTGGCTGTGCCGAACCCTACGACATCTCAATTGAAAATCGACGGCGCGGATTTGACGTTGAGATCTCTGGCGGATTTTGATTTGCAAAGGGCCTTCATCAAATCGTAGAATACAAAAACTCCCGCCGCGATTCTAAGGAGCGGCGGGAGTTTCGCTTTATCGAACTCTGGTCATGGATTGCTTCTTACCGTTTCCCCATACAACTTTCGATGCACAATGCTTAACGCTCGAACCTGCTCCGCGGCGTGATACGACGATCTCACCAGCGGCGCGGACTCGACCCATTTGAATCCGATCTCCAAACCGTAACGTTTGAGCTCAGCAAATTCTTCCAGCGTGTAATAACGATCCATGGGCAAATGTTTCTTGCTGGGTTGCAAATATTGTCCGATGGTCAGAATGTCCACGCCCCACGAACGCTGGTCGCGCATCACGGCTTTGACTTCGTCCATCGTTTCGCCGAGTCCCACCATGATGCCCGATTTGGTCAGCACTTCAGGATCGAGTTTCTTGGCGTTCGATAACGTGGCCGCGGCCCATTCGTAATTATCCTGCGGCTGGACCTGCTTGAATAATCTCGGCACGGTCTCGACGTTGTGATTCAAAATCTCAGGCCGCGCCTCCATCACGATCTTCAAGGCTTCGAGCGAGCCTTTGAAATCGGGAATCAAAACTTCAATTGAACAACCGGGCAAAACTTCGCGGATGCGTCGAATGACCATCGCGAAAATCGGCGCGCCGCCGTCTCGCCGGTCATCGCGGTTGACCGATGTAATCACCGCGTGTTTTAGATTCATGGATTTCACGGCTTGCGCCACGCGTTCGGCTTCGCCCCAATCCATCAGTGTGGGCTTGCCGTGTTTGATGTCGCAGAATCCGCAGGTGCGCGTGCAAACGTCGCCGAGCATTAAAAACGTCGCCGTGCCGGAGCCCCAGCATTCGCCCATGTTCGGACACATGGCTTCTTCGCAAACGGTGTGCAGCGCCTTCGAGCGCATCAGGGTCTGAAGCCGTTCATACGTTTCGCCCGACGGCGCGCGTACCTTGATCCACTCCGGGCGGCGCAGTGGGCGCGTCTCTAAAACGTCAGGATTGACTCGATCTCGTGTAGGGGTAGCAGTCATAAGTTCCAGTTTGAAGCGAAAGATGTTTGCTCGTGCCGCTGTTCTTGGCGGCAAATCAGCGCCGGGGACGGCGCTGAAAACACATTCATTATACCTTGCGGACTTTCAATTTCAAGCCCTTGACTTCGACAACTTCAACGCGGTCGCCCTTACCGATCGCCTCGGACCCGGGCGCGGGTTCCGCGGTCCACAGCTCGGAGCCGACGAGAACTTGTCCCGTTAAACCGAAATCGGTTTTGGCGAATCCCGTTTTCCCCACGATGGCTTCGACCCCCATTTGGATCGGCGCGTGCCGGACGCGCAAGGCAAAGCTGACAATCGCCGCGAACAGCAATCCAATTGCGATTCCCACGCCGACCACCAGCGGCACCGAGACGCGTTCAAATTGCGGCACGCCCGGCGAGTTGAACAACACCAGCGCGCCGACAATAAACGAGGCGACGCCCGCCGCTGTCAGCGCGCCATGTGTGGCCGCTTTGATATCGAGGAGGAACAGCACGAAGGCGATGGCCATGAAGATCAGGCCAAACCAATTGACCGGCAAAAGGCCCAATCCATAGATGGCCAGCGCCAGACAGACCACTCCAATAAAACCAGCCACCCAGCCGCCGGGGTGCGATAACTCGACTTGTATTGCAAGCACACCGACCGACAACAAAATGAACACGATATTTGAATTGGTCAGGATAATCAACAGCTGTTCGATGAAACTCATATCGAGATTTTCGGTTGCGGCATGAGTTGTGTGAAGCGTGCGAACGCCATCCGGCATGGTGACTTGAAAGCCGTCCAATTGCCTGAGCACATCGTTCATATTCGCGGCGGTGAAATCAATCAAATGCGCCTGAAGCGCTTCAGCGGCAGAGACTGCTTTGCCGTTATCAATCATATCCTGCGCCAGCTGAGTCGCGGCGGCTCCGCGCCATTCCACCAGTGGACGGATCGTCGCCTTCATGATCTCCTTTTGCTTCGTAACAAGGTCCGAGCTCAGATTTTGCCCGCTTGAATCGATCGGAATGGATGCGCCAATCGCCGCCTCAGGAGCCATTGCCGAAACCTGCGCCGCCATTGTGATCAACGCGCCTGCGCTCCCCGCCATTGCGCCGTTGGGCGCGACATAGATCACGACCGGCACGGTGCTGGCGCGGATATCTTGAATAATGTTGTCCATACTTTGCAAATCGCCGCCGGGCGTTTGAAACTGGATGATCAAGATTTCCGCATTGCGTTGTTCGGCGGTCTTGATTCCGCGTTCGAAATACGCCTGCATGGCGGGTTCGATCGGGCCGTTCGCGTTCATGATGAGAATCAGGGGTTGCGCCGCTGGCGTCATGCCGGCGGCATTGCGCACGGACGGTACGAAGCCGTCCGGCTGGTTTGTTTGTGCGTAAACAGTCTGAAAGGCGAACAGCGCTATCGCCGCAAGGACCAATAAGATGCCAAGGCGTTTCATTCGTGCCTCCGCCGATGATTATATCCGTTATTGTTGGCGCGGCGGGGTGCGCGGCCCGCCTTGAAATCAAAATTGCCCTTCGAGATAGGCGCGCGTGCGCTCGTGTTGCGGATGGTTGAAGACTTCTTTCGCCGGCCCGGCCTCAATGACTTCGCCGAGATACATGTAAATTACATAGTCGGCAAGGCGTTTGGCCTGACGAAGTGTGTGCGTCACTACAACGATGGTGTATTGTTGCTTCAAGTCCATCAAACGTTTTTCGATCTTTTGCGATGAGATCGGATCGAGCGCCGAGGTGGGTTCGTCGCCCAAAATGATTTCCGGTTCGACGGCCAGTCCGCGCGCCAAACATAAACGCTGCTGCTGTCCAATCGAGAGGCTGGTGGCGGGATCGTGTAATCGCTTCTGGACCTCCTCCCATAAACCGGCGATTTCCAGATAGTATCTCACTGCCGCCTTATATTCTTTGCGGTCCTTCTTCATCCGGTGAATGTGCATTCCATAGGCGACGTTATCGTAGATGGACATTGGCAGCGGCGAGGGACGCTGCGCCAGAAGCCCGATCCTTTTTCGGACTTCGGTCACTTCGACATCACGCTCGTAAATGTTTTGACCGTCCAGATAAACTTCGCCGGAGATTTTCGCGCCGTCGGTCAATTCGAGAAAACGATTCAGGGTTTTTAGTAAAGTTGATTTCCCGCAGCCCGATGGGCCCATAATGACTGTGATTTGCCCTTTGGGAATCTCGATGTTGACGTCCTTCAACGCTTGTTGTTTTCCATAAAAGGCGTTCATGTGGCGGACTTGAATATGTGCATCCATAATTGCTCCGTTTATTTCACTGTATATTTATTCAGGCGGCCCGAAACCCAGCGTGAGCCAAGGCTGATGATCAGAACGATGATGGTCAGAATCAAGGCGGAGGCGTAACCGCGTTGTTGGACTTCAGGATACGGTGTGCCGAGTTGAAAGAATACTGCCAGCGGGAGTGACGCTGTCGGACTCATCAATGACGTGGGGATGCGGTCGGTATAACCGGCTGTGAACAAAACCGAGGCCGCGTCGCCGATGCCGCGTCCGAAGGCGAGCAGGATGGCGGTGATGATGCCGGGGAGCATCTGCCGCGTCACGACGCGCAGAGCCGCTTCCAGCCTGGTCGAGCCGAGAGCCAGCGCGGCCTGCTCGAGGTCGGGGGGCGTGCGGCGGATGACTTCATCCATGGCGCGCGCCATGATCGGCAATTCCACAAGCGCTAACACAACGATGCCTGCGAGTAGTGAGGCGCGCAGTCTCATTGCCAGCATGAGCGTGAATCCAAATGCGCCGTAGACAATCGTCGGGATGCCCCACAAAACATCCAGCGAGAGACGTACGTATTGTCCCCATTTTGAATTGCCAAGATATGTTTCAAGATAAAGCGCAATGGGCAGGCTGATGATCAGCGCCAGCAAGGTCCCGCCGCCCGCCAGATACAACGAGCCGATGATAGCGTTCAGAATGCCGCCTTCCTTGCCCATGTAGAAACCGCCTTTGGGCGACTGCGTGATCATGCTCCATGTCAAAGATGGCAGACCGCGAATCAGAATGGTGAAAAGAATTGAACCGAGACTGAAAGCCACCGCGGCCAAAGAGAAGATCATCAAGCCTTTCACGAGGGCTTCAAGAATATGACGTCGTTCCCAACGTTTTTTCATTGGACTCAATTCCTTTTCAACATGCGTTGAAGCGCAATTGTCGAGAGAATGTTGAAAAACAAGATGATGGTCAATAACACCAATGCCGCGCACAACAACGCCGCGTCGTAAAGCGGGATGGACATCATGTCGCCGTAGTTATTGGCGATCAGCGCCGGGAGCGGATATGCCGCATCGAAAATGGATGTTGGGACTTGCGCCACATTGCCGACGACCATCAACACGGCCATCGTTTCTCCGAGCGCGCGCGAAGCCGCCAACACAATCGCTGCGACCATTCCGGGAATGACGCGCGGAATCACAACGCGGCGAATCGTCTGCCATTGCGTGGCGCCGACCGCCAGCGAGGCGTGCCGAAGATCATTTGGAACAGTTGTGAGAATCTCGAACACAACGGAGATGATCAGCGGCGCGATCATCACCGCCAAAACGATGCCGCCAGCCAGAACGCTGAAGCCGGTTGGCTGGTTGATATGGAAGATCGGTATAAAACTTAACCACCGTCTTGATAACGGAGCCAATGCGCCTTCCACGAAAGGCACGATTGTTAAGAGCCCCCACACACCGTAAACGACCGGCGGAATCGCGGCGAGCAAATCGAGAATCGGTTTGGCAAATGTCCGCGTGGCGGCATGGGCGTATTCCGATAAATAAAGCGAAGTGAGAACGCATGGCGGCACGGCCAGAAAGATTCCGACCGTGGTCACCCAAAATGTGCTTGTGATGAATGGCCAAAAACCGAATAAACCGCGATCCGGTTTCCAAATGGTTCCAAACAGCAAATCGTTGAGCGGATAGGCGCTCAAGACGGGCCAGGCGCGAAGGATGAGCGCAATGGCGATTCCGACGATCAGAATCGGCGGCAAGAGCGTGATGATAAAAAATGTCCGCCTCGCCTGCTGATCCTGCCGGTTGCGCGGTGCGGCGGAAGGCCGGGTCCGCCGGCCCTCTGCTTTTACGTTTGATACAAATTCGATGATTTGATTCTGATCGCTCATTGGACTTTGGCAAGCGACGCGGCTTGCTGATCGGGAGTCAATTGCACGTATCCGGCCTGGTCGAGATATTTTTGTCCGTCGGTCAAAATCCAAACGATGAACGTTTGAACGAGTCCCTGAGGTTTGCCCCTGGTGACCAGATTCTCGAAGCGCGCCGGCGGCGATGGGTATTTTCCGCTGGCCACCGCCTTCATCGCATCGCTTCTGGTTTTGAAATACTCTTCGGGGTCGGCAAGGCCGTTTCGATAAATATCAATCGGCGGAACAATGATTCCCGAAACCGGATTTCCGCTGGTCAGGTCGAACACACTATTCAAGTTGCTGTAACCGATTCCCAGCGGATCTTTGCCGACGGCATCCACGAGCGCCGGCTCTCCGTTGACGCCGATCGCGCCTGTCAAAATATCCGCTTGAGTCTTGCCGCCCGCAAACTGCGCCCACATGTCCGCCGCGCCGGCAGAATCCGAGCGTGTGTATACATGGATTTTGTCCGTGACCTCAGGTTTGCCGACGACTTCGCCCCAGGTTTTGATTTCACCTGTTATGAAAATCTTATTGAAGGCGGGCTGACTGATTCCTTTTGCAATAATGTCTTGAGCAACTGGATTCTTGGCGTTGATGAGCGGGAAGACGGCATCCTTGGCGACAGAAACCCAATACGCTCCCTTCTCTTCCTCTTCGGGCTTGATCGCACGCGAGACCATGCCGATGTCCACCGCGCCGGCTAATGCGTCTGTCATGCCTTTTCCCGCGCCGCCCGCCTGAATGTCGAATTGAACGTTCGGATGAATCTTCTGGAATTCATCTGCCCAGATGGTCATCATGGGGTAGAGGGCGAACGCGCCGGAGATTGTGATTGTTCCTTTGAGCGGATCCCCGCTTCGGGCCGGGTTTGAGGCGGGCGTTCCGCAGGCGGCGAGGAGCAGCCCTGCGCTAACAAGAAGGACCGAAACAAGATGAAGTTTTTTGTACATTCTTCCTCCATTTAGGTTTCTATACTATAAAGTCTATAATTTAAGTATACTTTTGAGGCGCGAAAAAACCGCGTGAAAACAGGCGGGGTGACCACAATCAGTTTTTCAAGGCCTCGCGGACTTTATCTACGCGGGCCGTGACATCCGCCAAAGAAGTGCCATCGAGCAGAGCAGAGATTGCATTGCGAACATCGCCCATTACCAAACGCAAGCCGCAGGTTTCCTCATCCGGACAGCCGCACGGCTCGTATGCCATCTGGCTGACGCATTTGACTGGAGCCAGCGGGCCATCGAGCACACGCACGATTTGGCCGAGAGTGATCTCTTTGGCGGGCCTGGCGAGGTAATATCCGCCGCCAACGCCCATTTTGCTGTGCAGCAGGCCGGCATTCTTCAGCGCGAGCAAAATCTGCTCCAAAAACTTGGCAGGGATTTTCTCGCGTTGCGAGATCTCTTTGATCTGCACAATGGGAGGGTGGCCGTCTTTGTCTGGTGTCGCCATCAGGATCATGGCGCGCAAGCCGTATTCACCGCGTTTTGAAAGCCTCATAGTATGTCTACTGAAATTATAGACTTTGTAATTAATTATAATTCAACTGATGAATTTTATCAAGCAAGTCAAACAAGCTGGACAATCTCTGCGTTATTTAAACCGCGCAGCAACTCTGCGCTTCTAAGAATGATGCCTGTATTGCGGATTCCCGACCCGATGGAAATTTCCTCCTCTTTCAGCGCGCTCGGGTCAATCAGGATTTTGAGCGGGCGCGCCAACCCGAACGGACTCACCGTCCCGATGCGGTATCCCGTAACTTCCAACACTTCCTCCTCGGTTGCCATCGTCAACCGCGATTGACCGAGATGCTGGCGAAGTTTTTTCCAGGAGATTTGCGCCGGTCCCGCCACCAGCGCCATAATAAAATCATTTTCGCCGATTCGAAATAAGATACTGCGGACGACTTGTTCGGGCCTCTGGCCGCGTTCAGACGCGGCTTGTTCCAGCGATGTGACTTGTCCGGCGTGGCGGAAGATGCGGTGCGGGATTCCAAGTTTTTCCAAAGCAATGCTGACGGGAGGAATTTGTTCCATGATTTCACTAAAAGGCTAACGCCGAAGCGCAAGGTCGTAAAGAAAAAAATTTTGCGGCTCTGCGTCTTTGCGTTGAGTTTTTGAAAACGTTCGCATCGAATCACTTTGTCTTTGGTTCATAATCGCACAACTTAATGACCGGGCATTTCGGGCATTCTGGTTTTCTTGCGTGGCACACTTCGCGTCCCAGGCGGATCAGATTCAAATGCGCGGCGTAATAAGTTTCGGGCGGAAGCAATTTTTCAAGATACGGATGCGCCTGCTCGACGGTCATCTTTGCCGGGCGCAGACCGATGCGTCCGGTAACGCGGTAGATATGCGTATCCACAGGAAAAGCAGGACGATTGAGCGAAAAGAGCAAAACAATCGCGGCGGTCTTCGGTCCCACGCCGTTGAACCTCGTCAGCCAGGCGCGCGCGTCTTCGAGCGGCAAATCTTTGAGAAAAGATAAATCCAAATCCCCGCGTTCTTCAGTGATGGCTTTCAAAACTCTTTGGATGCGCGGACCCTTTTGATTTGCCAATCCTGCCGGACGTATCGCGGCAACCACCTCTTTTGTTTTTGCGTCGCGCACGGATTCCCATGTTGGGAATTTGGCGCGCAAAGCATTGAAGGCGCGGTCGCGGTTGGCATCGTTTGTGTTTTGTGAAAGGATCGTCGAGACCAGTTCATCAACCGTCGGCATGGAATTGCGCCAGACCGGTTCGCCAAAGGCTTCCAAAAGTTTCTCGTGGACTTTGACAGCGCGCCTGGAAAGATTATCCATAAATTCACCGTAGAGGAATGCGGATCAACAAAGATTCTGATTGATGTTCATCCGCGTATGCGTGTCGATTAAGCTTCTTCTTGAAGTTTGAACGTCGGTCGCGATTCGCCCACCACAATCCCGCGATGATTCTTGATCGGTAAAGTCGGACCGAAGTCAGATAACTTTTTCAATTGCTCATCGTTCAGCGCGCCGAGTTGACGCAGGATCTCCAGCGTCACTGCCGGGCGGACGCGCGGTCTGGTTCCCAAGTTATCGTTCATGCGTCCGGCGTCGCCATCTGAAACTTTGATTGCTATGCCGATGCCGCGCGATTCGCCGTTGATGGCGCCGGGCAAAAGTCCGATGGCCTGGAAGCCCTCCGCGCCGCGCTTGGTAAGGATTTTTCCATCCCCGACTTTCATCAACTCGCAATCGAACTCGCCGAATCCGCTGACCATTTCAGGATAAGACGTCATCGCGGAAGTGATCTTGCGGCAGGCGTCCGCACGCGCTTTGGAAAGTGAAGCCGGGTCACATAAACGGGCAAAGCCGAGGGCGGCGTTCCGAAGCGGGACCGCGAAGTTCGGCGCGGAACAACCGTCGGTGCCGAGTTCCACTTTGGCGCGATCCATTCCGCACATCTCGGCGAAGGTCGTCAAAATGTCTTGTTGAATCGGGTGATCGCGTTCGAGATAGGTTTCGAGCGGCAGTCCGCGCATTTTGGCGTGAGCCAGCATGGCGGTATGCTTGCCGGAGCAATTGTTGAAGTTGGCGGTCGGCGTGAGGTTTTCGATGAT
>JBHORD010000182.1:0-38582 GCA_042408355.1 Anaerolineales bacterium
GACGGCGCGCTCAGCCGCCGCGAGATCGAATTCACCGTCAGTGATTTTGACCCCGCAAAACAATTTATTGAAGCGCTCGGTTATGAAGTTATATTTCTTTATGAGAAATACAGAACGACGTATTCGGTGCAGACTTCAGAAATCTCGAGGGACCTCCTGCCTCCCGAAGTTCACATCATGCTCGATGAAACGCCGATTGGCAATTTCGTCGAGATCGAGGGCGCGATGGATGCGCTCAAACCGACCGCTCAAAAACTTGGTTTGAATTGGGACGCGGCGGTCCCCGCCAGTTATCAGGCGTTATTTCGACGCCTTTGCGAAGCGCGCAAGTTCGGATTCCGCGATCTGACTTTCGAGAATTTCAAGAACATCAACGTTTCGCCAGATGATTTGGGAATCATCCCGGCAGATAAGCGTTGAAAATGAATCGTCTTCCGCCGCCCCATTGCCCGGAATCAAAACAACGGAGAGGCAATCCCGTCCGTTGTTTTTTTACACTCCAAAATCAGCGATATCTCCCGGTGCGCGCCAGCGCGGTGAGATGATCAATCAGCGGACGAAGTTTTTCCGGCACAACCGTTTCACTGACAACAACCGTATGCGTTCGCGGCGGCGAAGAAACCGTCAGGCTGTATTCAAATAGGTCTGCGCCGCGCGAGGCGGGTTCGATTTGCGCAGGCAAATCAAAGAAACCTGCATCGTTTATTTTTTGTTCGAGAGCCGCCGCCTCATCCGGCGCAAGCTTCTCTAAATTCACGCGGGCGACCAGATTGATTCCGGCAAAGCCGCCGCTTCGAACAAACTCGATTTGCATTTACGAACCGCCAAACAATGAACGGATCAGCGCGGCGGGCGCGGTCACGCATCCGCCGGGTTGAGGCTGAGGCTGAGGTTGAGGTGCAGCGCCGGGGGTAATGCCCACGCCGATCCAGGCATTCTTAACCGCTTGTTGTTCGGGGCTGCCCTGACCATAAAGCTCGCCGGCAGTCTGGTACGTTAAATCCGCCGCGCCCTGAAAATCAGTATTGCTCTTGAATTTATCGCGCGCCGACACATACCAGATCATCCCGGCCTTTTCCCACGCATATCCGCCAATGGCCACCGCCGCAAGATAGAACGCGTGATTGGGAATCCCCGAATTGATGTGGACGCCGCCGTTGTCCTGCGTTGTGTTTACGTAATGCGCCATATCCGCCGGCTGTGGATCCTTGCCCAGCACCGGATCATCGTACGCCGTACCCGGCGCCTTCATCGAGCGAAGCGCAACACCCTTGACATTTGCCGTGAACAATCCCTGACCAATCAACCAGTCGGCTTGATCTGCGGTCTGATTGAGTTTGCGCTGTTTGACCAGCGACCCGAATACATCCGAAAGGGACTCGTTCAATGCGCCGGATTGATCCTGGTAATTCAGGTTCGACGTATACTGCGTCACGCCATGCGTCAACTCATGACCAATCACATCCACAGAAATCGTAAAGCGATTGAATAACTGACCGTCGCCGTCCCCATACACCATTTGCTCGCCGTTCCAAAAAGCGTTATCGTAGTTCTGCTGATAATGCACCGTCGAGAGCAGGCGCAAGCCGTTTCCGTCCAGCGAGTTGCGCTGATAGATATCCCAATACAAATCGTAAGTGTCGCCTGCGCCGTCATAGGCTTCGTTCACCGCCACATCGCTGCTCGGCGGCTGACCTTCATCGCGCACCTGCTGTCCCGGCAAACCGCTTCCGTTGTTTGCCGTATAAACGGTACGATGTTTTCCCGGCGCCGTGGCAGGCGTAAGATAGGCCACCGCCGACGTCAGCGCCTGACGATGGCCGCGCAGTCCGCCCGAGATGCCAATGGATCGCAGCGCCACTTGTTTTTGTTCGGCGGTTCCATTAGCCAGTATGTTATCAAGCATATGCGGAGGAACGATGCATTGCAAACAATCAATATGGTTGTTCATTTGGCGACTCCTTTGGAATGAAACGCTCTGAGGATTGGTCTTGTGCTTTTACTTTACTCTCTTTCACAGCAAAATTCAATCGCTGATCTGTAACTGATTCTCCCTCAAAGCCGTGTCGCCCTGCCAGTACAGCGGTTTGACGACGCCGTTCTCCCCAAGCAGTTTTGGCAAAAGCGATTGGACAAAAGCCGCGTCGCCGGATGTAAAAAATTGAATATCGCCGCGCGCACCTGCGGGACGTTTCAACCCCTGCGCTTCGAGCAGACGTTTGGTCTGGCGCGCCACCGCCGGAGCCGGGTCAATCACCCGAACTTTTTCCCCCGCAATCTCCTGAATGAGCGGAATCACAAACGGATAATGCGTGCAAGCCAGGACAACCGTATCAATGTTTTTGGCAAGCATGGGACGAAGCGCGTCTTCCAAAATCCTGCGCGTGACAGTTCCATTCAAATCGCCTTTTTCGATTTGCTGAACCAGGCCGGCACACGTATCCTGGAGCAATTCAACGCCGCTGGCAAAACGTTCCACCACCGACGCGTACAACGCCCCCTGAAACGTTGCCGGTGTTGCCAGCACGCCGACCACGCCGGTTTCGGTATATTCCGCCGCAGGTTTGACCGCCGGCTCCATGCCGACAAATGAAACATCCGGAAAGGTTTGACGCAAATATTTCAAAGCCGCCGCCGAAGCCGCATTGCACGCAACGACGATGATTTTTGCGCCCTTGTTCAGAAGGAAGCGCGTGATGCCTTCAGAAAAATCCCGCACTTGTTGGAGCGGGCGCGGACCATACGGAACGTGCCCCTGATCGCCAAAATAAATGACCGGTTCTTCGGGCATCTGCTCGCGGATGGCGCGCAACACCGAAAGTCCGCCCACGCCGGAGTCAAAAACGCCGATTGGATTGTTCGAGTGGATTGGGGGCATTGCTGAATCATAAAACGCAAAACATAATTCGTAAAGACCGCCCTTTGCGTTTTATTTTCTCACCTTACGCCATAGCGCGAGATTTTCTCGCACTTTCAGACGGCATCTCAGCGCAAGCCTTTGTGGTTGCAAATGGTTTTTCGGTGAAAAACGGCGGAGCCTTTTTGTTCAACTATTGACCTGCCGCTTCCACAAACCTTCTAAAAAGATTCCTTATCGGTTGTTGATCCGTCAGCCATTCGGGATGCCATTGCACAGCCAATCCAAATGGGTGGCCGGGTAATTCAACTGCCTCGACGAGTCCATCTGGCGCATGACCTGCGGCGCGCAGGGACGGCGCAATATCTTTCAGTCCCTGATGATGATGGCTGTTGACTTTGACAATCGGTTCGCCCAGCACTTCCGCGATACGTGTGCCTTCATCCACCTTGACCTCATGCACCAGCGCCGTCCGCATGTTCCCGGGATAAGAATGTTCGAGCGCGTTCGGCAATTGATCGGGAATATGTGTGTAGAGAGTCCCGCCTAAACCGACATTGACCAATTGACAGCCGCGGCAAATTCCGAGGAACGGTTTGCCGTCTGAGACTGCGGCGTGGAGTATGTTCAATTCAACGGTATCCCGCTCCGGGTCCACGTCCGCGATGCGGGGATGCGGATCGCCCTTGAAATGCTCGAGAGAGATGTCGCCGCCGCCAGAAAAGAGAATCCCATCGAGGCGCGCATACAGCGCATCCCAGCCATCATTTGCAATCAATGAGGGAATCAAAACCGGAACGCCGCCCGCCTGCATGACAGCGCGCACGTAAGCCTGGTTCAACGAGACCGTTGTTTGACTGTATACGTTTTTGGAGTGGCTGGTTGTGATGCCGATAATAGGCCGCATATTAAATCATAAACCCTAAAGGTTTTCGAAGCCTTTAGGGTTTTTCGATTATTCAAACTTCTGCTTGAGACGAGCCGACTTGCCGGTGCGTTCGCGCATGAAGTAAAGCTGCGCGCGGCGGACTTTGTTATGACGCTCGACCACGACTTTATCCACGCGCGGCGAGCGCAGTAAAAAGGTGCGCTCCACGCCGATGCCGTTGGACGCCACGCGGCGGACCGTAAAGGATGCCTCATTGCCGCCTTTGCGCAAACGAATCACAATGCCTTTGAATTCCTGAATGCGCTCGCGGTCGCCTTCCTTGATCTTCATGTGGACGTTCACAGTATCGCCCGGCCGCAGTTCCGGTATTTTTTCGTTTTTCTTAGCCTCGACGGCCTTCAACAGGTCTGTCATTTTTCGTTCTTCCTAACTTGGTTTGGTTTCGACAAGCTTAACCCGGCGGGTTTCGTTTTTAGCGGGCGGATTATAGCATGTGAGTTCACAATCCACAAGGCCGCGAAGAAAAATAAACTTCACCACAGGGATCCAGAGTTTTTTCTCTGCGAACTTCGTGACTCTGCGGCGCATCCCTTCTACAAATTCTCACTGATACTTTCTAACAGCCAATACCGCGTTATGGCCGCCAAATCCAAAAGCATTGCTGATGGCAAGGTTGATTTTCTTCTCGCGCGCTTTATTCGGGATGACATCCAAATCGCATTCGGGATCGGGCGTTTGATAATGAATCGTCGGCGGCAGGATTCCTTCGCGCACCGCCTGAACGCAAATGATGGCCTCCAATGCGCCGGTCGCGCCCATCATGTGCCCGGTCATGGATTTGGTGGATGAGATCGGAATCTTGTGCGCCAGTTCGCCGAACGCGCCTTTGACAGCGCGCGTTTCGGATTGATCGTTCAATTGTGTGCCGGTGCCGTGCGCGTTGATGTAACCGACATCTTCGAGATTCGCCTGAGCCGATGCCAACGCTTGTCGAATGGCGGCCGCGCCGCCTTCGCCGTTTTCGTGCGGCGCGGTGACATGGAACGCATCCGCCGTCGCGCCGTAGCCGGCCAGTTCCGCCAGAATGTTCGCGCCGCGCGCTCTGGCGTGAGATTCGGTTTCCAGTACGAGAACCGCCGCGCCCTCGCCCATCACAAGACCGTCGCGGTTCTTATCGAACGGCGCGGGCGTCATCGAATAATCGTCGTTGCGGCGCGACATGGCGCCGAGGCGGTCGAAGGCGGCCACGCCAACGGAAGTCACCACCGCTTCTGACGCGCCCGCCAGCGCCACATCAATCATGCCCGATTTGAGCATCATGAACGCCATGCCGATTCCATCCGCGCCCGACGCGCACGCCGAGGCGACCGAAAAGCACGGGCCCTTGATTCCGTGATCAATCGCCACCAGCCCCGCCGCGCCGTTTGCCATCAGCATGGGAATCAAAAACGGGCTGACGCGCCGCGGTCCTTCCTTATCGTTGGTCAGCACCGCCTCCGCAATGGACTTCAATCCGCCAATGGCAGATGAGATGACAATGCCAATGCGCGGCGCATTGGCTTCGGTCACTTCAAGGCCGGCGCTGGCAATCGCCTGATTGGCCGCGACCGAGGCAAATTGCTCAAAGCGATCGCGGCGGCGCGCTTCCTTGCCGTCCATGAATTTTTCCGGCTCGAAGTTCTTCACTTCGCAGGCAATATGCACCAGCAAATTCGAATGATCGAACAACGTGATCGGTCCGACGCCCGAAACGCCGTTGATCAAATTCTCCCATGTTTCATTCACGTTCAAACCGAGCGGGTTGACCGTCCCCATGCCGGTGATCACAATCCGTTCCATTTCTGCTCCTCAATTTTAGATTCGAACTTTATAACCAGAACCCGTCAGCACGGCAACCGCCGGCCCCGGGAGTTCCGGCAATGTTTCTTCCATTGCCCGCCAGACCAATGCGGACGTTGGCTCTACATAAAACCCCAGACGTGCTAATGCGTCACGCCCGGGCAGGATAAACGCTTCATCCACCGACGTAAAGCGGCCTCCGCTTGCGCGCGTGATCTCCACGACGGCTTTGGCGCGCAGAGGCGTGCGGACGCGCACTCCCTCGGCAAGCGTCGCGCCTTCGGTGACAAAACTCAATCCGGTGATGCCCATCGAAAACAAAGCCATCAACGGCGCGCACGCCGAAGCCTGGACTCCGATAATGACCGGCATTTTATCAATTTTTCCGGCGTTCAACAAAGCTTGAAAACCGCGCCCCATGCCAAGCAATAATCCGCCCTGACCTGCAGGAACGATGACCGCGCCGGGAGCGCGTCCAAGTTGCTCAACAATTTCATATGCACAGGTTGCGTAACCCGGCAAATTGAACGGCAAATAGGCGTGGCTGGCATAAACCATGCCGGTCTGCGCGGCTTTGCGGACAGCCTCCGCCGCATTCGAACGCGGCCCAGCAACTGGAATTATTTCCGCACCGTACATTTCGATTTGCTGTCGCTTCGGGCCAGACGCAGATTCAGGGACGTAAACATGCGCCTTGATTCCGGCGCGCGCCGCGTATGCCGCGAACGACGCGCCCGCGTTGCCCGACGAATCTTCGGCGGCTTCCGTCACGCCGCGGGAAAGGAGAAAAGAAACAAGCGCTGCTGTGCCGCGGTCTTTGAAAGAGCCGGTTGGGTTGGCGTATTCGCATTTGAAATACACTTCACGCCCAAAGGCTTTGGCGGGAATTAACGGTGTGTTGCCCTCGCCCAGTGAAACCGCCTGGTTTAAAGTTGAAGGTTGAAGGTCAAAGGTTAAAGGTTCAACATCATCGTAAAGTCCGCCGCAGGTTGGGCATTGATACGGCGCGCCGGTTTCCGGGTAGGGCCGTCCGCAATTAAGGCAAACGATTTTCATCATTCACCCGGTTTCGGAATATATTCACCCTCGACCCAAAAGTCGCCGTCCGGGCCGACTTCTTTTTTCCAGATGGGGACAATTTCCTTCAAGCGGTCAATGCCATAACGCGCCGCCTCGAAGACGCCGCTGTCGCGGTGCGCGGCAGTGCAGGCGATCAACACCGTTGGCGTTTGCGGATACAGTTTGCCAATGCGCTGGACAATTGCGATTCCTTCGATCACCGGCCAGCGCTCGCGGATCTCCTCCGCGACCTGTTTCATCTTGGCTTCCGCCATTGGGATGTATGCCTCGTATTCGAGAAAAGCCGTTTCGTGCACTTCGCCGCGTTTGGCCTGCGTCGAGCCGCGTCGAGATGTTTCGCCGCGCACCATGCCGGCAAAAATCGCCGCCGCGCCCGTGGACGGCAACGTGATTTTCGCCAGCAGGTCGTTCAAGTCCAGTTCGGATTCGGTAATCGAAAATACAGTTGGAAAGTTTGAAGGTTGCATGTTAAAAGTTAACCACCGCTCACGGGCGGGAACATGGCGACTTCCGCGTTTTGCGGGACGACCGCTTCATCGAATGCGTATTCGCGATTGATGGAAATCAAAACGGTCTCCATGGCTTCCTTTAGATTGGGATAATCGCGCCCGATCTGTTCTTTTAATCCTTGTACAGTTGTATCGTTAGGAATTTCCAATTCGAGGGATTTTGTACCAGCGCGGTCGCGCAATGTTGCAAACAACAATACCTTTATATGGTTCATCACACCTCCTCAATTTTTGTAGGGACGCCGCGGCGCTGTGTCCCCACAAAAATTATTCATTCACAATATCGCCCGACTGGCCGCCATGCTTTTCGACCAGTCGAATATTTTGAATGTGCATGGTTTTCTCGGCGGCTTTCGCCATGTCGTAAACCGTCAGCGCCGCGACAGAGACAGCGGTCAAGGCCTCCATCTCAACGCCGGTTTTGCCAAAGCTCTTCGCGGTGGCTGTGATTGTCACGCCCGGCAGGGATTCGTCCAGCGCAAGATCAACGTCAATTTTGGTGAGCGGAATCGGATGACATAACGGGATCAATTCCGAGGTCCGCTTTGATGCGCTGATGCCCGCGATTTGCGCCACCGTCAGCACGTCGCCTTTCTTGATCTGTCCGTCGCGAATCAAATCAAACGTCGCCTTCTTCATGCGGACTTCGCCTTTTGCGATTGCAATGCGTTCTGTATCGGCTTTCTTGCCGACGTCCACCATGTGAGCGCGGCCAGTTTCATCAAGATGAGTCAGTTTGGTTGGCATGCATAAATTATAACCGCGCCACATGAGGATGATATAATGCAACCCGCCGTGGAAAATTTGCTCGGACGCCAAACCAATTACACCGTTCACACGCCTGTTTATGAGGGCCCGCTTGATCTGCTGCTCGATCTCATCGAGCGCGCGGAACTGGATATTACAACTGTGTCGCTGGCGATGGTCACCGACCAGTATCTCGCGTATATTCATAGTCTTGAGCAATTGCGCGCCGACGAAATTTCGGCTTTCCTTGTAATCGCCGCAAAGTTATTGCAAATAAAATCTGAAGCGTTACTGCCGCGCCCGCCCGTGCGCGAACCGGGCGAGGAAGATGTCGGCCAGTCGCTGGTGGATCAACTCAAACTCTACAAACGATTCAAGGAAATCGGCGCGTGGCTGGATGCGCGCCAGCAAGCCAATTTGCGGACGTACTTGCGCGTCGCGCCGCCGCCGAAAGTGGAAGCCAAACTCGATCTATCGGGTCTTACGCTGGAAGCGCTGGTCGCCGCGGCGGAATCGGCTTTTGCCAAAGGCGCGGAAAAGCAATCGCTCGGAACCGTCATCGCCGCGCCGAAAATCACCATCCGCGAGAAAATTGATTTGATCTCGAAAACGTTGAAGCAATTACAACGCACTTCATTCCGCGCCCTGGTCGGCGATAAAGCGACCCGGCTCGAAATCGTCGTGACATTTTTGGCGCTGCTCGAACTGATCAAACGGTATCGCGTTCAGGCGCGTCAGGAAGGTCTCTTCAGCGACATCGAGATTGATCGCCTCGAAGAATGGGGCGATGACGAGGACCTGGAACTGGAATTCGAGTAAATAAAGAGCGCTGATAAATCACTTCTCTTTGCTGTTTGGGACAATGATGAAGAAACTCTACATATCAATTCTTGCCAATACAAGAGACGCCTTTGAAACCATTAAATCATCGCAAACTTTATTACTGGTTACACTTGCAATTCTCGTGGGGCTTGGAAGCGGGGTTGGCGTCTGGTTATTTAAGTTAACCTATAACTTTCTTGAATCCATCATGTTCAATACCGCAGGCGGATGGATGGCGCCGGTTGGAAAATGGACCATCGTCATCATCCCCGTGATCGGCGGACTCATCGTTGGATTATTCAATCATTTTTTTCTCCGCGAAGAAAAAGTACACGGCACGGCGGCGGTTATGCAATCCGTGGCTCTGTCGGGCGGGCGTCTGTTCTACCAAAACGCGCCGGCCAAGGCGGCGGCTTCGGCTCTTTCGCTTGGCGCTGGCGCCTCTGTCGGCCCTGAAGATCCGGCAGTGCAAATCGGGGCTAATTTCGCGTCCATGCTGGGGCAGGTGCTTCGCCTGACGGACGAAAGAATCAAAACACTGGTGGCGGCAGGGGCCGGCGCGGCGATTGCGGCGGCTTTCAATGCGCCCATTGCGGGCGTTTTCTTTGCGCTCGAATTGATTCTCGGGGAAATCAGCGGGAACACGTTGTGGCTGATCTTGGTGTCCGCTGTGGTCTCTTCTGTTTTTACGCAGGCCGTCTCAGGCACTGCGCCTGCCTTTGCAGTCCCGGCCTATCAATTTCATTCGATCTGGGAAATACCGCTTTATCTTCTTCTTGGATTGATCGCGGGCCCCCTCTCGGCGCTGTATGCAAATTTACTTTATAAATTTCAGGATCTTTATAGCTCCTGGCACATTGCGGAATGGATCAAGCCCGCGACTGCAGGCTGCGCGCTCGGAATCGCCGCGCTGTTCGTTCCGCAGGTTCTTGGCACTGGCTACAGTGTCATACAAGAAATTCTGATCAAAAGCGATTTCACTTTTGGATTTTTGGCGGCGCTGGTCCTGGCCAAACTGATCCTCACGCCGTTGAGTCTCGGCAGTGGATTCAAGGGCGGCGTCTTCGCTCCATCTCTGTTTGTCGGTGCGGCATTGGGCGGAGCGTTCGGGATGGCCGCGGCGTATTTTTTCCCGGGCCTCGGAATCGATCCGCGCGCGTTTGCGCTGGTGGGAATGGCGGCGGTTTTAGCGGGAGCCGTCCGCGCGCCGCTCACGGCTGTCATCCTTCTTTTTGAACTGACCAACGATTATCGCATCATTCTGCCCTTGATGTTTTCGGTGGCGGTGAGCCTGTTGGTCTCACAGCGCATCCAGCGCGATTCGGTTTACGGAATCGGATTGGCGCGGCACGGAATCCGTCTCGACCGCGGCCGCGATGTGGAGGTCCTTGACGGAATCGCCGTCGGCGAAGTGATGCGGCAGGATACGACCGCCATACACGAATCGGACTCGTTGGAAAAAGCCGCTAACCTTCTGGAAAAGACGCGGCGTCACGGACTGCCTGTTATAAATGCGCGCGGAAAATTGGTCGGCATTCTTTCACTGCAGGATATTGACCGCGCCGAAAATAAAAACGTGAAGGTCGCAGAAATTTGTACGCGTGATGTTGTGACGGCTTTTCCCGATGAAACTCTCTCCGCCGCCCTGCGCCGCATGAGCGAACGCGATATCGGGCGGCTGCCGGTCGTTGCGCGCGAAGACAAGCAAAAATTGCTCGGCGTTTTGCGGCGTGCGGATGTCATTCACGCTTACAACCTTGCCCTGGCGCGCCGCACCGAAAAGCGCCATCTCGAAGGAAACGTGCGGCTCGACGCCATCACGCCGGACCGCGTCGAAGTGACCGATATAGTCGTCAACGCCGAATCGCAAATTGTCGGAAAGAAAATGAAAGAAATCCCTTTCCCGAAAGACTGCGTGATTGCATCCATCCGGCATGGTGCGAAGGTCATCGTTCCACGCGGCGATACGGTTGTCCACGCCGGCGATGTGCTGGTTATCGTCGCACAGGGCAAGGCGCGCGAAGAAGCGATCAAACTCTGCCGCGCCGATCATTGAGGCGATGCTTTCGATTTTATAAATTGCGCGGCGGCCAGCAACGCCGCCGCCGCGCCGCCGCCGTCGAACAGAAAAACGTCCGTTGGCGATGGATGCCGTCCCGGAACGAAGGATTGATGAAATTCGTCCGTTGCCGCATAAAGTACGGCCATCAACCAGGCCAGCCAAAGACGCTTCCGTCTAAAATCGAAGCCGCGCCAGTATGCAAACGCCAGCAAACCATAGCCAAGCATGTGTCCGCCCTTTTTTACAAAATAATCCATCGAACCAAAATTCGGAAGGTCATTCCCCGGGCGGGATGAAAACGCAAAGATCGTTCCCATCATCAAAATGGAAAATCCCCAGCGCTGAATAAATTCTTTGAAGGATGACATGGGGTAAATTGTACACGAGTTCCCTGTGCTATACTTGTTTTTTATTTGTAAAGGAGACGACAATGACTCGTTCAAAACGAATTTGGATCTCTGCCCTAGCCGTTCTATTTTTGACGGCCGCCTGCATTGGAACTTCCGCGCCCGCCGCCCCGACGCTTTCATCCAACGAAGTGGCAACCGTGGTGGCCGCCACAATGCAGGCGATTACGCCTCAGAACACGCCGACCACGGCTCCCGCAGCGACAGTTTCCCCAACTCCCGTTCCTCCAACTCCCACCACCTTCTCCGCGCCAACGCCGGTTCTGCCCAATGCGACCCGCATCAATTTCCTGACCGGCGCGACCGCAGGGATCGTCAGCGCGCCGATTCAACCGGGGCAGACTCAATACTATGTGTTACAGGCGCTGCAAGGACAGCCAATGATTGTGAATGTCAGCTCCTTGAATAATGACGTAACGCTTTCGATCAACACACAGGGCGGAACTTCCTTGTTGAGCGCCTCCGCTAAACAAACCACATGGCAGGGACAATTGCCCGCCACCGAAGATTATTATTTCGGAATTTACGGCGGCGCC
Source organism: Anaerolineales bacterium (assembly GCA_042408355.1). Taxonomy (GTDB): domain Bacteria; phylum Chloroflexota; class Anaerolineae; order Anaerolineales; family Villigracilaceae; genus Fen-1038. Next base: position 11,749 of record JBHORD010000182.1, read on the forward strand.
ACCACAGAGAATTTCACGCTCTCCGTGCAAATTCCGGCGCGCATCCAAATTCCGCAAGGGAAGGATAAAGTCGTGCTGACCGGCCAAACCGTCGCCGGCTACACTGTGGATTATGTTGCCTACGCTTTGCAGGGTCAGATCATGAGCCTGGAGTTAAACAGCCAGGGCAACCAGGCCGCGCTCACCGTTTGGGGCTTCGCGGACGGTCAGCCTTATCTTCGATCCGTCACGGAACAAACCAGCTTCAGCATGAAACTGCCTTCGACGCAGGATTACATCATTGAAGTGGTGCCAAAAGCCGGAGCCACAGTCAACTATTCCCTGCTCGTAAGATTTCAACAATAAGCGTTCAACAAATCTGACTGCGCATCCAACATTGAAGAAAGATCGTTGTCCATTGGCGGACAGCGATCTTTCGATTCGGCCATCAAAGGGCTATATGTTCTCGTAGCGGATATTCACATTGGTTGTGCCATTTCCCAAATCCACGCCTTGCACAACAATTGCCTTTCCGCTTGGATCGCCGTCAAAAACGAGGCTGAACGTTGTGTCTGTGATGGCAGTGGTCGCAGTGCGCTCCGTCAGACCCTTCTTTGTGAACGCCTCACGTAAAAGGCAATTACATCCTTCAAACTCATTGTGGTTTGAAAATTGATCGAACCATTGCCCAGATCTGTCAGGTTGCCATTGCAACTACCCTCTCCGCTTTAATCGAATAAATAACTCTTAAATCCGCGAAGAGCGGATGAAGAATCATTTGGGCGGAGTCTCGAAAATATGAGAAGCGCCACACGCTTAACGAACCCCGCCGTTATTTGCCTCCTGCCCTTCCTGCAATTTGCAAGGTAGAATCAAAACATCTTCTCCTCCGAAGGAACACCATGGAAGACATCCAAGCGTTTAGCGAAGAACTGATCGGCAACCTCGAAAGGGTCATCGTTGGTAAGCGGGACGCCATCGAACTGATTGTGATCGGTTTATTGTGTCAGGGACACGTTCTGATCGAAGATGTGCCGGGAGTGGGAAAGACGATGCTGGCGCGCAGTCTGGCAAAGTCGCTGGCGTGTACTTTTAATCGTATCCAGTTCACGCCCGATATGCTTCCAAGCGATGTGACCGGCGTTTCGATTTACAACCAGCAAAAAGGCAAATTCGAATTTCGAGCCGGCCCCATCATCGGTCAGATCATTCTGGCAGACGAGATCAACCGCGCCACGCCCAAGACACAGGCCGCACTGCTCGAGGCCATGGAAGAACGTCAAGTCACTGTAGATGGAACGACGCATATACTTCCGCGTCCGTTCATGGTGCTTGCCACACAAAATCCAATCGAATACGAGGGAACGTTTCCACTGCCGGAAGCGCAGCTTGACCGATTCTTCCTGCGCGTCCGGCTTGGCTATCCCGATTTTCTGGACGAAATCAAAATCCTGGACGAACAACGGCTGAGGCATCCCATCGAAACGCTCAAGCCCGTCGCGAAAGCCAAAGACGTCTTAAATGCCGCCGAGAAAGTCAAAACCGTCTTTGTTTCACCTGCCGCCAAACGTTACATCACCGAGATCACCCGGCGCACGCGTCAAAGCACAGACATTTATCTGGGCGCCAGCCCGCGCGGGACGTTGGCTCTATCGCGTGCATCACAAGCGCGCGCCGCCTTGAACGGACGCGACTATGTATTGCCGGACGATGTCAAAGATGTGGCAGTGGCGGTTCTGGCGCATCGCATCATCGTCAGCCCGGCCGCGCGTCTGCGTGAATTGAGCGCCGACCGCATCGTTCAGGAAATCCTCCGTGCTACGCCGGCGCCGGGCGGCGACTTTCGTCAGGCGCCGGGCGAGAAGCAGAAATCAAAATGAATGTTGGGCGCATCATCGTTGCCCTCTTGATCGTTGCCGGCCTCTTCGGTTCATTCGTGACCGGCGCGGCTTTCTATTCCCATCTTTTGTATCTCGGTTTGATCCTGCTCATCGGCGCATGGATTTGGGTCGGAGTGGTGGCGCGCTCTGTACGGTTTAAGCGCACCGGCGATTTCTCACGCGCCAGCGTTGGCGATTTCTTCAAAGAACAATTCGAGATTGTGAATACAAGCCGGCTTCTGGGACCCTGGGTGGAGGTGTATAACGAGATGCCGTTACCCAATGTATCCGGCTCCCGCTTGTTGACGCGCCTTCTGCCGCGCGAAAAACAATCGTATGTCGCGCGCACCTGGCTCACGCGCCGGGGCGCGTTTCCGCTCGGTCCCACCACACTGGTGATATCCGATCCGCTGGGATTATTCCGCGTCAGAAGGAGATTCCCCGCCGAACAAACATTGTTAATCCTACCCATGGTCTTTCCGATTACATCGTTCCTGTCGCCGCCGGGGTTACTGCCCGGAGGTCATGTGATTCGACGCAAGGCTATGGACATCACGCCGCATGCGGCAGGCATCCGCGAATACATCCCGGGCGATCCAATGAAACGGATTCACTGGCCCACATCGGCGCGGCGCGGACGATTAATGGTCAAGGAATTTGAGCTGGACCCCCAGGCGGAAGTCTGGTTGTTTTTGGACGCCCAGCAAAAAGCACAGGCATCCAGACCATCGGAGGCGCTGGAAATGCCTATTGAAAATATGCTGTTCAGCAGAAAACCGAAGTTGACGCTTCCGCCTTCTACGTTGGAATACAGCATCAGCATTGCCGCCTCGCTGGCGCATTATTTTATTGCGCAAAACCGCGCCGTCGGACTGGTTACGGAAGACCGCACCTACACCATGATTCCCGCCGAACGCAGTGAGCGGCAGGAAAACAAAATCCTCGAAACGCTTGCTTACCTGGAAGGCAAAGGCGATCTCTCGATCGCGGCATTGGTCGGCGCGCAGTTGAGACAATTTCCGCAAGGCTCCAGCATCATCCTTATCACGCCAACCGTCTCGCCCCATCTATTGGTCGCCGCCGATGAAATCAAGCGGCGAAGCCTGCGGCCTGTTGTGGTTTTATTGACCGCCGAGACATTCGGCGGAAGCAGAGGCACGCAGAAACTTGTTGAACATTTGACAGCGCAGCGCGTGCCGGTTTGTCCCATTGATTGCAACGCAGATCTCGGGCAGGCGCTTTCAGCATTTTCATCACACGATTTTTCACAGGATGTAACTCAATGGCAAAGACCAACGTTATCACACTTGACTTGAATTTTCAGGGCAAGACACAAGCCATCGCTTCATATTTGATTCGACATTCGACCGGCGCGATATTAATCGAATCCGGTCCGGGTTCGACTCTCGCGGGACTTCAAGCGGGCCTCGCCGCAAATGGCTTGCGCCCCTCTGACGTCACTCACGTCCTGCTGACGCACATTCATCTCGATCACGCCGGCGCGGCGGGATGGCTGGCGCGGCAGGGCGCGCAGATTTACGTTCATCCAATCGGCGCGCCGCACATGCTGAACCCGGAAAAACTTCTCGCCAGCGCGGCGCGCATCTACGGCGATAAGATGGATTCGCTGTGGGGCGAGTTCCTGCCCGTGCCGGAGAGCCGGCTCAAAGTCGCGAACGACGCGGAAGAAATTGTCATCGGCAATTTGAGATTCCTTCCCATCAATACGCCCGGTCACGCCGAACATCATTATGCGTATCTGTTTGAAGATATTTGTTTCAGCGGCGACGTGGGCGGCGTCCGCATTCCAGGTTTTCCATATTTGCGTCTGCCGATGCCGCCGCCCGAACTGCATTTTGGCAAATGGCGCGAGTCGCTTGCGCGCCTGCGAAGAGCAAAATTCAATCACATCGCGCCGACTCACTTCGGTATGTTCGACGATCCCGCATGGCATTTGAACGAAGTTCAAAAAGAACTGGATTCGGCGGAGCGCTGGCTGGAAAACGCAATGGAGCTCGAACCGTCCGTCGAAGAATTGCGCCGGATGTTTACCGATTGGGTAAACGAAGAGGGACGAAAACAAAACTTGAGCGCAGACGTGGTGAAGGCTTACGAATTGGCGAACCCGCCCGGCATGTCGGCAGACGGGATGCTGAGGTATTGGAAGAAGGTTCGGATGGCTGGGTAACAGCAGGGCGGATGCGGAGCCTGACCTTTGTATGTTATGCATTGGCATGTGCATAATTAGGTAACGGCCTGTGCAGAAAGAAGGCGCGCAGGCCGTCTGGCGGCTGGATTTTTCGGGTATTAGGTAAAATCCTTCACCCCGATTCTTCTAACAGGAGAAGGGCAAGGCTCCTCAATTGAAACGAAGTGGGGGGTAGTCGCTTTTAGCGGACCCGCTCGGTGTGATTATTGAAATGAACATTGGATGTCTCAAGATTGATGAACATCTTGCTGCGCGGAAGGTAATACGCAGTTACAAAGTCGCCATCAGGTAAGGCTCTGTAGATTCCATCCCATAGAATGGTGAGCTTTAGTTCACCCACGGAATAATATAAATTTTCTCGGCCCTTGCTTGTCCAGGCGCTGTGTTTCATGCCCCGGCCTTGAGCCTTCCGCAACTGGCCAAAGAGCAGGTCGATCAGCAGTTTTCCGCCGATCATGTACCCGATCCACATGAGGACAATGCCGACGCCCACAAAAAAGACTGCGCCCAAAACGACGCTGACCGTATCGCTGGTTGTGCGGGCGATAAAATCGTTGTAAATGTATATCCCTGTCAGGCCAAGGCCCATCAAAAACATGATCGCGCCGAACAACAGCCACGGCATGAAGCGGATTGACTGAAGCAGGGTTAACTTTCCTTTGCGGTTGGCTTCCAGCGCTTTGGGATCAAAGATGCTATTCATGAATCGTCTCCAAGGTTTTGTTCTGGATTCGCAAATTGGCATTTACAAATCTGGGCAATTATATGAGCGCGCCTCGTTCCGCAAAATGAAACTTTGGTACTAAACATGAGCCGTTAACCAGGCGCAGGCTTTGTCCCCGATATACGTCACCTCTAACAAGTGACGATTGGGACAGGTTACAATTGGGCCAAACCACTATACTTGGCATATCGAGGAGTTGGCAATGAACCATTTTCTGGCTGTCTCAGATTTATCTTCCGGGGAAGTTCAGGATTTGTTGGATCTGGCAATTCGTTTGAAAAGGGAATATTTCGAGAAAGGCAACCCCCCGCTCTTCAAGGGCAAGGTATTGGGAATGATCTTCCAGAAGCCCAGCCTGCGGACGCGCGTTTCGTTCGATATGGCGATGCGCCACATGGGCGGCGACGCGTTGTATCTCTCGCCGAACGAGATCGGACTCGGTCAGCGCGAATCCATTGCGGATGTGGCGCGTGTGTTGTCGGGTTACGTCCACGCGCTGATGGCGCGTGTCTTCGCACACGAGCACGTGTTGGAGTTGGCGAAGTGGTCATCCATCCCGGTGGTCAATGGTTTGAGTGATTACAACCATCCCTGTCAGGGCATGGCCGATGCGCTGACCATTCAGGAAAAGTTCGGCAAAGCCAAAGGCCTGAACATCACATTCGTCGGCGATGGAAACAATGTCGCGGTTTCGTTGATGCACGTCTCGGCAAAACTGGGCTGGAATTTTACAATCGCAACCCCCGAAGGTTATGATTTGAATCCGAAAGCGGTCGAGATTGCGAAGAACATCGCAAAGGAAACGGGGAGCAAATTGAATTTCCTGCGCGATCCGCATGAAGCCGTCCGAGGCGCACAAGTCATCTACACCGACACATGGACCAGCATGGGACAGGAAGAAGAAGCGGCCAAACGCGAAAAAGTCTTCCCGCCTTATCAAGTCAACGCGCAACTGGTCGGCGAGGCGGATAAGGATGTGATCGTGATGCACTGTCTTCCGGCGCATCGCAACCACGAACTGACCGACGAGGTTGCCGACGGCCCGCATTCCGTCATCTTCCCGCAGGCGCACAATCGCCTGCACGCGCAAAAGGCCATTTTAGCGCGTCTGTTTGGCGTGGCGTAAGGAAGGAGGCCCGAGTGAATACACAGGATTACATTGCTTTGGAAGAGCAATACGGCGCGCACAATTATCATCCGCTGGATGTGGTAATCGCGCGCGGCGAAGGCGTCTGGGTTTACGATGTGGACGGAAAAAAATATTTGGATTGTTTGTCGGCGTATTCCGCGCTGAATCAGGGACACGTTCACCCGAAGATTTTGAATGCGATGCTCGAACAAGCCAAAAAACTCACGCTGACGTCGCGCGCCTTCCGCAACGACCAGCTTCCGCTCTTCTATAAAGAACTTTCCGAAATGACCGGTTATGAAATGTCCCTGCCGATGAACTCCGGCGCAGAGGCGGTCGAGACGGCGATCAAACTGGCGCGCAAATGGGCCTATCGAGTCAAAGGCGTGCCGCGCCATCAAGCGGAGATTATTACCGCGCAGGGAAATTTTCACGGGCGGACGACAACCATCATCTCGTTTTCAACCGAACCATCCTACCGCGAGGACTTCGGCCCGTTCACGCCCGGATTCGTCAGCGTGCCCTACGGCGACGCGTCGGCGGTGGAAAAAGCCATCAATAAAAACACAGCCGCAGTGATGCTCGAACCGATTCAAGGCGAAGGCGGAGTCATCCTTCCGCCTGCGGGCTATCTCAAGAAAGTTTCTGAAATTTGCAAGAAGAATAATGTTTTGTTTATCGCCGATGAGATCCAGACCGGTCTGGCGCGCACGGGCAAATTATTTGCATGCGACCACGAAGGCGTGCGGCCCGATGTGATGATCATCGGCAAAGCATTGGCGGGCGGCTTTTATCCGGTGTCTGCGATTCTCGCGGATACACCGGTTTTGGGTTTATTCACGCCCGGCGAACACGGCTCCACATTCGGTGGAAATCCGCTGGCCGCGGCCGTGGCGCGCGCCGCGCTGGCTGTCATCCGCGAAGAAAGACTCGCCGAACGCGCTGAAACGCTTGGCGCGTATTTCATGGAACAGCTGGCAGAGATTCCCAGCCCGCACGTGAAAGAAGTGCGCGGCAAAGGATTGTTGATCGGCGTCGAGTTGAAACCGTCGGCGGGCGGGGCGCGGCGTTTCTGCGAAGCGATGCAGAAGAAAGGCATTCTCGCCAAAGAGACACATGAAAACGTAATCCGTTTTGCGCCGCCGCTTGTCATAGGAAAAGAGACGATTGACTGGGCGCTTCCGCTTATCAAGGAAGCACTTAACATGAATTAAACTCAAAGCCCTAAAGTCGCAACCTTTAGGGCTTTATTTTCGGAGGTTCTAATGAATATAGGCATACCAAAAGAAAGGCGTCCATTTGAATGCCGCGTGGGGCTGTCGCCCGCGGGTGTGGAGATTCTCGTCCAAAACGGACACATGGTTTTTGTCGAGCATCAGGCGGGAATCGAAGCCGGCTTCAGCGACGCGGATTACGAGAAGGCCGGCGCGCATCTGGTCTATTCGACCGAAGAGGCCTTTGGCCGCGCCGACCTGGTTTTGAAAGTTGCGCGTCCGCTCAAGGAGGAATTGGATTGGCTGAGGCCCGGAACGATCCTCGCCGGATTTCTGCATCTTGCCTCGGCGCGGCAGGATAAGATTGACATCCTGCTTAAGAAAAAGATCGCCTCCATCGCCTATGAGCAGATCAAAGCGCCCGATGGATCCTTGCCCGTGCTGTTTCCGTTCAGTCAGATTGGCGGCGCGATGGCCGCGCAGATCGCGGCGCGCCTGCTTCAAAATAATTGGGGCGGCAAGGGAATTTTGATGGGCGGCGTGCCCGGCGTTCCGCCAGCGGAAGCGGTGGTTCTCGGCGCAGGCGTGGTCGGGACGTACGCCACAGGAATGTTCCTCGGCATGGGCGCGCATGTAACCGTGATTGACAAAAATCTCGCCGCGCTCCAGCGTATTTGGGATCGTTACCCCGCCATTGTCACCATGCCCTCGACCAAGCGAAACATCGAACGTTCGGTCGCCTACGCGGATGTCGTTGTCGGCGCGGTGCTTGTCCCGGGTCAGCGCACGCCGATCCTCGTCACGCGTGAAATGGTGCGCTCGATGAAACCGCGCTCGGTCATCATGGATATCAGCATTGACGAAGGCGGATGCGTCGAGACCTCGCGTCCGACCACGCACGATCATCCGGTTTACATCGAAGAAGGCATTTTGCATTACTGCGTGCCGAACATGCCCGGCGCGGTGGCGCGTACCGCCACACATGCTTTTGTCAATGCGGCCATGTCTTACATTACGCAAATTGCGGCGCTGGGTGCAGACGGATTGCTGAGCGATCCTTCCATCGAGCCTGCGGTAAATACATATAACGGCGAGACGCGCCATCTTTCACGTCTCACGAATCGCCGGGAGGTGGATGATGGACTGGACTAGCTATTACCAATCGCGCATCGTAAGCGCAGAGGAGGCAGTCAAGGCGGTGAAATCAGGAGACCGCATCTTTATGACCGGCAACGTGTCGGTGCCGCAGGAAATGCTCGCGGCCTTGGTGAAGTACGCTCCAAAGCTCAAAAATGTCGAGATTTGCCAGGCTCTGACGATCGGCCCGGCGGATTACGTAAAACCGGAGATGGAAGGACATCTGCGCGTCAACACCATGTTCATCAGCCCGAATGTCCGGAAAGCGGTGCAGGAAGGCCGCGCGGATTTCACGCCCGTACTGCTGTCCGAGTTTCCGCTTTTGTTCAAGAATAAAATCCTGCCGGTTGATGTGGCGTTCGTTCATGTGTCGCGTCCCGATGAACATGGATTTTGCAGTCTCGGGGTGGAAGTCGGTCTGACAAAATCTGCGGCGGAGTCGGCCAGGATCATCCTGGCGGAAGTAAACGACCAAATGCCGCGCACACTCGGCGATTCATTCATTCACGTCAGCCGCTTGAATTACATTGTGCCGGTCAACTACCCGATCCCTGAAATGCCAATGGCAGACGAAGGCGATAGCGAAGTCGTGGAGAAGATCGCGGGACACATCGCAGAATTGATTCCCGACGGCGCCACCATGCAAATGGGCATCGGCGCAATTCCCGATGCGGTGTTGAAATATCTCTATCACAAGAAGGACCTCGGCGTTCACAGCGAACTCTTCTCAGACGGAGTGATCGAGCTGGTGGAACGCGGCGTATTGACCAGCGCACGCAAGAGTCTGCATCCGGGCAAGATCGTGGCGGGGTTCATCCTCGGCACAAAGAAACTTTACGATTGGGTGGACGACAACGCGCTCATCGAACTGCATCGCACGGAATACATCAACGATCCATTCGTCATCGCGCAGAACGAGCGCATGGTTGCCATCAATTCCGCCATCGAAGTGGATCTCACAGGACAAGTCTGCGCGGACAGCATCGGGCCAAAACTCTACAGCGGCATCGGCGGTCAGCTCGATTTTATCTATGGCGCGTCCCGTTCGAAGGGCGGCGTGCCGATCATCGCATTGCCCAGCACAACGACGCTGCGGGACGGCACGATGGTCAGCCGCCTCGTCGCCATGCTGAAACAGGGCGCGGGCGTCGTCACCGGCCGCAATCATGTTCATTATGTCGTAACCGAATACGGCGTCGCAGATTTATACGGCAAGACGATTCGCCAGCGCGCCAGGCAACTCATCGGAATCGCCCATCCGGATTTTCGAAAAGATTTGGAAAAGCAGGCCGCAGAGTTACACTACATCTAAATCACAAATCGCATCTCGATCGAAGCCCGGCTGTCCAGTCGGGCTTTTTGTTGGGGATATGTCCATAACTTTTACGATCGCGGCGTGTTCTTTCGTGATATAAATATTACTGAAAGGAAATCATGGATCGTAAAGCAAAAATTGTTGCAACTATTGGACCGGCCAGCGAGGATGAATCCGTTCTCCAAAAATTGATTCAAGCGGGCATGAACGTGGCGCGCCTGAATTTCTCGCATGGCACGCACGAGGAACACGCAGAGCGCATTGCCGTAATCCGCCGCGTCTCGGAACGGTTGGAAATGCCCATCGGCATTCTACAGGATTTACAGGGACCGAAGATTCGCGTCGGCGAATTACCATCGCCGCTTCAATTATCCGAAGGCGAAACCGTCAGTTTGTATGCGACCGGCACGGAGCCTCCGGACGACACCGGCAAACAAATCCCTGTGGATTTTCGGCAACTGTTCGATTCAGTCCGGACCTCGGACCGGCTCCTGCTCGACGATGGTCGTCTCGCGCTGGAGGTGATCTCTGTTAAAGAACGCACATTGAAAGCGCACGTCATCGTCGGCGGCCCGCTGACCTCGCACAAAGGAATCAATCTGCCGGGCGTTCGATTGCGCATTGCGGGCTTCACCGAAAAGGACGAAGCCGATCTTGCGTTTGGCATTTCTCAAAATGTGGATGCGGTTGCCATTTCGTTCGTCCGCACAGCGGATGATGTAAAGAAGGTTCGTTACGCCATGGAGCGCTTCTCGAACGGCAAGCGCCAGCCATGGTTGATCGCAAAACTCGAAAAGCCGGAAGCGATTGATAACCTCGATGCAATTCTCGATAATGTGGACGGCGTGATGGTGGCGCGCGGCGATCTCGGCGTGGAACTTCCGCCGGAGCGCGTGCCTGCTTTGCAAAAGCATATCATTCGGGTTGCGAACGCCCGCGCCAAACTGGTCATCACTGCCACACAAATGCTGGAGTCGATGATCACGAATCCGCTCCCCACACGCGCCGAAGCCTCGGATGTAGCCAACGCCATTTTTGACGGCACCGATGCGGTCATGTTATCCGCCGAATCGGCTTCGGGGAAATATCCCGTGGAAGCCGTCCAGATGATGGATCGCATCGTGCGCGAAGCCGAATGCAATTTCTCAGAATGGGGAAAGGAGTCGGGCGCCATTCAAGGAATCGAAACAAGCGACGCGGCGTCCATGGCGCGCGCCGCGCAGGCTCTAGCCAACGACAAAAATGTTACAGCCGTTGCCTCATTCACAACGCGCGGGCAGTCGGCGTGGCTGATGTCGAAGATCCGGCCGCGCGTGCCGATCCTTGCATTTACGCCAGACGATGAAACATATCGCCGTCTGACTTTTTTATGGGGCGTGAAACCGTACCGCGTTCCGTTTGCCCATTCGCTGGAAGAAATGCTTCAACTGGTGGATGGCGCGCTGATGCGATCGGATATTGTGCAATCAGGCGATCAGGTCGTTTTGGTATGCGGCTATCCCGTCGGCTCCATCCGTCCGCCAAACATGGCGCTGCTGCACACGGTGGGAGAATAATCAATGCGCTGTTTGATTCCGCAAGTATAGAAGCATGCGGAACGTCTGCAACAGGGCGCAAACTGACGTATTATCATGTGCTCAAAGCGAGCCAGAGATATTGGTAGGGTTGAAGAGTCAGCGACCCAAGCGGGACGATTGCGTCTGTAAAGACATTAACTGCATGATCCAACGGCAAATATATTCTTTGCTTTCTCGCGCTCAGATTGTTGAGAATCAGCATTGTCTCACCGGCATAACTCCTCTTATATGCGGCGACCGCGTCCCTGCCGGTATCCACCCACTCAAAACTCCCCCACCCAAAGGCAGAATGTTTTTTACGCATGGCGATCATGCGGCGGATGGCATGATAAAGCGAATCCGGGTTTGCCACCTGCGAGGCAACGTTGACATTTTTGGGACTATAGGCGCCTTTGGGAAATGGAGCGTACGGCTTTCCTTTCGTGAAGCCGGCGTTGGGGCCGTCATCCCACTGCATGGGCGTTCGGACTCCGTTACGATCGTCAAGCCAGATGTTGTCGCCCATGCCGATTTCGTCTCCGTAATAAATGATGGGCGAACCGGGCAAGGTGAAAAGCAGGGAATTAGCCAATTCGATCTTGCGCCGATTGTTATCAAGCAGCGGCGCCAGACGGCGTCGAATGCCGAGATTGAGCCGCATGCGAGGCTGGGGGGCATACTGCTCCCACATCCATTGGCGCTCCTCGGGCGTGACCATCTCAAGCGTCAACTCATCATGATTTCGGAGAAACGTGCACCACTGGCAATTTTCAGGGATGGGCGGCGTGCGGCGCAGGATTTCAAGCATGTCATTCACGCGGCCTTTTTTCAGCGCCATAAAAATGCGCGGCATGATTGGAAAGTGAAACGCCATGTGAAATTCGTCGCCGTCGCCAAAATAAGGACGGACATCCTCGGGCCATTGATTCGCCTCGCACAGCAAGATGCGGCCGGGGTAGTTCTGTTCCAACATGGCGCGCAGCCGTTTAAGATACGAGTGCGTTTCCGGCAGGTTTTCGCAATTGGTTCCTTCGCGCTCGAATAAATAAGGGACGGCGTCTGCGCGAAAACCGTCTATGCCAAGGTTCAGCCAGAAGCGGGCAATGTTCAGCATCTCCTCTTGAACTTTTGGGTTATCAAAATTCAAGTCGGGCTGACTGGCATAAAAGCGATGCCAGTAATATTGCCCAGCGGTTTCGTCCCACGTCCAATTCGATCGTTCGGTATCGGTAAATATGATGCGCGCTTCGCGGTATTTATCGTCGGTATCGCTCCAAACATAATAATCGCGGTACGGCGAGTTGCGATCTGCGCGGGCGGCCTGGAACCAGGGGTGCTGATCGGAGGTATGATTCAACACAAGGTCTGTGATGATGCGAATATTCCGCGCGTGGGCCGCCTCAAGCAGAGACTTGAAATCGTCTAATGTGCCATAGCTGGGATGAATCCCGTAGTAATCTGCAATGTCGTATCCATCATCCTTGAGCGGAGATGGATAGGTCGGCATCAGCCACAGGCAGTCAACGCCCAGGTCTTTCAGATAATCCAGTTTTTGAGTCAGCCCTCGCAAATCTCCATGTCCGTCGCCGCTGCTGTCATAAAAGGCGCGGACGTAAACCTCATAGAAAACTGCATTCTTGTACCAGCATGCGTCGTTCATTATGTTTCAAAAACTTTATCCTTTCACAGAACCGGCCAACAACCCGCGCACAAAGTAGCGTTGGAAAGCGACAAAAACAATCATGGGAATGATGATGGAAAGAAAAGCCGCTCCCGTCAGAATATTCCAATTTCGGCCCAGGGGGTCAATCAGGTTCTGAATTTGCACGGTCAGCACGGGATGAGTGGTCAGGAAAATCTTGGCGACCAGGAAATCGTTCCAGACCCAGAGGAACTGATAAATGCCAAGCGAAGCGATCGCCGGCATGGCCAACGGCAATGCCAGCCGTCGAAATGCTGTCCAATGATTCGCGCCATCCAAATAGGCGGATTCAAAGATTTCGCGCGGCAGCGAGCCAATGAAATTCCGCATCAGGTAAATGGCGTAAGGCAAGCCGAAGCCGGTATGGAAAAGCCATATTCCCAGAAATGTGCTTTGGAGGCCAAGCTGAACATATAGCTGAGCGATTGGAACCAGGGCCATCTGTAACGGCACGATTTGCAAACCGATCAGCAAGGCAAATAACCATTGGCGGCCTTTGAAATCCAGCCAGGCAAAGGCATACGCGGCCAGCGCGGCAAAAACGATGGGAAAAATCGTGGCGGGAATCACAACAATAAAGGTGTTAATAAAGGCGACGCCGATCCCTGCCGGATTGAGGATGTCGCTGACGTTGCAATTCATCACGGCCAAAGTGCTGGGCACTTTGTTTTGACAGTCTGGCAGATAGTCGGCGGTGCCTTTGTAACCTACGATGGCGTCTATGTAATTGTTAAGGGTGAATTGACTCGATGCCTGCTTGTGGCCTGAAAGAGTCTGCAGGTAGGTCAATATGGGCGTCAAGGTATTGAGCGCATCTTTCGGAGTGGGAGGAAGGGTCGGGTTGAGAAGATGCGGCTGGCCATTAATCGGTTCGCGCAGCATGAGCAACAGGCTGGCGGCGCTTTGATATTGACTCACGATGTCCGGATTCGACAAATCCGCCGAGGCAATGGCCTTCCCCTCCGCGCCATGACAAGAGGAACAATATTCAGTGTATTCGGGCTGACCCACCGCCTTCGGTTGAGGCAGAAACACCGTCCACCAACCGCTGGTAAGCACGGCTTCTCGCGAGCGAAAAGAAGTGACAAACAGGCCCAGCGTGGGAATGATCCACAACAGGCACATGAGGATCACGGCGAAATGAACGGGCAATTTGCCAAGAAATTTGTTGAGCTGGCCGAGGGGATTCATCGCGCCGCCTCCTCCTTGCGGAATCGCTGTACATTGAAGATCATGATGGGAATCGTCAGGATGATCAGGACAACAGCAATGGCAGTGGATTGGCCCGTATTCGTAACGATTAATTTGAACATGCGATTGGCGATGACCTCCGTATCGAAATATCCGCCGGTCATCACATAGACCACGTCGAAGATCTTCAGAATGATGATTGTCATCGTGGTGGCAACAACCACGATTGTCGGCATGATAGAGGGCAGCAGAATGCTGCCGAAAACCTGGAACTCATTTGCTCCATCCACGCGAGCCGCCTCCAGAATTTCAGCAGGGACGCCTTTTATCGCCGCGGATAATATCGTCATGCAAAAGCCAGCCCACAGCCAGACTCCAACCAGCATGAGGCAAAAGTTGTTGATAATCGGCGTACTCAACCAGGCAACAGGCCGCCCGCCGAACGCCGTGATAATTCCATTCAGGATGCCGATTTGGGGGCCGCTGCTCTGAAAATCGTAAACAAAACGCCAGATAATGCTTGCCCCTACGAAAGAAATGGCCATAGGCATGAAGATGATGGATTTCGCCAGATTCTCATAAGGCACGCGGTCGGCCAGCAGTGCAAAAAACAGCGCGCCAATGATCGTTCCAGGGACCATCAGCAGAATCCACAGCGCATTATTGCGGAGGGCCGCCAACATTTCCGGATTTGTGAGCGCGTAGCGGTAGTTCTCGAAGATTCCCCAGCAGGGCTGATCCGATTGACACGTTGTGGCGGCAGAGTTCACACTGTGCGCGTCAAGGAGGCTCAACCTGAATGTGGCAAACGTCGGATAAACAATAAATATAGTCATCAGGATCAGCGATGGCAATAAGTATAGCCATGGCGCCAACCGTCCCTGCCTCATGATTTTCGGAACCATAGTTCCTCCATTTGTTGCGGGGCGGCCGGGGCGTATTCGGAATACGCCCCGGCGCTTATTCAGATTCTAATTTCAGTTTCTCTCTATGTTTTGTGTTCTATTTTCCTTGCAACGACTGGGTTTGCGCAGCAGCGACGGTGTCCAGATTGGTTTTGATATCTTGCCCCTGGGCAACGTTGACGACTGCCTTCCACTGCGCCGTGCTATATGGATCGCCGAGCGCGTCGCCCGTGGAAAAAGCATAACCGCCCGCGTTCGCAAAGATATTGCCCAATGTAATCATCAGGGGGTCAGTGTATTTGCCGGCGCCCGCTTTATTAGGCGAGAGGCCCCAGTTGGTCGCGGCAAAGTTCTGAGCGCCCAAATCGCTGGTCCAGTAGGCAATCAATGCCTGGGCGGCCGGCGAACTGCTGAAGGCATACATAAAATCGGCGCTCACTTGCACGCCCTTCGCGCCGGGGAATACAAAGGCATCATAATCTGTGCCGTATTTCAGATTAGGATACTGTTTGGTAATAGAACCGGCGGCGAAAGTGGCTTTGTCAACCATCATGGCTTTGGGCGGATTGGAGAAGACCTGCAGGATGGCGTCATTGAAATTCGTGCTGACGGTGCCATTCGATCCGCCAACAGCATACTTTGGATCGCTAGCCCACTTCTGGTAGATCTGATAAGCGGCCGCCACGCCGGGGTCATTGTAAGGCACCTTGCCAGAGATGATTCCGTTGACATAGTCGGTGCCTTGTGTGGCGAGCAGAATATCTTCGATGAAGTCCGCGCCGGTCCAACCGGTGGCGGCGCCACTTTCGAGACCCATTGCCCACGGCACGTTGCCGTCGGCAGCCATCTTGTCCACCAGGGCCTGCAGATCCGCAAAGGTCTTCGGGACGGTATATCCGAACGCTTTGAATTGCGCAGGGCTGTACCAGATCAGGGTCTTCATATCAGCCTTGGCAGGCAGTGCATACAGTTTGCCGTTGGACGTACCCAGGCTGATCCAGTCCGACGCGTAGTTGCCCACATTAGCGCCATCCGTATCCAACGGCACCAACTTGGCGGAATAGAGCTTAATGGGATTAAGGTTCGGCCAGAACAGAACATCGGGCGGCGTGCTCTTCACCATCGTATCCAAAACCGCATCATCGCGTGTAGATTGGGCATTGATCTTAATGCCACAGGCATCCACTAAAGGCTTGACGATTGTATTGAAGAGTTGTTCCTCGTTGCCCGACCATTGATAGACGACAGTCAATGTGTCGCCAGACTTCGCGCCCTTGCAGTCAATGTTGGAAGCAGGGGCTTGTGTTGGAGCCGCAGTGGGTGTTGCCGGAGCACAGGCGGCCAGGAATAAAGCGGCGAGCAAGGCGAGACCAATGATCTTACTTAGCTTATTCATCTTTCTTCTCCTTTTGAGATTATCAGATTTATGGAATTCTCGAAACGTGCAGGTTCAAAGGCCTGAGGGCGGGTCACCTCCTTTCATTGTTAAGTTTAATTAACACGTGTTAGCAAATGCGAGCAAAAAAAAAAGTCAAACGGGCACCGAACTTCCGACGGTAGACTCTCGCACAACGAGTTCGGTTTCCATCAAGACCTCATTGCTGTCCAGGGCCTTTCCTTGTATCAATTGGATCACTCTTTCGGCGGCCGCCAACCCCAGCCCAAATGCCGGAAGCCGAACGGTGGTCAACGGCGGGTCGAAATATTCCGCAAGCGGGATGTCATCAAAGCCGACCATCGCAATATCGTCCGGTAGCTGTAACCCCGCCCGATGGATGGCAAGGATTGCGCCCAGCGCAACGACATCGCTGGCGATGAAGACCGCGGTCGGACGCGGCGACAAGTTCAACAATTCGGTCATGGCTTGATAGCCGCTGGCCGGGGTGTAATTCCCCTCTTTGATTAAAGCGGAATCCACTTTCAATCTGGAATTTCGAAGCGCCTGCAAATATCCATCCCGGCGCTGTTGTGAAGAGGTATATGAAAGCGGCGCATTGGTAATCATGGCGATTCGTTTATGACCCAATTCGACAAGATGCTTGACGGCGGTCTCCGCTCCGCGCCGCGCGTCAACGTCAACAAAAGGAAGATGGCTGTCCGGCAATTGGCCAAGCAACATAACCGGCACGCCTTCGCGATGAAGCCTCACGATGTCCTCGTCATCCTGGCGGGGTCCCGAAAGGATGATTCCATCTACATGATTCTCGTGAATAAGCCGGGCATAGCCGTTTTTATCCTTGGGATCCACCTGTTTGAGCAGAACGTGAAATCCCAACTGCATGGCGGCCTGTTCCACGCCCAGAATCACGCGCGGCAAAAACGCATCTGCAAAAACCTGCTCGGGCGATTGATGCAGTACCAGGCCCAGCGTATCTGATTTTCCGCTGACAAGTTTTCGCCCTGCCGCATTGGGATGATAGTTCAGCCTTTTGGCGGCTTTCAAAACGCGCTGGCGCGTGGCTTTGCTGATGCTGACGCCCTCGTTTTGATTCAGCACAAACGAGACGGTCGTTCGAGAGACGCCGGCTAACTTTGCAACATCGCGGCTGGTGGAACGTTTGGCAGGCGGCATTCCTGGGACTACCTTACTAACACGTGTTAGTAAAAACAGTATAGGGAATTTGAGGGCATTTGTCAAGTGGGAATTTTGAGGGCAGGCAATACAGATAAATTCGGCTCCCCCGCAATTAACCGCGAGCCCGGGATAGCGGCTGAATTCAGAAATGTACCGCAGAGACGCTCGGAAAACGGTTTTCCCGCTAAAAAAACGGAGAACCACAAATTCTCCAGCCGGGTCTTGCCTTGTATTCAAGAACCGATAATAATCAAAACCGTCGAAGGAGCCGGCTATGAAACTTTCCCTTTTTTGCGTCGCGTTGGCAATTTCTCTGTGCGGATGTTCCGGATGGGCCGAATCGGTGCCATATAATTTTCCGCCCACGCCATTCCTCACGCCCACCGCTTTTCCAAATACGCCCACTCCAATTATTTTGCCGCCGCCTGTTACCGCCACATTCGAATCGCCTGCCAGCGCACAGGCGTCAAACCAATCCACCGAAACATCGACTCCTTCCCCCACTTTTACAGAAACAATGCCGGCGCCGACGGCTACAAACCGTATTACGGATACGCCGATTGCGACAATCGCAATTCCAAGCGCAGTGCCGCCTTCCGCGCAGATAAACACCGCGATCCTCTCCTGCAACACAAGCTTTGATATTCTTCACGGCATGGGCGAAGTGACCAATGCCTACGTGACAATCGCGAACATCGGCTCATCAGAAATTGACGACCTGTGCGCGACGCTCAACGGCCTGGATGAAGGCCGGCCTCACCCCGATAAAACCAAATGCGTTCCGACACTGCCTGCAGGTTATCAAGTGACCTTCAAATTGACGGTGGATACAACGCTCAAACAATCCACGCCCATTCAAGTGAACGTGACATCGAACGCGGCTTTATTACAGCGCGTGGGGAAAGACTCGTGCACAGATGTTGACATCTTCCCGCCCGATTATGACGGCTTAGGGACAGTTACGCCTATACCATAAACAAAAAACTCCTCCGGCAGGCGGAGGAGTTTCGTTCTCAGCGTTTTATTTTGCCATTGGTAATGTAAAAGTAAAGGTACTGCCCTTCCCCTCTCCGTCGCTCTCGACCCAAATGCGCCCGCCCTGCGCTTCAGCGAGGGCGCGCGCGATCGTCAAACCGATTCCGCTTCCGCCGCCGGCGCGCCGCGAGCGCGATTTATCGACGCGGTAAAAGCGGTCGAAGATATGCGGCAAATGTTCAGAGGAAATTCCGATGCCGGTATCGCGAATCGCAAATTGAATTTCATTTCCCTGCCGCGTCACAGAAACCGTCACGGCGCCGCCTTCAGGCGTGTATTGCAAAGCGTTGCCGACCAAATTCGTCAACACTTGAATGGCGCGGTCCTCGTCGGCGAGAACAGGCGGAAGGTCAGGAGCCAGCCCAAAGTCCAGGGAGATGCGTTTCGAATCGAATTGAGGGCCAAGCCGTTTCATCACCGTCTGCGTTAAAGTCGAAACGTCCACAGGCTGAATATTCAATGGATACGCGCCCGCCTCGACGCGGCTAAGTTCCTGCAAATCGTCCACCAGCCGATTCAACCGATCGGCTTCGGAACACAGATCACGAAAAGTTTCCTGCGTGGCGGGAAGGACGCCATCCATCAAACCTTCCATCGAGCCTTTGATGGCGGTGAGCGGCGTGCGGAGTTCGTGACTCACATCGCCGATCAAACGCATACGAGTCGTTTCGATTTGTTCGAGTTTTTCCGCCATTTGATTGAAGCGCGCCGCAAGTTGTGAAAGTTCATCGAAACCCTGCACGCGAACGCGTTCATCATAATGTCCATCAGCGATGCGCTGACTGGCATTCATCATCGCGCGCAGCGGTGAAACCACACTGCGGCTGAAAATAATGCTGACAATCACGGCGACCACAATCGCCGCAATCACCGCGTATGTGAGCGCGTCGTTGAAACTGGCGCGGAAATCGTTATAGAACTGTTGCATCATTCCGCCCTGACCAAAGCCCTGGCCCTGCCCGAATCCCTGACCACCCCCCATCATCCCGCCCGGTTGCTCCATTTGAGCCAGGTGACGATTAAACGCAGTCGGCGCGCTCAATTGACTGGCGACAATCACAACAAGAAAGCTGATCGCAATGATGATCAAATATGAAAGGAGCAGTTTTGCGCTGAGATGACTGCGAAGATAATCCATCATAAAACTTCGTCCTCGAAACGATAGCCCACGCCGCGCACGGTGACGATCAAATCATCGCGTCCAAGTTTCTGACGGACGTGGCCAAGATGAACGTCCACCACGCGCATCTCGCCGAAATATTCGCCGCCCCAAACTTTTTCGAGCAGTTGTTCGCGCGTCAGCACGCGCCCGCGGTTTTCAGCCAGCGCCTGGAGCAAATCAAATTCGATGGCGGTGAGCTCAACCGGTTTGTCGTCCACGTGGACGGTGCGGGCGCCGCTGTCCAGACGCAGATGGCGAAACGCCAGCACGCTCGTCCCGGACCCCGAAGCGGCTCCCGTTTGGACGCGTCTCAGCGCGGCTTTGACGCGCGCCGTCAACTCGCGCGGGCTGAATGGCTTGGTCACGTAATCGTCTGCGCCCATGCTCAAGCCGACGACCTTATCGGTCTCTTCGGTTTTGGCGGTGAGCATGATGACATACACATTCGATTCGCGGCGCAAACGCGACAGCAATTCCATGCCATCCATGCCGGGGAGCATCACATCGAGAATGATAAGATCGGGCCTGAATGCCTGCGCGGCTTTCAAGCCCGAAGGGCCGTCTGCGGCGACGAGCACTTCGTAACCTTCGGGCTTGAGATAAGCAGTCACCAGTTTGGTGATTGCGGGTTCGTCGTCAATGACAAGGATTTTAGCGCCAGCCATACTTACATTTTACCTGTTAACTGATGTTACGCAGTTTTCCCTGTAGGGCGGCATTCATGCCTCCTGAAAGCGCGAGAGAAATCTCGCGTTACTGCGCAAGGTGAGCTTCGTGTTGAGGTCCTTTCCCGTTAGTTACGGAAGAGCCAGAAGACCTAACGATCTCTGCGCCTCCGCGGTGAATATTCCTGCTATTGTGCTTCCTGGATGAAAGTTCCGTGCCACGTGTGCAAGAAGACCTGGCCGCTATAACCGTTCACGCTCAACATTCCCACGACTTTGCCGTCCTTTGAAAAATCGAGCGTGTAATAGCCGTAGAATTTGGCGGGATCAGTAGCCGCCACGGCTCCCGGCTGGTATTGATCGAGAAAAGCCTGCGCGTTCCTTATGGCCTGATCGGTTGTCACAGGCATATCAGCCGGCACATTGGAGGGAACCGCGCCGAACCAATTTTGTCCCATCATCCAGCCGCCGCGTCCGCCCATCATTCCGGCATGATTCAAGCCGCCATATTTTTGATTCCACATCATGTTCGGACCGGGTTCGGGATAAGCAAGTTTCGAGACGGGGTCAACAAGCAATTCAAATGCGCCCATGCCCGTGGCGGTTTCTTTCACAACCACGTACGCATTGTTGTTGAAGATCATCACTTCGCCGAGGCTGAGTCCGCTGACGCCCGTGCTGTCAACATATTTTTGCGCGGCTTGTTTTGCTTCGTCAACAGTCAACGGCTGGACGATCTGATTGCCGCTATAGCCGGGGACATCACCATAACCGCGATTTCCCATCATCGGGCCATAGTTGTAACCGGGTTGGCGGTTGTTAAAGCCATAACCGCGTCCGCCCATTGGGCCATAACCGAAGCCCGGCTGATTATTATTCCAACCATAATTCATCATCGGCGTTCCCCAAAAGCCATATTGAGAACGCCAGAAGAACACGCCCGCAAAGAACAATCCGCCAGACACAACCAAGACGCCAAGAGCGATCAAAATGATTTTCAATGTATTATTCATAGTTCTCCTTTCGATTGCGGCAAAATTGTAGTGAGCCGGCGTGAAGTTCCATTGAAGCAACTATAAAGATTCAGTAAAGAAATTCCCCGCCGGTTGGCGGGGAATTCATGGTTGGATGTCATTGCGCGGGGTGGCGCTTTTGCACTTTTCTAAATTATTCCGTCAAGCCAGACATGGGGATTGTGCCGCGACATTCATGTCGCTTGCCATATCTGGGGGCGCCTGCGCCAAAGGCGAGATGAATCTCGCGCTACGCGATTGTCAGGTTAATTTGTAAATTTGCAATAGCGCCCCCGCGAGGCGCCGCCCAAAGCGGACCCTTTAACCAATTAAAGTGAATATCAATAGTTGAGATTGCCACAGCGGCCCCGCCGCTTCGCAATGGCATTCAAGTATTTATTGCAAGGTGCGGGCTTACGCCACAGGAAGTTTATGTTCGCCGCCTTGTTCGCCGTCCAGGTATTTCTCCGGCTCCTTCTCGAATGAGCGCTTACAGCCGGGCGCGCAGAAGTAATACGTTTTGCCTTTATATTCCGTCTTCCATTCGGCGGTGGCGGGGTCTACTTCCATTTTGCAGACAGGATCAATTTCCATTTTAGCCTCCAGACAAAGTATAATCTTTATTATGACAGATGAACAAATCACAAACTTACCCCGTCACAAAATCGCGATGTTGATTGATGGCGACAACGCCCAGGCCGGGCTGCTCGCCCAAATGCTGGTGGAAGCCGCGCGCTACGGACAGGTCACCGTCAGGCGAATCTACGGCGATTGGACGACAACCAATATGAATTCCTGGAAAGAAACGTTAAATTTCCACGCCTTCCAGCCCATCCAGCAGTTCCGTTATACGATCGGCAAGAACGCCACCGACAGCGCCATGATCATTGACGCCATGGACATCTTGCATTCGGGCGTGGTGGACGGTTTCTGCCTCGTCTCGTCCGACAGCGATTACACGCGCCTCGCCACCCGCATCCGCGAGACCGGAATTTTTGTAATGGGCATCGGAGAGAAGAAAACGCCCAAGCCTTTCGTCAACGCCTGCGACGTTTTCGTCTATACCGAAAACCTGGTTGCCGAGACAAAAGCCGCCAAGGCGCGCTCCTCGCAACGGCGCTCCTCTTCCAAAGCCAAACCAAAGAGCGAAGCCGACCCCATGCCTTTGCTCGAACAAGCCTATGACATGGCCGTTCAAGAGGACGGCTGGGCGCGCCTCGACCTGATGGGCAACGCGTTGTACCAACTCGATCCCGGTTTTGATCCGCGCACCTACGGACAGCGCCAGCTCTCGCGGCTTATCAAGAGTCTGAAAGATCAGTTTGAAATGCGCACGCAGGAGATGAACGGTTCAACGCTGTTTTTAGTCAAGATGAAGGATGTTTAACCCAATTTAGAATTTACCGTCCGTTCCGACAGTGGCTTTTCGATTCATTACAGGTAGAAACGCCATTCATCTTCATGAAGACAAAGGAATAAACTTGCACCGGGCGGCCTGGCGAGCGCGGGCAAATCCAATGCATCCAGCCGCTTAAACTTCCTTCACCCTGATCAATCCCTCATACACATCCACAATCTGTTTCGCAATCTTTTCCCAATCATAAGACCGGGCAACTTCGACAGCACATTTGCCCATCTCCGCGCGCAGTTCATGATCACCGAGTAAGAGCGAAAGCTTATCGCACAGTTTATCCGGTTCGCCATCGGGGACGGTAAAACCCGTCTCCCCATCGCGGACAAGGAAACCGAGTCCGCCCACCTCCGAGGCGATGACCGGCGTGCCGCACGCCATCGCTTCAAGCGCGACCATGCCAAATGACTCGTAATGCGACGGCATGACCAGCACATCCGCGGCGGAATAATAGTACGGGAGGGTATCCTGTCCGCGTTTGCCGAGAAATACAACCATCTTTCCCATGCAAAGGTCATCGCACAATCTTTGCAGGCGCATCATCTCCGCAGACATTTCATCGGGACTGGCCTCCGGTTCGCCGCCGATCACGGCAAGATGCACAGGCCCAGTCTGTTCCTTCAATTTCAAACACGACATGGCGCGGATCAGCGTATCCACGCCTTTGAGCGGTTCGATGCGCCCCACGAATAAAACCATGCGATTATCGGGTTTCAGACCAATGAATTGCTTGGCTTCATCGGAAGGGATGGGATAAAAATGACTCGTGTCCACGCCGGGCGGAATGATCTTCATTTTGCGATCGCCGGCTTTGTAAAGAAATCGAAGCTGAGTTAGCTCCGCCAGCGTGGCAACGATGACTCGATCGGCGCGGCGCAGGATGCGTCGTTCGCCGGCGATCCGCTCTGGAGGTTCGCGTTCGCTGTCCGTCTGCGCGATGCGGTTCTTCATCTCGCCCAGCGTATGGAACATGTGAACGATCGGCGTTCCGTCCCAGGCGTCCGACAACGCTTCGGCGGCCAATCCCGACATCCAATAATGGCTGTGAATAACGTCGTACCGAATTCCCTTTTCCGCGGCGAAGGATTTGATTCCTTCGACAAACTGCGGGATATATTTTGCAAGTTCACGCTTCTCCAGCGGGACCTCGGGGCCGGCCGGCACGTGGACGACTCGGTTGCCATAACCGAGTTCATGCACCACATGCGGAACGTGTTCATTCTGCGAACGCGTGAATACATCCACATGGACTCCCATCCGGCCCAGTTCGCGCGTCAGGTCGCGGACATAAACATTCATCCCGCCCGTATCCTTGCCTCCCAGCGTCGCCAGCGGACAAGTATGGTAAGACAGCATTGCAATACGCAACATAAGTTCTCCAATTTCGATAGACGATGCGAGCCCGCGAAAACTTGCGAGATTATTCTTTCTCCTTTATAATCCCCGCCGCTGTTTCAACCATGTCATACTGAGCGTGGCGAAGCTCCGCTCAGGACGACACGAAAATATGCCACCATAGCTCAGCCGGTAGAGCAGGCGTTTCGTAAACGTCAGGTCAAGGGTTCGAATCCCTTTGGTGGCTCAATAATTATGTGGGATGTTATTAAGATCGCGGGTTGGAAGGTCCCTGCGGCCTCCAACCCGTGAACTTTAAACGGTTCTATTCGATTTCGTCGAAAATATGATCGAGCGCTTCTTCGCTTACATCGAACACCGCGTTGTGAGGCGGGAGCGGTTCTTTCGTCATCCATTCGGGGATGCGATCGTCTTTCTTCGTGAAGCCCGCGCGGCGATTGAACTCACGCTCCATCTTGATGGTCTCTTTGCCAAGCTCCTGCAGGATGCCATCCGAAACATCCCATCCATAACGCGCCCGCAGTAAACGCGCAATGACTGCGCCGGGCGTCGCGGCATATCCGAACGCGGCGAAGATGCATGCTCCGATCGTGTCATAACCCGCCATGTTGTATTGCGCGGTGCGCGACGGATCGAGCTGTACATTTGGGTCGAGATGATTGACTTTGGCGCGGATGGTCAAGCCGGCGGTGTGATCAGCGCCTTGAGGCGACGTGGCATACGTCACGCCGGTGCCTTTGATGGCGCGCGGTTCATACGCGGACATCGCCTGGCGCTTGACAACCGGCACGCGTTCAACGCCGAATTTTTCTCCGGTTGCCGCCGCGCCGTCGCCGAGTACGCGCCCAAGCTCGGTGCCTTGACGGATCTCATGCAACAGTTCCATGGCACGCTGACCGTCGCCCCACTGCATCAGTTTCGCGTCGCAGGCAATGCCCAACGCCGCGCCAATTTCAATGGAATCCAGGCCAAGATCATTCACCTCCCAATTCATGCGCGCAATTGTATCGAGCGAGGCAATACCAAGGTTGGAACCCATCAAACCGATCGTCTCGTATTCGAGCGGGGAGACAATCATCCTGCCGTCTTCACCGCCGAAGATATTCGAGCATTTGATCGTGCATCCCGCCATGCAGGCATGGGATGGGTCGGATGGTTTGCCGCGTTGGAGCAGGAAATCGCGCAATGTCTCGCCGCTGATGTCGTCAACGTTTTCAAAATGTCCCGATGAAAAGTTGCGCGTGGGCAAACCGCCAAAACCGTCGCACATGTGCGCCATCGCGGCCGTGCCATAATCGCGGTATGTGATGGATTGCGGATGTTCCAACACGGCTTTGGTATAGTCTTTTTGTGCGGCTTTGAATAACTCCATGTCAACGATCGGCGGTTTTTGGCCGCCCGTGTGATCGAATACAATTGCCTTGAGGCCTTTCGATCCCATCACCGCGCCGAGTCCGCCGCGGGCGTTGATGCGCGCTGGCACTTTATCTTTATCGAGATTCTGAATCCCCGCGGCTTTCATTTTCATTTCGCCGCCCGGACCGATCAATGCAATGGCGACTTTATCGCCAAATTTTTCGATCAATTTCGGCGCGGTTTCGTAAACGCCCAGCCCAACCAAATCATCCGCCTTTTCCCAGCGTGCGCCTTGCAGACTCAAATGCAAAACCCAAAAGTCATCGTCATTCGGCTGGTCTTCGATGATCAGTGCATGGATGCCCATGTGCGTCATGTGCAGGCCGGTGCGCCCGCCGGCGTTGGATTCCTTGATGCCGCCCGTCAACGGCGATTTGCCGCCAACCGAGATTCGATCCGTGGATGAAAGCATATGCCCGACAAGCAGGCCCGGCGCAAAGATCAATTTATTCTGCGGGCCAAGTGGATCGCATTTGGCGTCCACTTCATCAAGCAGGATGCGGGCCAACAGTCCGCGGCCGCCGAGCCGCCGCCAGGTTTCGGGAATCGGCTCCCGCCGCAAGGTCCGGGAACGAACGTTGACGCGCCAAATTTGAGGGTTGTAATCAGCCATTATTCACTCCATCATCGCGTTCGGCAGTGATCCAAACAGTGATTCTACTGCGCCGCGGAAAACTTTTGTATGATAATCCACATCCGCCTGCGCCGTATCCGCGGAGATCAACGCCATGTTATGAAACGGCGTCATCAGGATGCCGCGGTTGAGCGCGAAGAGATGCATATAGCGGTCGAGTTCAGGATCGGCGGCGGCGTGCGCCTCTCCGCCATTGCGCGGCGGCTGAGAACGGAACCAATATTCGGATCGGTTGCCAAGCCGCTTGACAATCCACGGCAGATCGAATTCCTTGATCACCGATTCGACGCCTTCTGTAAAACGTTCCTGAAGCGCAATGGCTTTTTTATAAAACTCATCCGTTAAAACATTTTGAAGCGTGGCTTTCATTGCCGCGATGGATAAAGCATTGCCCGCCAGAGTCCCGCCGATGCCGCCCACATCCGCATCCTCAACTACCAGTTTGTTCGAGAAGCGGTCTGCAACTTCTTGAGTAAAACCGTATACGGCGGCAGGAACGCCGCCCCCCAGCGGTTTGCCCAATGTTAAAAAATCCGGCTTCAAGCCGTGCGCGGCAGTGTATCCGCCGGGCCCCGCGCAAATGCTGTGCGTTTCATCTATGATGAGGAGCGTGCCGGTGCGCCGCG
>JBHORD010000185.1:0-2184 GCA_042408355.1 Anaerolineales bacterium
TCACAAATTCGCTGAATCCAAGTACGATAGGTCTCGTTGATCGGCATTGGAACCTCCGGGTGAAATCGTTTGTGGTAAAACAACTTTACCCGATTTCTTTTGCCGATCAATACCTTTTCATCAAACTGTCAGGTCGCTAGGTCGTTTTTCATGCACCAAGTTTACTCAAATCTGCGTAAGGTGACTGAGATGATCAAGTTCCGGGAAGTGGATGCCGTAGTTGTTCATCAGGTTGACCGCCTCTCACGCGATATTGTTGACTTGCTCACAACGGTGAGGAATTGGCTGCGCGTAGGCGTCGAGGTGTATGCCATGGATGTGGGAAAGATTGAGAGCGAACTGGACATTGTTCTTGTGATCAAAGGTTGGCAAGGTAGCGATGAACGTAAGAAAATTCGAGAACGTTCCATGCGCGGTAAGCGAACGAAAGCGCGGTCAGGGCGCGTTGTTGGGACGCGGGCCCCGTATGGATACGATCACGTTCGAGACGAGAATGGGAAGATAGTCAATTTTCAGCCGATTGAAGAGGAAGCGCAAATCGTGCGCCTGATTTTTCAGTGGTATGTAGCAGGGGATGAGACGGGTGAAAGGCTTTCAGCGGGCCAGATTGCACAGCGTTTATCTGAGATGCAGATTCCAACACCTGGCGAAACAAATGCTGGTTATCATCGAAAGCGTAAATCCGGGATGTGGCATCCCTACGCCATTCTGGATATTATCCAGAGGGAAACATATGCGGGGATCTGGCGTTTCGGGATGCGCATTGGCCCGACGCGGAATAAACGTCCTAAGGAGGAATGGATTGAGATTGAGGTTCCGGCGATCATTGATCGCGAAACATGGCAGGCCGCACAGGAACAAAGGGAACGAAATCGACAGTTCTCCAGGCGTAACGCTAAACATGACTACTTGCTCAGCGGCCTTATTCGCTGCGCATGCGGATCTGCGATGAGTGGAGAATTCTTCAGCAATCACCAATATTACTCATGTACGTGGCGAAATAACCATCACAGTCATTTGGAAGAACGAACCTGCAGGGCGCGTTCCATCCGTGCCGATGCAATCGAGGTAGATGTATGGGATAGCATCGTGGGGTTATTTGCGAATCTCGAGACTCTCGAAAAGCATCTTCGAATTGCTCAGCAGGAAGAACTGGCCGCTTTGGATCCCAAGATCGAAGAGTTAAGTGCAGTGGAAGCCATGATCACACAAACAGAAAACAATGCGTTGGAAGTGGGACAGGCCCTCCGTCGCGCAAGCGGGCTCGTAGCGAAAAGCTTGGAACAGAACATGAATGAAGTGAACTTGAGATATGAAGCACTGTGTCAGCGGCGCGATACACTGAAAGCCGACCTGAGTGTGACACGATTGACAGATAACACGATCCAGGAATTGGTTGAGTTTGCTAAGGATGTCTTTGCGGGGATAGAAAATGCTGACTTCCAGACAAAACGGCGCAACCTTGAAATGTTGAAAGTCCGTGTCGAGATCAAACAAGGGCGATTTATCATCAGTTGTCTCGCCGGTCAGATTACAGGCGAGATTCGCAAACTGCCTATCGCAACGAGGTCTGGAATTGTGACAGACTTGCATTCACAAGAACAAGTCCTTCGCGGATTCCGCTCTCGCGCAAGGCCTCTTCAACTTGCGGGGTAATATTGACAAACCCGCGGCGGGATGGAATATTGAACCACAATTCCTTGCGATAGGATTTCATATTCGTCTCTTTTGGAAGTTTAACTTTATCGGGATTTTACTTGAATCCTGCCTGCCGGAACGGCTGGAGTTTTTCAGGAATCTCAATTGACTTCATTCGAGGCTTTATCCGGCTTGCACGATTCCGGCCGGGCGCGTATTTAGCCTGCGCTTATCCATCGGGCATAAAATTTTGGGTTATACCGTTTTTACGGAAGAACCAAATTTTACTTGTCGCCGAAATGAACGAGCGTAAAAAATCCACCCCGCATTTGACATCCGCCATCCTTGCGATCCTCCTGCTCGGCGCGGCGCTGGCAAAATTCCAAAGTTACGCGCGGTCGCTGGAACAACGATATGCGAACGCGCTGGCTCCATTGAATCTTCCTCTCACGTATAACGGCATTGCCGTCCAGCGCGCCGCGTTGCACAAACCCGATCTGTTGCCCGTCTACGGCAGTTCGGAGTTAACCCTGCTCGATAATTCGT
>JBHORD010000186.1:0-2028 GCA_042408355.1 Anaerolineales bacterium
GACGGCGGGCGTCAGCCCTTCCACGAAGCGGCTCACCCATGCCTCGCGCCGCAGACGATGCAGGATCATCGCCACGCCGAGGATCAACACCGTGGGCGGCAAAATGGAACCCAGCAAGGCGGCCACTGCGCCCGGCATTCCATCCACGTGATAGCCGATGAACATCGCCATTTGTAACGCATCACTGCCGGGCAGGACGCTCGAAAACGAAACCGCCTGGACAAATTGTTCTTCCGTCACAAATGTTCCAACCGCCTCCTGATGCAAGAGTCCGACCGAGGCGATGCCCGATGTGCTGAGAAGATTTACTTTGAGAAAAAGCCAGAAGAGGGCAAGGAGAGTCTGCAAACCAGTCCTTCCTCAACCCGATCCCTCTCCCTGTTCCCTTCGGGGATGCTTCGCGGGGAGAGGGGAAAGGGGCGAGGGGATATTTTTTACCAAATACAACTCGCCGCGTTCGAAGCCGCGCTCAAGATAATATTGCCGCGTCCCTACCGCTGAAATGACGGCGATGCGGTTAAATCCATGCGCCTTCGCGATCAAATCGGCCTGCGCAAGCAGACGCGTTCCCAGTCCCGCATGCTGCGCCGCGCCTTGCTTCTCCGCGCCGACTGGAAGCGATTGTCCATAAACATGGACTTCGCGAATCAACGCCGCGCCGTTCAAATCTTTCAGGCCGGTTTGCGGCGCGTCTTTGGACGGCAGGGATAAGCGCAGGAAGCCAGCCAGTTTATCGTCGGGCGTCACGAAAGAAATGAAATGCTCCTCGGCATAATCAGCCTGATAGACAAGATCGTCCAATTTGAGCGACGAATATTCAACCGGCTTGCCGCGCACTTCACGGCAGCGCACGCATTGACAATGGGTTCCGCGCCGCTTCATCTCATCGAAAACATCCTGCCGTAAACTGGTTCGCCGATTTCCATCCACAACATTCGTAGACGGAATATCGCGGATCACGCGGTTGATGCGGCAGTAACGCGGCACGGTCGGTTTGACATCCGCGATCAAATCAATCAACTGTTCCGTCGTGTATGGATGAAATTCGCCTCGTTTCCAGTATTCGTAAAGTTCGGCATTTGCCAGCAATTGATTTGGATAAATTTTGATCTCGTCAGGGCAAAAGCCTTTCCACAGCCGCACAAAATCTTCGCGGTCCGATTCGGGCGTGGCGCCGAGCAGATTCGGCATCCAATGCAAAACGATTTTGAAGCCCGCCGCGCGCAACAGCGCCGTCGCCCGCCGCGTACATTCGACGTCGTGTCCGCGCTTGTTCAGTTCGAGAATGCGGTCGTCCAGACTTTGCGCGCCCATCTGGACTTTGGTCACGCCGAGATGACGAAGCCAGCGCAATTCGTCGGGCGTGATCTCATCGGGCCGCGTCTCGATGACGAGGCCCACATTACGGTGCGGCGCAGTCTCGTTCAACGTTTGCGCATTTGCTAATTCGCCCGCCTCCACTTTTTCGCCCGCCCTTTTCCCGTCTCCCAATGGGAGAGGGGCCGGGGCGGGAGATTCGTTCATCGCATCAAAGCATCGCTTCACAAACCATTCCTGATAATCGCGGCGATACGAACTCCACGTGCCGCCCAAAATCAACAATTCAATTTTGTCGCTCGGATGACCCAAATTTTCAAGCGCCTGAATCCGCGACCTGACCTGCATAAACGGATCAAAATCATGTTCGAGGCCGCGCATCGCGCCCGGTTCATCGGGCAAATACGATTTTGGCATGCGCACGTCCGTCGGGCAAAAAATGCATTTGCCGGGGCATGGATACGGCTTCGTCAAAACCGTCACCGTCGTCACCCCTGAAAGCGTGCGGACCGGTTTCATGCGAATGCGCTCGAGCAGGCGCGCGTCGGCGCGCAGTTCGCCGGCCTCCACCATCTGATGATAGGCGGCAACCAAAACATATTTGCCGAGATAGCCGCCGTCTTCAAGCGGATATTTTCTCAGCGCGTCCATCACAGGTTCGCCGCCGCGGATTTCATCCACCACCCGGCGCGCCAAAACCATCCATTCGGG
>JBHORD010000187.1:0-30076 GCA_042408355.1 Anaerolineales bacterium
ACGAAGCTCCAGCAGTTCATCACGCTGGCGGGAGGATTGATCTGCGGAAGCGGTAGTCTGATCTTCAAGTTGGGCGCGCAGACTTTCCATTTGCATGTCGGCTTCGGCTTTGATTCGGCCGGCCTGCATCTTGAGGTCTTCAAGTTCTTTAGCGCGTTGATCCTTTAATTCGTTTTCCAACGCCTCCAGCTTTTTCTGGACAATTTTCTGAACCTGGCTGATGTGTTTGCTGGAGACTTTGTCGTTGGCGTCGAGAATCTTCTCGCCGGTCAATTCGAAGACAACAGCCTTCTTAGCCAATTGCCCCATCTGATCCTGAAGGCTCTTTTCCAGCTTCTGGCCTTCCTTGATGACAGGCTCCAGTTGTTCTGCGATGAACTCATCGTAACCTTGTTCAAGCGAGGCACGCTTCTGGTTGATTTCGTTCAATAGCCGATCGCGCTTGGTCTTGATCTCGGCGATCCTGCCATTGATGTCCGCCGCCTGCTCACGCTCTGAAACGGAGATTTCATCTTCGAGGCGTTTGAGGGCCTTTTGGCGGGCATCCTCATCCACGTACGTAACGATATATTGGGCAAAGTAAAGCACGCGGTCGAGGTTGCGCCGTGAGATATCCAACAGCATTCCAAGTTGCGATGGGATGCGCCGCGTATACCAGATGTGGGCAACAGGCGTGGCGAGACTAATATGCCCCATACGTTCGCGTCGGACAGCCGCGCGCGTGACTTCCACGCCGCACTTATCGCAAATGATGCCTTTGTAACGCGGGTTCTTGTATTTTCCGCAATAGCATTGCCAGTCGCGGGTTGGTCCAAAAATGGCTTCGCAGAATAGCCCGTCTTTCTCGGGCCGTAAGCGGCGGTAGTTAATTGTTTCAGGTTTAAGCACTTCACCGTACGACCACGATAGTATCGTTTCAGGCGATGCGAGACTGATACGGAGGGCGGTTAATCCTTTGGTTTCCACTGCTTATTCTCCATTTCCATTCTCTAAAAGAGATTAGGGCGGCTGTCTCTGTATAGCGTGTAGTCGGCTTGTACAAGAGACAAACAAATGCAAGCGCTTGGAGGCTTTTCTCCTCAAGCGCTTGCCATGTTCAGCTCAGTTTTTATATCCAACGGAAGCAATTATATGCGAATTTATTTTTCCGTCAAGATGGAAACCGCGGTGATTCCCCACAATTCCTGTCGCAGGGCTGAAACCAGCCGAATTGAACAGCCCGAGGCGGGACTTGAATCCTTGCCGAATCAGGCTCAACCAAGATGCAGGTAATCGCCACGGAAACTCTGAAGGCGGGAGTGAGTTCGGGCAAGGTCCGCCACAGATGGCAGGATTTTTACTGAGCCGGGGGCGAATCTGCTTTGGCCAGGGGAAATCGGCGGCGAAAAGACCATAGGATGACGAGGCCTAACTTTCATCTGAAGATCAAAAAGGGGAATCGTTTTTGATTTTCCATCAGAATTTAATATTCGTGCTTACGGCTTTGTTATGAAAGTACCATGCATTTCTCATATAATATAAGTACAATTTCCCATTCATACTATGGCTGTAAAACCCGCTTCTTCTATGCGTTCTTCTTTAGCTGGTGCATTTCGCGCTGAGCGTTCCAGCGCTTTATCCGGTCAATTCCTTCAAATTGCCGTTTTCATCTATCAATTCCTTGCAATCATAACGTTTGTAGCCGCCCTGATTCTAGCCAACGGCTGGCTGAAGAGGCCATTTCTGGGCGCATTCTTCGAGCAAACATTGATCTTTAATGGCGCTGTTCCGACTGGCGACTCAACCGCCTGGGACTTATACAATCAGGGCATTCAACTTGGCGATCAGTTGGTGGCCGTCAATGGCATTTCTGTTCACAGCGCATCGGATGTTCAAAAGGTTTTGAGCGGAGAAATTCAAGGGACGATTCCAACGACTGAGGGTTTTGTTCCCGGGGAGACCATCCCGGTAACGATCCGAACCGCCGCGGGCGTGGAAAAAACGTTGCAGGTGACGCTGAATGTTTTCCCGTCTGAGGATGAAACGGCATATTTCATCATCCCCACCGTCATTAGTTTTCTATTTCTCCTCATCGGCTTGTGGATCTTTGGAATGCGCCGGACCGAGTCGGCGGGACGCGCCTTCGCGATCTTTGCGTCTTCGCTCAGCATAGGCAGCGGTTCTCTGTTTGATCTATTTACCACGCATCAATTAACGTATGTTTGGACGTTAAGCGTTGCGATTGCCGGCGGGGCTTTGATTGATCTGGCGCTATCGTTTCCACAGGAAAATCAAATTGTAACCGAGCGGCCTTACCTGCGCTGGATCGGTTATATCGTTTCACTGGGATTGGCCGGCTATGCTTTTTCCACGCTGTTCAACTTTACCGAACCGACGGCATACATTACAGCCTGGCGTTGGATTTATGCTTTCGTTGGTCTTGCCAGCATTCTCTATTTGCTGATAAATGTCTTCCACAGTTTCACCGCGCAGTCGCCGGTTGTCAAGGCACAGTCGCGCATGATTCTAACCGGAGCGTTGATTGCCTTCGGCCCGATGACAATCTGGTTTATCACAACACCCTTTAACCTGTTCAAATTCTCGCCTTACTTGCTGCTGCCAGTTGTCTTCTTTCCGCTGACGCTTGGATACACCATTCTGCGTTTTCGGTTCTTGCGCACCGACGATTGGGTCCGGCAGGGAATCGTCTATCTTCTATTGTCCGTTTTTATCATT
Source organism: Anaerolineales bacterium (assembly GCA_042408355.1). Taxonomy (GTDB): domain Bacteria; phylum Chloroflexota; class Anaerolineae; order Anaerolineales; family Villigracilaceae; genus Fen-1038. The sequence continues at coordinate 2,716 of JBHORD010000187.1, forward strand.
GTCGGGTACGGACTTCTCGTCACCGGCCTGAGCGTGATATTCAAATCAGCAATGCCGTCCAGCAGTCCATATTGGATTGGTGCGCTGGTTTTTGTGGTTGCGATTTTACTTGATCCGATTCGTGTACGTTTGCAGGGTTATGTGGACTCAGCGTTCTTCCGGGGACAACGCGCATACAACGAAAGCGTCCAACGCTTTACTCACGAACTGACCAGCGCTGTTGACCTTGCAACGATAAGCCGGATTCTGCGTGAACAAATCATCACCGCGCTGACGCCTGACCGCGTCCATATATTTACGTACGATTCGATTAATGATCAATATGTTTCGTTGGCGGCTGATGACAACCGGGCAAGCACTGATATCCGGTTCTCGACCAACAGTCCACTGGCGCAGTATTTCATGAAGGAACGATTGCCTTTGTATCTCGATGGCGAATCGCTTCCGCCGAGTCTGAAATCGGAGCAGACGCGCTTGACGCTTCTCGGCGCGCGTCTTTTTGTGGTCTTGCCGGGCCGCGATCGCCCCGTAGGCTGGCTGGCGCTGGGACCCCGGCTCTCTGGCCAGCCATATACTCCTCGCGACCTGGTTTATCTCGACAATCTTGCCGATCAGGCTTCGGTCGCCATACAACGGTTACAAACGGTTGCCAACCTCGAACGCCGGGCGCAGGAAACGAATGCTCTCATGCGCGTTTCGCAGGGCGTGAACGTAACGTTATCCTTTGATGATGTGCTCGAGCTCATTTATGCCCAGACTGCGCAGATTATTCCAACTTCACATTTTCATATCACGCTTTACAACAAGGATAACGATTATTTCTATTATGGCTTTGCTGTAGAAAACAAGGACCGCGTCAACTCGCGTGAGAACATGCCCTTTCCTTCCAACACAGGAATCGCGCCGGAGATCATCCGCAGAGGCCGGCCGATCATTACGCAGGATTATCTCAGAGAATGCCAGGCACGCGGCGTGGCCCCCGAAATGGAGGGCGTTTTTGCGTGGATGGGAGTGCCGCTCAATGCCGGCGCCGAATCGATTGGCGCCTTGAGCGTGGGAAGCCGCGATCCTACGACCGTTTACACCCGCGGGCAACTGGAATTGTTGCAGTCCATTGCGGACCAAACTGCGGGCGCTATTGTCAAATCAAGGTTGCTTCAAGAAACTGAACAACGCGCGCGCCAATTGAGCACGCTCAACGAGGTGACGCGCCGGCTTACCTCCACCCTGGAATTGGATCCTTTGCTTCAAAGCATTCTCGAGAGCGCCGTCGGCATTTTGAATTGCGAAGCGGGAAGCCTTTTTCTGGTGGATGATCAAACCGGGGAACTCGTTTTTCGCGTGACGGTGGGACCCGTGGCAAAAGATTTACTTGGACAGCGCCTGCCGCCGGGAAGCGGTATCGTGGGGCGCGCAGTCAACACACGCCGACCCGTCATCGAAAATGACGTCAAACGCTCGGCTGGCTGGGACGCGAACGCCGACACACAAACAGGGTTTATCACAAGAGCGTTGATGGCAGTGCCCCTGCAAGTGAAGGACAATGTCATAGGCGTGATTGAAGTGATCAATCGCCGCGATGGCTTGCCTTTTGTCGAGGAAGATCAAACATTGTTGACTGCATTTGCAGGTCAGGCGGCGGTCGCAATGGAAAACGCCCGCCTGTACACATTGACCGATCAGGAGTTGGCGGCGCGCGTCGAAGAGCTTTCGGTGATGCAGCGCATTGACCGCGAGTTGAACGCCAGCCTCGAAATGGACCGCGCCATGCGCATCACATTGGAATGGGCGATGCGTCAATCAAACGCAGAAGCGGGATTGATTGGAATGTTGGAGGACGGCAAATTACACGTGGTGGCCCAGCAAGGCTACGAAGCGCTTGTTGCGGATTATGCCGAGCGCGTGATGTCATTGGAGCTTCCGGCGTTGAAAATTGCGGTCGAAAGCGGACTCCCGCAGCGAGTCCAGTTTGAGGCGGATGCGGGCGGCGGATTGCTTCCGCTGGCGCACACCCAAATCGTGATTCCGATCCGCCGTGAGGCATCCGTCATCGGTTTGTTGATGCTGGAAAGCACAAGCGATTCACAGCAGGATATCGCCTTCCTCAACCGCTTGAGCGATCATGCCGCCATCGCGATCTCCAATGCACAACTGTACGGCGAAGTTCAACGCGCCAATCTGGCAAAGAGCGAATTTGTTTCATTTGTTGCGCACGAACTTAAAAACCCAATGACTTCGATCAAAGGTTACACAGAGCTGCTTGCGGCTGGCGCAGTCGGTCCGATCAACGCCATGCAGATGAATTTCCTGAATACAATTCGTTCCAATGTGGAGCGCATGTCCACGCTGGTTTCGGATCTCAACGATAATTCCAAGATTGAGGCGGGACGATTACGGCTTGAATTCAAACCGGTCGAAGTGAGCGAACTCGTGGATGAAGTGGTCCGTTCGACGAAGCGCCAGCTTGAAGACAAGAAACAAACCGTTCAAATTGAAGTGCCCGCTCAATTGCCGCACGTGTGGGCGGATCGTACGCGCTTCGGACAGGTGCTGACGAACCTGGTTAGCAATGCCAATAAATATACGCCGGAAGGCGGCACGCTTGTGATTGGCGCCGAGGTTTCAGCCAATCACTGGGACCCTGAGGGCGCAAACAAGGTGGTGCATTTGTGGGTCAAGGATAACGGCATTGGCATCAGCCCGGAAGATCAGAAGAAGATTTTTCAAAAATTCTTCCGATCGGAGGATCAAAAAGCGCGCGAGGCGCCCGGCACCGGCCTGGGCCTGAACATTACAAAAAGCCTGGTCGAAATGCAGGGCGGGCGCATTTGGTTTGAAAGCGAATTCCGCAAAGGGACCACTTTCCACTTTACCGTTCCGGTGGCTGAGAATTAATCATGACAATGCATGCTTCCCTCGGTTTTGCACAGGAACTCGACGGCCGCGAAGCGGGATTACAGGCGGCACATCAGGCATTGAATCGACTCGGCGTCAGTTCGCCAAGCCTCGCCGTCTTGATCGCGTCGAATCAATATCAGCCGCGCGAAGTTATCAGCGGTGCGGCAAGTCTGCTGGGCGATGTGCCGTTGATCGGTTTTAGCGCGCCGGCCGGCTTGACAAACGCAGGTTTGCATCCTCATTCAGTGACGCTGGCCTTATTGAGCGGCGACTTTCATGCCGAGGCGCATTGGTATCCGGGTTACGCTCAATCGGGACGCGAAACGGCACATCTTCTGATGCAGGCCGTATTATCAAATCCGGAATACAAAACCGCTTTGTTTTTTGCGGACGGATTCAACGGCGATGCCGAACAATTATGTTCATCCATTCAACCGGGGATTCTTTCATTGGCTGGCGGGCTTTCAAGCGGAGATCTGCATACAGGTTCCACTTATCAAATAGCGGGAAATCAAACCGGCACCGGCAGTCTGGCGGCGGCATTGTTACGCGGGAATATTCGTATCGGAGTTGGATCCGCTCACGGCTGGGACCCGGTAGGAAGCCAGTTCCGCGTCACGCGTTCGCGCGGCTTCTGGCTCCGCACTCTGGATGGTCGTCCGGCTTCGGAAGCCTATGCGGCGCTCTTCGGTCAGCCCGCGCGGGATTGGGCTTTTCCGCCGTTAAGTTATCTTGCGCGTCTGTATCCGCTGGGTGTGGAGCAAGGCGACGAACTGATTCTTCGCGCGCCAATCCGCGTCGAGGCGGATGGAAGTTTTCGTATGAATGCAGCAATCCGGGATGGCATCGACGCGTATTTGCTGGTTGGAAGCCGTGCCTCCTGCGAAAAAGCCGCGACGCAGGCGGCACAACAGGCCTTGCTGGCGTTGGGCGATGCAAAACCTGCCTTCGCCCTCGTGCTTGTTGATATTGCGTGGCAGATGCTTTTAAAATCCGATCCCGGCTTGGAAGTTCGCGCCGTTCAGGATATTTTGGGCGCGCAGGTCCCAATCGCGGGCGGATATACCCTCGGGCAAATCATCCCCGGCAAAGATAGCACGCCGCGTTTTTTGAATCAACACATTGCGGTGATCGCATTTGGGGAATAACGAGAGACCAGTGCGTTAACGTCACTGGTCTCTTGCAAAGGAGGAGAATATTTGCACACAGGCTTCGGAGATTTTATAAAACCTCCGAAGTTTTTTCTTTACGCGGGGATATTTACTTTCGGCAGGTCCTCCATCGCGGCGTGGACGGCTTCCGCCGGATACTCGTAATCTTCGAGCTTGCCGCCGAGGTAAGACTCGTAGGCGCCCATGTCGAAGTTTCCGTGACCCGATAAGTTGAACAGGATCACGCGCTTCTCGCCTTTCTTCTTCGCGTCCAATGCTTCATCTATGGCGGCGCGGATGGCATGGGCCGATTCCGGCGCGGGAACGATGCCTTCGGCGCGCGCAAATTGGATCGCCGCCTCGAACGTCGGCTTCTGCTTGACAGCCACCGCCTGAATGAGTCCGGCATCGTAGAAAGCGGAAATGCTTGGAGCCATGCCATGATAACGCAGTCCGCCCGCATGAATGGAGGGCGGGACAAAACTGTGTCCGAGGGTGTGCATTTTGACGACCGGCGCCATCTTGGCGGTGTCGCCGTAATCGAAGGTGTATATGCCTTTGGTCAAAGACGGAGCAGCAGTCGGCTCAACGGCCAGCAATCGCGTCTTGCGCCCATTTTTGAGATTCTCGCGCAGGAACGGATAAGCGATCCCGCCAAAGTTGGAGCCGCCGCCAATGCACCCGATCACAACGTCCGGGTATTCATCCGCCATATCCATTTGCTTCAAGGCTTCCTCGCCGATCACGCTTTGATGCATTAACACGTGATTGAGTACAGAGCCGAGGCTGTATTTCTTTTTGCCGCCGGAGGTCGCCGCAACTTCGACCGCCTCTGAAATCGCAATGCCGAGCGAACCGGGGCTGTTCTTATCCGACGCAAGCACCGAACGGCCATAGTTTGTTCGATCGGTGGGGCTGGCAAAAACTTTTGCGCCATATGTTTCCATCATCACGCGGCGGTATGGCTTTTGCTGATAGGAAACTTTGACCATGTACACTTCGACATCAATGTCGAAGAAGTTTCCGGCCAGCGCGAGAGCCGTCCCCCATTGACCTGCGCCCGTTTCGGTGGTCAACGCTTTTGTTCCGGCAATCTTGTTATAGAAGGCCTGCGGAATGGCGGTATTCGGTTTGTGGCTTCCGGCAGGCGAAACGCCTTCATATTTGTAATAAATATGCGCCGTGGTATCAAGCATCTTCTCGAGGCGGCGGGCGCGCAGGAGCGGCGTTGGACGATACAGCTTGTAAATCTCACGTACCTCATCCGGAATTTGGATGAAGCGTTCGGTCGAGACTTCCTGCATGATCAATTCCATTGGGAACAGAACCGACAGAAAATCCGGCGTGACCGGCTCAAGCGTATCCGGGCGCAGAACAGGCTGGGGCGGCACCGGGCTATCTGCCTGGATGTTGTACCAGAACTTCGGCAGATCCGTTTCGTTCAATATAAATCGAGTTTGGTCGGACATTTTTTCTCCTTATGATTTTTGAAATGATTTTCTGAGCCGTTGGACGAATCAAATCCAAGCTTTTCAGGGCGGATGAAAAGAAATGTTGAACATGGCGGCGCCTACGGGACGAAGAGCGGAGCGCGGCTATCTTCGCCATCTGCATATTCGATTTGCTCAGACAAAACCTGCGCGGCAGACAAAGAGGCGTCATCAACGACAGCACAGTCTTTTTCCTGAAGGATTATTTCCTCCGGCCCCGTCAAATCGGTTGTTTCCATCATGACGTTCATTTTTGGCTCCTTTCTTTTTTGTCGAAGGGCGAAAACAAAAACGCGTTCATCCCATACAAGGGACGAACGCGTAGTCCGTGGTGCCACCCAACTTAGGCCGTCGGCTTGGAGCATAAGGGCGCTTAACGCTGCGGCGACAGTGCGGGTGCGCCATACACCTTAAAGAAAATTCCCGTTGTGATGCAACGGGAATCAAGCCAGCCTCACTCTTCAGATACAAGCCTTGCGGCTGATATCTTAGCTCTGTAACGGGAGCGACCCGTTCGGGATACTTGGGCTTGTACGCCGGTTCACCGTCAAACTCCGAGGCCCATTCTGCGCTGTCGTTTCGGGCAGGACTTCCACCAGCCGCCTGCTCTCTGAACCGCCGGTTCAGCGCGTACTCTTCCTCTTCACAGTCTTCTATTTTTTCAGGTTGGGCGAATTATATGCCCGATTTTTGAACTGTCAAGGCCTTTCAATACAGCAAACCCGAAAAATAGCGAACCGCTGTATACTCTTTGGGAACCTTAAAGAATCGTTCCTGCGTTTGGTAAAAATCAGGGGAAATTTCAGCGTCTGGCGTCGAATTGGAGGTGTAGATCATGACATTGGAGACAGACCCCACGACAATCAAGGCACGGCCGCGGACGCCGCGTGTGCAGTCCACGCGGACAGGCGATTCGAGCATCGCAGTGCAAGGCGACGTATCTGACAGCACCATCATCCATGCGCAGACCGTCGTGCTGGCTGAACGCCTCTGGCGGGAGCCTTCGACGCGCTCAGGACGGCGCTTCAAATCGGCCCTGCCCGCTCCTGATTTGCGGGTGGCAACAACAGCCTATCTCAATTATTTGCTCGACCGCCATTATTATCTCAGCCTCAAGGGGATGGGCGTCTCGGACCGCGTACCTTTGAAACTTAATCTGCTGGAATTGTATGTTCCGCTCGAAGCGCGCCTGGAACTGCCGGAGGGCGAAACATGGCAGAGGGATTTGAGTTTGGCAGGCCGCCAGCCGACAGACGAACAACAATCTTTGCATTTGGGCGAATCGATTCCTGTGCTGGACATCCTGAAGGAACATTCGGGCGTTGTTGTGCTGGGCGATCCCGGCGCCGGCAAAACCACATTCTTAAAGTATCTGGCGCTTCGCCTCGCACGAGGCGAGGGGGAACAAATTGGCCTGGGCGACTGGCTCCCAATCCTTCTGCCAGTCGCGGCATTTGCTAACGCATTGCAGTCCAGGGACGTTCCGCTCGATGATTTCATTGCAGAATATTTCGCCGGCATCGGCGCCGATTTGCCGATCGGCCAGATGCTCGGTGAGGCATTGAAAGCCGGCCGCGCATTGATCCTGCTGGACGGACTGGATGAAGTACGCGATTTAAATTTGCGCAATACAGTGGTTGAACGCGTTACCGACTTTTACGCTTTTCACCGCCGTAATGGAAACAAATTTGTATTGACCAGCCGTATCGTCGGCTACCGCTCCGTGCGGCCATCAGCCGAAGGTCTGGTTGAATGCACATTGGTGGATTTCGACGACAACGAGATTGAGGAGTTCGTCAGCCGCTGGACTCATGCAATTGAAAAACAAGCACAGGGAAGCACTGCGGTTGCGCATGCCGATGCAGAAGCGGACCGCCGCGAATTGTTGGACGCGATTCAAGAGAACGAAGGCGTCCGGCGTTTAGCCTCCACGCCTTTGCTTTTGACCATCCTGGCTTTGATGAAACGGCAGGGCGTATCTCTGCCCGAACGCCGCGTTCAGCTTTACGATCAATATGTGACCACACTTCTTTCGACGTGGAACCGGGCGCGAAGTTTATCGGGCCGCGCCCCGGGCCGCGATCTCGATGAAATTCAGACAGTTCGCGTGCTGGCTCCGCTGGCCCTATGGATGCATGAAGTCAGCCCCGGCGTTGGACTGGTCAACCGGGAAGATTTACGCCGCAAACTGGAAGAGATCTTTGCCGAGCGCGGCGAACATTCCCCGCAATTGGCGGCGCGTCAATTTTTGCAGGATGTGCGCGATCATGCCGCATTACTGCTTGAACGTGGTCCGGGGGAATTTGGTTTCATCCACTTAACGTTCGAAGAATATCTTGCCGCGGTGGCCATCGCGTTAAGCGGGCAGGGAGATTCGAAACCAATTGTGGATCTGCTTGCCCCGCACATCGGCGAACAGGCATGGCATGAAGTGACATTGTTGACCATCGGTTATCTTGGCATTCGCCAGCAGCTGCCAAAAGTCGCGGGCGAGGTGGTTGAATCCATCGTTCAACTGAAGACGGATCCGATCGGCGAGTCGGTTGTGCTGGCGGGCGAGGCGGTGCTGGATACATGGCCCGGAGGCGTGCCGCAACAAACGCGGGAACGCGTCATTCATCAACTGATTCCCTCGATGCAGAATTCGGCCGTTCCTCCGGAATTGAGGCGGCGTTCGGGAATGTTGGTTGGCCGGCTCGGATGGCGTCCGCCCGATCTGGATCGTTTCGCGGAAGTCCCAGCCGGCGATTTCCTCTTCGGCGTCAAAAAGGAGAAGAGATCCATTCCGTATCGTTATTGGATTGCAAAATATCCGATCACGAATTTTCAATTCGCGCGCTTTGTTCAGGAAGGCGGATACCAGCGGCGCGAATACTGGAGCGACGACGGCTGGGATTGGCGCACTGGAAAATACGATCAGCGCCCTCTGGAAGAAATCGAACGCGACTGGCTCGATCATCGTCCACCCGATCGGCGCAATACGCCCAACTATTGGCAAATCGAAGTGTTGAGTAACCCCATTTTTCCACTGGTGGGTGTATGCTGGTTCGAAGCCGAAGCGTACTGCCATTGGCTGTCGAAGAAAATTGTGGCTGTGCCGGATGGATACACCGTCCGCCTGCCCAATGAAATGGAATGGGAACGCGCGGCGCGCGGCGTGAACGGACAGGAATATCCATGGGGCGAACAATTTGACAAAAGCGCGGCCAATACGTGGGACAGCGACCCGGCCGGTTCGGGTCTTGGAGGAACAACTGCCATCTGCACGTTTCCGCAGGGCGTCAGCCCGGTGGGGGCGTGGGATATGAGCGGCAATGTTTGGGAATGGACCAATTCCTGGTACGATGAAGAACATCGCTATCGCGTGGTGCGGGGCGGGTCATGGATGGGCTACCAATGGTTCGCGCGCGGTTCTTTCTCGAATTGGTCAACGCCGCTGATGTTCAACGACGATCTGGGCTTTCGCGTGGTGATCGCGCCGAAAGAAAGTGAACAGTGAGCGGCACACAGTAGACAGCGAGGAGTTTGCATGGCAGATCAAAAGAAAATTCGTGCCGGTGATGGCAGTATTGTGATTGGCGGCGATGTGACCCACAGCAATATTGTGATGGGAGACAGCAACATCATCACTCAAAACGCGCAAAATCTTTCGTCTGCTTTTGCCTTGATTTACCGCGCAGTGGATGAAGGCGCGCATCTTTCTCCCACGGTCAAACAAGATATCAAAGCTGAAATCAAGGACGTTGAGGCTGTGATTCAAAAAAATGACCACCCCGACGAGAACAGCATCCTTCGACACCTTCGCAATGTACAGCGTATGGCTCCCGATATTCTCGAAGTAGCCCTGGCCGCCTTAACCAACCCGGTCTCAGGGCTTGGGACGGCTGGGAGAAAGATCATCCAAAAAATGGCCGACGAAGCGAAACAAGAGAAGTAAAATGGAAACCGGCGGTGAAAGTCGCCGGTTTCTGGTTGAAAGGAGTTGTAAATGAAAACCGCCTATTCGACCATTTTGTTATTTGCCGTTCTTGTGCTGGGCATGACAGCTTGTACGATTCCCCGCTACACACAACCGACACCGTCTCCAACTTCGACTTCAGCAGTATTGCCAACGTTGACTTTTCCCACTCCGCCTGCCATTGCCGTTACGCCAAATTCCTCCCCCACGGTAGCGCCGACCGCGCTTCCGCAATTTATTGTCACACAAAACGTTCCAGCCGGTTTTTGCGATGACCCGCAAGCGACAAACCTGATCAATCGCCTCAAATCTGCTCTGCAAACCTCCAACGGCAAACTGCTGGCGAGTCTGGTCAGCCCTCTTCATGGCATGGATGTGCGTTACTATCGCAATGGACACATCGTCAATTACGATCAAACGCACGCTCAATTTTTGTTTGAGTCAACGTATCCGGTTGATTGGGGGTTGGCGCCCGGAAGCGGTTTACCAACCAGGGGCTCTTTTCACGAAATTGTACTGCCAGCCTTGCTTGATGTATTCAACAAAAATTACACTCTGACGTGCAACCAAATCCAGGTCGGCGGGACAACCTATCAAGTTTCATGGCCGTACAAGGGAATCAATTTCTACTCGGCATATTTTCCCGGCACGAAGGCAAACGGCAGTCTCGATTGGCGTACTCTGGCGATAGGCATGGAGTATGTAAGCGGCAAACCGTATCTGTATGCACTGATGCAATTCCAATGGGAACCGTAAAAAAGGCGAACCGCGAATTTTGCCGGTTTATTCCTGCATAAGCGCTCTTGCCGCCAGGAGCATGATATTTTATTGACTTACCTTACGCCGTAGAGCGAGGTTTATCTCGCACTTTCAGGCGGTATGAATGCCGCGTTACAGGGAAAACTGCGTAACATCAGTTATTGATTCTTGCAAGAGGTCTAATGTAAGAATCGAGCGGACGGGGTATTCTATATATTAATTTTATTGTAAATATTTGCAATAAGGAAACTTATGTCATGCGATTCCCTTTATGCTCCTGAACTGCGGACACGCGGCTTTCGAATGACCTCTCAACGCCGGGCAATCTTGCATGTATTGCATCACTCAGGCAGGCACCTCTCTCCCGCTGAAGTTTTTGAACAGGCGCGGCGCGAGGCGCCGGGGCTTACGTATCCTACGGTGTATCGAACGCTGGAATTTCTTGCAAAGACTGGTTTGGCGGTGCCCGCTCATGTAGTGGGAAAGAAGAAACTGGCATATCAGATTGCCAGAGAAAACCATCATCACTTGATTTGCCGCTCATGCGGAAGCAGCCTCGAGGTCGGATTGGAGGCGTTGGAGCCTGCAATCCGCAACCTGGAACAATCAAGCGGTTATCGTTTTATCAGTAGCCACATCACGTTATACGGGCTTTGTCCCAAATGCCAGAATAAACCGAATCGGAATCCCTGATCGCATAATTGTGTCTTCCTTTTTATAACAAACGGAGGTTCAAATGTCCATCAAATCCCGAACCGTAAAATTTTTCCTGATCTATTACGCCGCGTTGTTCGTTTGGCTGGGAACAACGGCAATGCACATCCCCGACGGTTATCTTAGTCCGAGCACTTCGCTCGTCATGTTCCTGCTCGTCCTGCCGTTTTGGACCATTGGCGTTCGCAAGATTCGGCGGACAATGAACGCAAAGAGTGTGCCGTTGATTGCCTTGCTGGCGGCATACTCGTTCGTCATCATGATGTTCAACGTGCCTTTGCCCGGAGGCACCACAGGACATGCGGTAGGCGCTTCGCTGGCGGCGATCCTCCTTGGACCCGAAGTGGCCACGATTGCCGTTTCGATTGCGCTCATCATCCAGGCCTTTTTCTTTGGCGATGGCGGCATTCTTGCCATTGGCGCAAACAGTTTCAATATGGCGGTTGTGATCCCATATATTGCTTACGCCGTGTACCGGGCATTTGCAAAGAACACGCCGCAGACTTCGCCACGCCGCCCAATCGGCGCGGCAATTGGCGGATGGCTGGGCGTAACAATCGCCGCATTCTTCGCGGGCGTTGAGTTTGGAATCCAGCCGCTGCTTTTCAAATCGGCTAGCGGCGCTCCTTTATACGCGCCCTATCCGCTTTCCGTTTCGATACCAGCGATGGTGATTCCTCATGCGCTGGTCGCATCGGTTGTGGAAGGCTTATTGACAGCGCTGGTCATCGTTTATTTACAGCGATCCAACATCGGCGTCCTGGAAGCCGCTGAAATGCCGGCGGCGGAAACATCCGGCGCCATTAAAAAATTGCGCTGGCTGTGGATCGGCGTCGCCGTTCTGGTTGTGGCTTCTCCGCTCGGGTTGCTTGCGCCCGGCACAGCCTGGGGCGAATGGGGAATCCAGCAATTATCCGAACGCGGCCTCGAAACGATTCCGGCGGGATTGGAACGCCTGTCGAATTTGTGGGGCGCGCCGCTGGCTGGCTACAATCTGCACGCATTGGGCAACGCCAGTCTTGGATATCTGCTTTCCGCCAGTTTGGGAATCGTGATCGTGACGATCGTCGTCTGGCTCTTCACAATGCTGATCACCGTCAAAAACCAGGCACAGGAGAAAGACAACGGCTAATACCGGATCCGCCTCATGGAAAACACCTCATCGTTGAAGCATTCCGGCAAACGGAATGATATTTTAGAACACACCCTGCACGGCATCACGCAGACTCTCGAACAGGCGCTGTTTGCGGAAGAGATCAGCGCGCGCAAAGGCTTATTTCAATCGCTGGATGCGCGCGTCAAGGTGATTTCGACATTGGCTTTGCTGATCGGCGTGGGCCTCTCGCACAGTCTGCTCGTTCTTCTTGCGATCTATTTTTTGACGTTGTTCTTCGCCTGGACATCTGCCATCCCGGCTGACTTCCTGATCAAACGCGTTTGGCTGGCGCTTCCGTTCTTCACCGGATTGATTGTTTTGCCCGCCCTATTCATCACGCCGGGCCCGGCGCTTTGGCATTTGCCGTTGGGCTTGACAATCACGCAAACGGGTTTAACCAGCGCCGCCTTTTTGCTGTTGCGCGTCAGCACATCGGTCTCATTGACGCTTTTATTGATTCTCACAACGCCATGGAATACCGTCCTGAACGCGTTAGGCGTTTTGCGCGTGCCGGATGTCTTCATTTTAATTCTCGGCATGACCTATCGCTATATTTATTTACTGCTTCATACCGCCAACGACATGTTTCTATCGCGCAAGAGCCGCATGGTCGGGCGAATAAGCACATCGGAGAATCAAAAAATGCTGGCGGCTGTCAGCGCAACGCTGTTGGACAAGTCGCTCAATTTGAGCAGTGAGGTGTATCTTGCCATGCAGTCGCGCGGTTATCGCGGCGCCGTTATTTCATTAAAGCCGTTCCGAATGCAAGCCAAAGATTGGTTGTGGTTGTCCGTTTTTCTTGGCATTACAACGCTGGCAATTATCCTCGGTCATTGATGCGCTGATCCATTCTTTAATGAGGTATGAAATGTCGAATACGAAATCGGTTTTTGAAGTCAGGCAGGTATCGTTTGAGTACGAAGGAAAGCAAACGGCTCTGGATCATGTTGATCTGTCCGTCGGCGAAGGCGAATCGCTGGTCATCCTGGGCGCAAACGGCAGCGGGAAAAGCACTCTGCTCAAACTGCTGGATGGATTGTATTTTCCAACTGGCGGCGAAATCTATGCGTTCGGGAATCTGCTGACGGAGGAAGCATTGCGCGACGACAAGTTCAATTTTGCCTTTCGCAGACGCGTTGGTTTGATCTTTCAAGACAGCGACGTTCAGTTATTCTCCGCCTCGGTTCTGGACGAGGTGGCCTTTGCCCCTTTGCAATTGGGCTTGCCGCGCGACGAAGTGAATCGCCGCGTCGACTCCGCCCTCGAAGCCCTCCGCATTGAAAAGCTTCGGGAACGCGCGCCCCACCGTTTATCCGGCGGCGAGAAGCGACGCGTCGCGCTGGCATCGTTGCTGAGTCTGAATCCGGATGTCTGGCTTTTGGATGAACCGACGATCGGCCTGGATCCGCGCAGTCAGTCATGGCTGATCGAATTTATTTTGGCTCAACGCGGGGAGGGAAAGACCGTTATCACTGCCACGCACGATCTGACCCTCGCCGAGGAGATTGCCACCCGAATCTGCGTTTTCTCCGAAGATCACCGTTTGGTCGACTCGGGCGATCCAAAGCAAATTTTATGCGATCACGATTTGCTGCATCGCTGTAATCTTGCCCATTATCACGCGCGCCAATTGGAAAAAGCGTACTGATAAAGAATGGAGCGAAAAAAAATCAGCCCGTCCTATCCCGGGCTGATTTTTTTTCAATGGGTCTTTTACACAAGTGAATAAAAGTATCATGCTCTCAACGGCGCGAGCGCTTATGCAGGAAATCAAATTTGTCTTTGCTAACTGTCAGCCTCTATTTTGATGAGAATCGCCCGGACAATGGTTCGATACAGATAGGAATTGCTCTTTTCAAAGTAGCCATGACAAGTGATCAGTGTCACCCATGGGTACGTTTCGTGCTTGACGACCAGACTGTTATCGCTGGGATTAACGTAATTGTTCACCGTTTGGACTTCATAAATATAACGCTCTCCCCAGCCATGAACGATGATTTGATCTCCCCATGAGAGTTTTCCAATGTTAAAGAAAGGACCAGGCGTTCCGTCCGAATTGTAAACGTGCGCCGCCAATGAACTATTGCCGGCCCATGTCGGGAAGGCGGTGCCTTCGAGATAGCCGATGTTATCTCCCAGCCAGGTGATGTCCCATCCGCCGGGGCCGTTTGGCACGCCCACGATATTCTCCCGAACGCCGAGCGATGGAATCTCCAGCCAAAGCCCATTTGTCTTTGCGTATGCCTTGTCTGCCGGCTGGGCAGGCAGGTTGGTGACGACATTGGGCGCAAAGCCGGCCGGAGGCAGAGCGTTTCCACGGATGGATGAAGATGGCGGAGGGGTTGAATTAACAACGACCACGATTGTAAGCACCGCCTCACTTGGAAAGTACGTCCACAAATCAAGCCCTTTGGTGTCTCCGAACGATCCCTGACATGGGACGCCCGCATTTCCGTCACTGGATGTTCCAAAGGCGCGTTGATTGGGAATGACACTGCTGTTGAATCCATCAACCACCGCATTGGATATGCTGGGGGGATTGGATCCGCAAAGGATCGAGCCCGGCGTCCCAACTGTAACGCCGCTCAAGGTTGTATAGCCGCGGTCATCATAAAAAGCCGTGGAACAGCCGTACTTCAATCCACAGGTGGCGGGCGGATTAAGCAGTGTGTAACTGGGGCCGCCCTGATCGCTGTTTTCCACATCAATCAACGCCATATGCAGTTCGCCGGCGTGGATCGTTGATTTGACCTGATACGTGCCGGCAGGGAAAGGATTGCCGCTGTTGTCCTTTCCATCCCAACTGATTGTATTCGTGCCGATATGTCCCATGGCATGAATCACTCGATTCAGCGGATTGGTTGGGTCAAAGTCCACGCCGCGGCTGATGATGATATCAAAGAATCCGCTGGTGTTGCTGAGGAAGCTGAATGAACCGCCGGTGTTGTAGTAACTTTGATTGCCTCCCGCCGTGCCGCTAAAATTAAACGTGTTTAATTGCGGCACCGAAGGCGTCGTGGGAATGCCAAGCGCGGTCAACACAGCGGGATCGGGATAATTGAAAAAGATTGGGAATTGAGGCGGCGCCACAAAAACTCCGCCCTGAAGCTGTGTCAATTGATTCGCATTCGCCGCCGTGGTCGTTGACAAGACATCGTGATAGAGAGGCGTCGCATGATCGCTATCATAAAAACCAACGCTGTTTCCGTAAAATAAAAACCCATAGGGATCCATGCCGTTTAAATCAGTTCGATAAATGAATCCGTCGTTTGTAACCACATAAATGGAGGAATCGAGAGGACGTCCATTGCCTCCCGTGATCTCGGCGAGGTAATAGGTGAAAAGCCGGCCCGTCATATCCGTTGTGGAAGTGGTTGTACTGCTGCGCACCGTAACATCCCACGCGGAGACATTTGTGTCTTGCGACGAATTGAAATTGGCCGCGCTGGCAAGCGAAACCTCCCCTGTGGGGTCTGTCTGGGCATCGCTGCTAAAACCAGCCGCGCCAGTGATCACCACATCATAGATTCCGGTGGAAGGGGCCTGATAGTAACAAGGGATGTAGCCGCTGGAATTGCCGCCCCCTGTGATAGCTTGCGGTCCGGCCAATTCTTCCGCGCGGCTGGTAATTTGTCCCTGTAAAGAATTTCCGCTTGTCGTCCGCTGAGAGTTGCAGGAAAAAGAGGCGGAGGCGGGAACCGTTTCGGTTCCGGGAGAGCCGGTGACCAAACCCGGGTTGTAAACCAGAATGTCGCCAGTGGTTGATCCAAGCGAAACGCCGACAGCGCTCGATCCCATCAGGATATATTCGCCTTGATTCGCGAAAACCTGTAACAAGGTGCGGCGATAGATCGTACTGCCAGCCGGCCCGTAACTGCTTGTCCGCCATTCGATGTTGCCCCGACTGCCCGAAGCGCCGTTCGGATACAAATCCCGGCTTCCTTCGGCGAACACCACCGTGGAGGTTTGAAGGAGCGTCGCAAGCACAATCAAGACGTTGAAGAGCTTAACAAACCAGCGGGTCAAACCAACTTCGAAAAATTTCTGATGCATCGCGCTCCTCCAACCGCTAATGGATTTTAAATAACCTTTAACCCGAGAACAAATTTGAAATGGAATAAAACCGTCTTGATAATTGCAACTCAAACAAACGCCTGAAAGACTAAAGCCGGCCCCTACAAACCTTTCTCATTATACTTTGCAGATTTGTTAAGTCAATAGAAAACATTGACGCACCTGTTCCTTGAAAGGGCTCTTGGGAGGTGAATATTTGCCGATGTTGCCAGGCCGGCGGAAAAATTGTATGATGTAAGCAAACACTCCAGGGTCAAGGAGGCAACGATGCAGATTATCGTGGGCTATATTCTGATTTTGCTGGGCGTTGCATTTCTGGTTTTGAGTGTGCTGATCTGGTTTGGCGTTTTCAAACCAAGATACGACATCGTCATTCAAGAGTCGACCGGCTGGGACGTATTGATTGCCCTGATTGATAAACTCCCCTGGATGGCAATCGTGGGATTGTTCTTGATCTATGCCGGTTTCAAAATGATCGGAGTTATGTTGCCATTCTGACCGCGAAAAATAGACAGGACAGATGTTCCTCTGTCCTGTCTTCTGTCGCCGCTCACTGTTCACTTCACTTCATTTTTTCCGCCACCAGCTCCGCCACATCCTTGACCTGAATCCCGCCGCCATCGGCTTTGGATGCGTCGGTCATCATCGTCAAGCAGAATGGGCAACCCACTGCGACCGTTTCTGCGCCCGTTGATTTTGCCTCGGCAAAGCGCGTTGCATTGACGCGGCTTGTGCCTTGCTCCTCTTCCTTCCACATCTGCGCGCCGCCCGCACCGCAGCAAAACGACTTTGACTCACGGCGCGGCATTTCGATGACTTCCAATCCAGCCGACTTCAAATCCTCGCGCGGCGCATCGAAGATTTTATTGTGCCGTCCCAAATAACATGGATCATGGAAGGTGATCTTCATCGTATCGCCTTCGAGATTCATCTGAATTTTTCCCGCGCCGACCAATTCGTTGATGAACTGCGTGTGATGAATGACGGTGTAATTTCCGCCGAACGCCGGATATTCGTTCTTCAATGTATGTAAACAATGCGGGCAGGTCGTCACGATTCGCTTTGGCTTGATCTCGTTTAACATCTCAACATTGGCTGTGGCTAATCCAAAGAAAATATCTTCACGTCCGGCGCGTCGGGCGGAATCGCCGGTGCATTGTTCGTTCTGTCCAAGCACCGCGTAATTGACTCCCGCCGCGTTCAAAATTTTTGCAAAGGCTTGCGCCGTCTTTTGGGCGCGCGCATCGGTCGCCGCCGCACAGCCGACCCACCACAAAATTTCCGGTTCGGGATTCTTCTCAATCGTCGGGACGTTCAAACCGTCCGCCCATTTCATTCGATCGGCTTGCGAAACATTCCACGGGTTGGCGTTGCGTTCCATTCCTTTGAACGCCGTTTCCAACTGCTTCGGGAATTTGCTTTCCATCATCGAAAGATTGCGCCGCACTTCGAGAATGTCGCGCATCGGTTCGTTGCCGACCGGACAAATGTCCACGCACGCGCCGCAGGATGTGCAGGCCCACACCGCTTCTTCCGAAATCAATTCCAGCATGGGTCTATCCGCGCCGCCGCCGTAATTGAAGTTATAGCGTTTGTTGATTTCCAACGCGGCAGGTGAAAGCGCTTTGCCGGTGTTATATGCCGGGCAGACTTCCTGGCAACGGAAACACATGATGCAGGCGTAGGCGTCCATCACCTGTTCCCAATGCAAATCCTTTATCGCCGCCGCGCCGAATTGTTCAATCGAAGCGTCGTCGAGATTGATGTAACTCAATTCGCCGATCGAACGCCTCTGCGGTTTCATCCAGATGTTCAGCGGCGCGAAGAAAAGATGGATGTGTTTTGAATAGGGGAAATAGGGAAGGAACGCAACCACCGCGCCGAGCGACAGCCAGAACATGGCGTGCTCGCCGATGAGCAATGTGTTAGCGTTCATCCCGGACCATAAAGCGGCCACCGCTGAAATGGTTGGCTGCCAGCTGTCATGGATTCCGTTTAAGGCCAAATGAAATGATTCGCCCAAATAGCGCGATGCGTTATGGACAATAATGAATGTGGCCACGATGGCTGAATCGCGGCTGATGCCGGCGCGCGCATTCGGGTTGAGCAGCGTCGTCTTGCGCGTGGACAGAGTCGCGGGTCGAAGAACGAAGCGGCGGATGACCATTGCGATCATACCGGCAAGAATTGCGAGATTGGCGATGTCCGCCATCAAGCGATAAACGTCGCCGAACGCTCCGGTTTGTTCAAGAATGTTGAAGCCGGTAAACCCATAAGTCAAATCGGAAAGATTGACAACCAGAAAAATCAGGAAGCCCCATGCGATCATGGCGTGAAAAATGCTGGGCCACAACCTGAGACGAAATACAGGCTGAAGCGGAAGGACTTTTGCAACGACTTCGGGAATGCGTTTGAATGCGGCTTTCCAATCGGGCCTGCCCTGTCCGCTGGAAATCAGTTTGATGATTCGATCCACGCCGCGATAGGTAAAGTAAAGCGAGAGGAGCGTTGCAACTGCAAAGATGATTTTTTCGATGTTGGTGAGCATAATATCTCCATAAAGCCCTCCCCTCTCCTGATGGAAGGGGAAACAGGGCGAGGGGGATGTTTTAGTTTAGCACAAAATTTTCCATTGGAAATTATAGCCCGGTGAAGCAAACCAAAAACATCCTCAGGAAGGTCCCACAGGCACGACGATCACCTGAATGGTATAAGTTCGTACCGGCGGCGTGTTGATTTCAAAAGGACGGCGATAGATCAATTTCAATGTTGTCCTGCCGGGCGCAATCGCTTGAAAGCGTAATGTTTGAGTCCCGCCTTGACCCAAAGGGGTCGAGCTTGAACTGTTGTATTCCGTCCCGCCGGTCTGCTTGAGAATGTTCGTATCCATTTCGCCCACCTCCCATGTATACCCTGTGGTCGGATTGGCAGGGAGTTCGATCACTATTTTGCCTCCCACGTAAAGCGTCGCAGGCTGCCCGTTGTCGGCTTCGGTTAGATTCATCTCCCTCGATCCGCATCCAGCCAGAAGTCCAAGAGAGAACGTGAGAGACAATATCAGCCAAATCTTTTTCACAGTACGCCGCTTTTATTGGCTAATATCGTTGACATAATCCTTTGCCGGCGCGCAGACATCCGTGAAGTGCGAGGACATGGCGTCCCACGTGAGCTTATGCTCGGTGCTCCATGTTTGGTTCACCGCCAGGCCGAGGCATCCTGCGCCCGCGTTGTAATCCACAAGCGTGAACTTCCATAAATCTTCATACGAAGCGATGGAAGCCGGCAATTGGCCCGTGTTGTTTTGAATGACCTGAGCGGTCTGTTCACAAGCGGCAAGCAATGTATGGGCGAACACACCGACGCTGAAGTTTGCCTGACTCAGATCAATCCCCAATGGGCAATCACTACAGGCGGCATTGACGCTGCTGACCAGCGCCTGACGTAATAAGTCCTGATCAGCAGATTTAAGATTCAAATAGCCTTTACTGCATGCCTGCGCCGACAACACTAATGGACAGTATTGCGCGAAGAAGGACGGATTCCAAAGCAAAGTGGCGTCTGCCCCATTCCTGGTGAGCTGACCAAGACCTGCGTCGGCGCTGGCTTTAAAGACGCCTGGCCAGAACTGGCTTTCGCGCGCGAAAAGATTTTTGAGCAATTGCGCCGGCACGCCGGTTTGGTTGGCAACATTGATGATGAGCGAATCAAATTGATTCTGCCATTGATCCACTGCGCCGCGCGCGGCTTCCTGCCCACACTGATTGGCGCCGCCGCCGACCAGAAGTCCGCCATCGGGACAAGCGCTGGCATTGACCGCACCCTGCAAAATCAAATTTGCCGAAAGATAATTGTAGGGAATATCGCTCGTTAATTCAGACGGATCTTTCGGCGTGCTTAACCAGGCGGGCGGTCCGCCGACCGGCGGAAAAATACCCCAGGTGGTGGCGCAGGAGGGCGCCTTGACTCCCTTCCACTGGCTCGAAAGAACGTCCACATAATAAGAGCTTTGATCGGGGTTGCCCGCGTCGACCGCGGCGACGCGCACCTGCGCGCTGAATACCGAACTGCTGTCGCCGTAACTTGACCATGCCCAAAATTCCAGGTCAACGCCTTTTGAATTTGTGGGAGCCAGTTGAAGTTTGCACACTGGTCCACAAGTGAAAGGGATGCCGTCCATTGTGCCTTCGATACGCAGAATGTGTTCGTTGGGAAGCGGCTCCTGGCCCTGAAGCACAAGGATTGGAGTTGTCTCACAAATGTTCGTACCGGACCTCGAAACGGCGTTGCAGTTATCGAGCGATATCCAAACAACAGCGGGCGGCAGTTTCACTGTGACTTGTTTTTGGGTCGGTTGAGTTGCCGCCAGATAAACATAATAGCCGGGGCAAGTAGCCGGCGGGGAATTGAAACAGGGCTTTTGATCCTTCCATGTATCATAAACATTTGGATCGCAGTTGGAATAAACATCCCCCAAAGTAGGCGGACCTTCGTGATCAATGACAATCGAGCAGACGGTCTTGTTGTTTTTCCAATATGCCATCCACCAGGTGTAAAGCGTTGCGTCCATGTTGATGACGGCGACCCGGTCGGGGCCAGGAGGATCTGCGGGCCGGGCTGCGCGGCCTGGAGTCGCGGGAAGAAGCGCCAGACTGCCAAAGACCAGCAGAAAGACGATCATCCCCTTTACGAAGGTTCGGCGCCGCGGGCGAATCTTCATAAAATACAAAGTCCGCTGACATTATAGCGGACTCTGCCGAATGCGCAATTACTTTTTCTTTGCAGGTTTTTTCCCGGCCTGCTTCGATTTGGATTTTCCAGCGGCCGCCTTCCGCTTTGGCTTTGGCGGCGTCGTTTCAGTTTTGACGGGGGTCTCTTCCTTCATGCTTTCCAGCGCGCTCAAATCCTGTTTCAGGTTGCGTGAGCGGACAAATAAGCTGAACAAATAAATGGCTGAGACCAAGAAAAAGACGACATAACCGGCGATCATATAACCGGATGTGTCGGGAGGTGCATCTTGCAAAAACATCGTATGCTCCTAATGCGTGATTTTGAGTTTCAATTGCTCCACTTTTGCGGCGAGATTGCCCATGCGGATGCGGTTCCAGAACAGATCAACGAAGATCACCGTGAAGGCAAACAGCGCAAAGAAAAATGCGACTTGCATACCGCCTGTCATATCGAACGTGCCGGTTGCGCTTGGGTCGGCGCTGCCGATGACGACCGGATGAATGGTGCGGAACAACCGGATCGAGAAAAAGGTAATCGGCACGCTCAACGATCCGACCAGTGTGTACACTGCGCCAAAACGCGCGCGGCGGTCGGGGTCTTCAATTCCTTCGCGCAGCATGAAATAGGCGATGTAAATCAGTTCGGTGATGGCGGCAGTCGTCAGGCGCGGGTCCCACGTCCACCACGTGTTCCAGACGGGGCGCGCCCAGATCGAACCAAGCACGATGGTGATGAAGAAGAACACCAGGCTGATCTCAACGGCGGCGACTTCGACGATATCCCATTTGGGATTCTGGGTTCGAAGATAAACGATTCCCGCTACAGCCGCGGCGAGGAAGCCCAACATGCCGACCCATGCGGTGGCGATGTGGAAATAAAAAACGCGCTGGACCTGCCCCATCGTGGCCTCTTCGGGTGCGTAGACCAAAGCCAGATAGGTTGCCGCCGCCAGCAGAAGTACAGAAACAATATCCAGAACTTTAAGGGTGATTGATTTTGGCTGCATAAGGTGCTCCTGTTCAGATTTTACTCTTCTACCACATAATCGAAAACCATGAAAGCAATGGCAACGAAAATGATGTCATAGACGATCAACAGATTGATCCACGGCAGGATCATCGAGAGCTCATCGCTGTTGAGGAATCCGCCGCTGGCTTTGACCGCCGCGATCAAAACCGGGACGGCGACCGGGAACAGCAAAATGGGCAGAAGCACATCCCGCGTGCGCGTCTGGACAGCCATGCTGGCAAGCAGTGTCCCGACGGCAATATAACCGATCGAGCCAAGCAGGATCACCGCCAATAAACCGGGATTGAATAAATTGATGCCATAAAGAAACGAATAAACTGGCAGGACGACGATTTCGACAATCAACATGAAAGCCAGGTTGCTGATGACCTTGCCGAAGTAAATCGCGGCGCGATCCACAGGGGCAAGCAAAAGCCCGTCGAGACAGCCGCGATCTTTTTCAACGGCCATCGAACGGTTGAGGCCGAGGGTGCCGGCAAAGGCAAAGGTGACCCAGAGCACGCCCGAAGTCACGGATTGACGCGTCTTGACGTCAAGTTCGAGGGCAAAGTTGAAGATCAAAATCACCAGCAATGAAAAGACCAGCATCGAAGAAAAGAGTTCGCGCGAGCGGTATTCGGCGGTCAGATCTTTCCATGCAATGGCTAAGGTGGCTTTGAAAAGATTGGGGGATGTCGAACGTTCGGTAACGGATTTTGAAAGACTGGCAGATTTCGTGACCATGTCAACCTGCCAGCGCCTGTTTGTAGAATGAGAGCAAATTGCTTTTGTTGAGTTCCCTGCGCGTGGCAGAAGCCGCGATGATGCCGCGCGACAACACATCGAAGCGCGTCGCCAATTCTTCAGAACGCGCCAGATCATGCGAGGTCATCACAACCGTCCGCCCCTGCGCGGCGACGGAACGCAAAACATCATCCAGCATGGACGATGCATCCTGATCGAGGCCGGTGTACGGTTCATCGAAGAGCATCACATCCGGGTCGTGAAGCACGGCGCGTCCGATAGCAAGACGCTGCTGCATGCCGCGCGAAAACGTGCGGACGAGATCGTGCCGGCGGTTTTTAAGCCCGATCATTTCGAGGACTTCTGTAATTCGCAATTGGTAATCCGCCACGCCGTACATGCGCGCGAAAAAAACAAGATTTTCTTCGGCGGTCAGATCGCCATAAAGCAAAGGCAAATGTGAGACGACCCCCAAACGCGCCCGTACCGCCGCGGCTTCGTTCGGAAGACGATGCCCCGCCACGCGAATTTCGCCGAGCGACGGCCGCGACAGCGAAGCGAGGATTCGCAAAAACGTCGTCTTGCCCGCGCCATTGGGGCCGAGCAGCGCAACGAACTCGCCGGGTTGAACGTCAAAGTCCACGCCGCGCAGGACGGTTTTCATGCCGAAACGTTTAATAAGTTTCCTGACTTCAATCATGGCTTATCAGTGTTTCGAATTTCGAATAACGCTATTCGAGCATTCGACCTCGACATCACATCATTCCTTTGAGCAGTTCTTTTAATTCATTGCGGCGCTGATTGTACGCCTCGTCCGAAATTTTTCCGGCGCGGTGCAAATCATCGAGGGCAAGGATGGCGTCCAGAATTTCATCGGACGATTCAAATTCAGATTCTTCCTCTTCCTCCTCTTCACCCATCCGTCTGCGATCGCGAATGTAAAGGAATCCGCCAATGGCGATTAGAACAACGCCCAACGCTCCTGCGCCGATAAGCAAACCCTGGGTGGTATGGGTCGTCGTTGCGGCAGAGGCATTGGCCGCCGACGGCGGCTGTCCGCTGACGGTGAAATCAAGGACGTCGCTGGCGTTTAAATGGGAGGCCTGAAGCTCCTGATAGTTCACATTTTGAATCGCTTGAACGCCGAGGTTCGTCAATTGCGGGCCGCTCACTTTCATCCCATCTGGAATAAGGAGGACGACGGAAGCGGCGTTGATCACAAAAGGCTGTTTGATTTCAACTTGATTATCATAAGGCAGATTGAAAAACGCAATGATCGAATACGGCTTATCGCTCGGGATGGCGGCCACGCCTTGATCCGCCGCAACGAACTGCGCGCTGTTCTGGCTTTGGTCCGCTTGATAGCCGGCATTCTGCGCGCCGTCCGGCAATTTGATAAACGGAATCGTCGAGCCATCCGTTGAAATGATCACAGCCTTATCGCTTGAGTTGGTAAACGCATAAATTTCGAGAACCTGCACTGTGCCGGGTGTGCTGAAGTCGGTATAAAAATGAATTTGATCAAACTTCAATGTGTTGAAGTCTGTGGTTGACTCGTAAAGTTTGACGGGCGTCAGCGTCAGGTTGGTTGTCCCTGCAGTGACCGTGCTGAAGGTGGATTGATATTTGATGCCGCCATAACTCACTTCAGCAAGAAAAATTCGATTCGCCGGCATGGCGACATTATCGAATCTAAATGTCCCGTCTGGAGCAGACGTTCCATTCAGCGTCAGCACTTCCTGAGGGCTGGTGGTGCCGGACGCATCCTGTCCATGATCATAGCCATGCAGCGTAACAGCCAAATTAGGCGGGACGCTTCCGCCGCCTGCCATTTGGATCGTCCCGCTGACAGTTCCGATGCCAGCAATGTTTGTGGCCGCGGGCGTTCCCTGCGCGGACGTTGCGGCGGCCGGCGTTCCCGGGGTTTGGTACGCGGCGGACGGCGTTGCCGCAGACGCCTCCTGGGTTCCGTTTGCAGGCGCGGGTACAGCCGTCGAAACGGATGCCGCTTCGGTCGCGGAAGGATTCGCCGCGGCAACAAACGTCAGCGTTCGAATGTACTCGGCAACATCGTACGCCTGTGCATCCGTAAGATTTTTTCCAAAGGCGGGAACGTCGCCGTTTCCGTTTTTGATGATTCCGACAATGTCGGCCTCGGAAAGCGCCGCCATTTTCTTAAGGTCGCTGAACTTGCCGGCGCAGCCCGCGCAGTTTGCGTCGAAGAGCGCCTTTCCTTGTGCAATTTGATCCTGCGTCGTGTGCAATGTCAGCGCATACGCAACGACATCCCATCGTTCCTGATCGCTCAACGCGCCGATAAAGGGCGGCATGAAGCGGTCGAGATTGCCTTGCGTGACCATCTTGTACCAGTCGGCAGGCGACGCCGACTGTGCGACTTCTGCCAGCCCCAGCCCGGGGACCGTCACAGGCAATTGCATACTTTGCGGGCCGTCGCCCAGACCTTTACTGCCATGGCAGGCGGCGCAATTTTGGGCATAGATCAGCGCGCCGTTCTGAACATCGGGGGCAGTGGATGGATACAACGCGCCGAGCGTTGGCATGGGCGTGGGTGAAACATAACCTGGCGGCGGAGTCACATCCTCCGCCAGCGAAAAGTTGCAGGCCGTTAATGCCATTGCAAGGAGAAAAAGAAAGATGGGGAGCCGTACCTTCATTTGATTCCTTTGAAAGTCAAAGCGCAATAAGCAAACTGCAAATTGCGTTTTACGTTTTGTTTATGTCAGCGCCTTTCCGCAGTTTGGGCAAAAATGATCAGACACCATCACGGGCTTTCCACAGCGCGGACAAAACCCCGCCGACTTCGACTTGTGCTCTTTTCGACGCGCCGCCAGCATGGATTCTATGTCGTCGTCGGAGATTTGCGCGGTTGAAGTTCTTGCCGCATCCGCACGGCGCGCGGCTACCGCTTTCTCCAAACGATTCTCGAAATCGTTGTCTCCGCTCTTTGCCGATGTTAATGCATCCAGCTTCTTTAAAACCTCCGCGCCTTTTTGCAAAAGATCGGTGCGCTGGGAGGGATAATCTTCCTCGGGTATCTTTCCAAGCCGAAAATCGAAATCCAGTTCCTGCAAGGCGTTGATGACGCGGTCGCGTTCCGCCATGAGCGAAGAAATTTCCTGGTTGCCTTCGGGGGCGCGGCGTATGCGGTTGTCCATTAACGGCGCGGCAAGATAGAGTCCAACGCCGAGCAGGAGAGCGACGATTAAAAGAATTGCGCCAATGTCCATCTCATCTTCCTATTGCTGTTGTTTCAACAGTGGATCAATGATGGCTTTGATGTCGCTGACCGAGGAGAACGGCCCAATCTGCGCATATTTGAGCACACCGTTTTGATCAATGAAGTACGTCTCCGGGACGCCTTTGATGCGAAACAGTTGTGAAACTTTTGTTCCCAGGTCCGGTCCGTTGGCAAACGTAATTCCGAACTTCTGGAGATACGCGCGCGCTTCGGGTTCGGTGTCTACATAATCCACGCCGATGAAAACGACGTTTCCAGTATCTTTATAAATTTGCCAGGCCTGTTCGAGATCGGCGGCTTCCTGTTCGCACGGCTTGCACCACGAAGCCCAGAAGTTGACCATCACAACCTTGCCGTGATAATCTGCAAGATTGAACTGGGTCTTTCCATTCAGCTCATATCCGCTGAATAAAGGCACTGAAAAATTAGGAATGTTCGCGCCGGGCTGAACCTGTCCTTGCTGTGAGCGATTGAGACCCATGGCAATAACCACCAGCAATCCAACCAGCAAAGCCCAGACGGCGATCTGAGCCCACAGCGGGACGCTGCGGCGCGGAGCGGCTTTCGCAGTCTCGTTCATAAAGTTCTCCTGTGAGACGGATGGCGAGTCCCCCGGCTTCGCCGCGACGACAAAGGGCGTCATCGCTTTCCGACTTTTACTTTCTCTTTTTCAATTCTTCTTCCAAACGCGCCACGTATTCGTCTTGTGGCGCTTCTTCTCCCGCCCCGGCAGCGGCTGAGGCCGCCGGCGGCTTCAGCCACCCGCGCATGGCGCGGAACAAAAAGAAGGCGCCGGCCAAAATGATGAGCGGCGGAAGAAGGTAAACGAGCCAGTTGAGTCCCGATGCGGGCGGTTCAGCCAGCACGCGCGCGCCATATTGCTGAACAAAATACTGCTTGATCTGCGTTTCCGTCCAACCCTCGGAAAGCTGTTGTCGAATCAAATCGCGCCATTGGCGGCAGGCTTCCGTGGGGCACACATCGAGCGGAGTGTTTTCGCAAACGGGGCAATACAGTTGATGCGCGATTCGGTTAACTTCGTCATCCGTCGGCGTCGGACTCTGCGCGTGGGCCGCCGCCGCCCAAAATCCGGCGAGAACGATTCCAAAAATCGAAATGTAAATTGCAAACCGTAAACTTCGATTCATCAAAGACATCTTCCAACGCATTTCATCAGTCTGCCGCGCTGGGTTGTTCGGCGTGACGGGCGCGTAAGCGGGCCGCCGCGTACTCCGGATCGCGGTCAGGCCAGGCGGCGATGAGGATGCCGACAAAAAACACCAGCGCGCCGATCCACAACCAGTTTACCAAAGGATTGACGAAAATCTTGAATGTGGCGCTGGTGGAGGTTGTCGGCTGCCAATCCACAAGGATAATGTAGAGATCGTCCTTGAGCGTGGAGCGCTGGCCGGGGATCGTCAT
>JBHORD010000188.1:0-3764 GCA_042408355.1 Anaerolineales bacterium
GACGGCAACCTGACCTTGCACAACCTGTCCGTTCGTTGGCGATGTGATGACAGGCGAATTCGGCGTCTGTGCAAGCACGGGGACCGCGCCTGTCAACGAGGCAAAAAGTACAAAGCCAATCAGACTCGCGCGCATCAGAACGGACGCAGCCAATTTGTGTTTGTGAAGATGGACAATGCCGCCGCCACGAAAACAATTAACAGGATCAGGCCGCATCCACAGCCCGTACAGGAACAGCCGCGGCCAAAACCGAAGCGCCGTTCGAGCCACACAAACAATCTGTCCAGCAGGAAAAGTTCGAGCAGTCCCGCCAGACATCCCTGACGATTACGCATGGCATCCTCCTTGGATTTTGAACATTTGAGTCTAACATGAAGCACAAGCGCGGTCAAATTTGCTTTCAGCCATGTTCATGTCACGGCGAGGGCGGCAATCCCGTCAATCCTGCAATCGTCTGTTGGGTGGTGCAATGAGAGCGCCGCACTGCCCTTGATGGTTCGCAACCCTGAAAGAGCGCAGGGTGTTGACAGTTGTGTCTTTGTTTCTCGCCTTCGTATACGAATCAAAACTGAAACGGTCGGGCAATTTTGTGTAAAAAAGGTTTTATGGTAAACTCAAGCAGACCTAACTTCTGGAGAGTACACAATGGCTAAATCCCGTGCCGAACAGATGGTAGAACGTCTGCGCTCCATGCAGGCCGCCGCTCCTGACATCGAAGCTTCCGCCATCGTTTCAGTGGACGGTTTGATCATGGCCTCGGCTCTCCAGCAGGGTGTGGAAGAGGACCGCGTCTCGGCCATGTCCGCGGCGATGCTCAGCCTTGGCGAGCGCATTTCAGGCGAACTGGGACGCGGCGGACTCGAACAAGTCTACATCAAGGGCGACTCCGGCTCCATTGTTTTGACTTCGGTCGGGCAGGAAGCGGTTCTGACCGCCCTGGCGCGGCAGGAGGCCAAATTGGGCATGATCTTCCTCGAGATGCGGCGCGCCGCCGAAGACATCGTCAAGTTGGTAGGATGAAAAAGAAGATTAATCTTCGAACGCAAAAGAACGCAATCCCCGGTGGGGAGGGCTCAATCGCCCTCCCCACCGCCTTTGTATCAGACATCGCGTCGAGGGGAACGCAGCGCAGTCAAACATATTTTGCAATCCGCTTCGACTTCGCTCTCGACGGTCGCTCCGCTCAGCGCGATAAATTTATGAGAGGTGATTTATGACCACAAAATATCTATTCTTCACCGGCGGTGTTGTTTCATCGGTGGGTAAAGGCGTGACTGCCGCGGCAACCGGTTTGATTCTCAAAGAACGAGGCTTCAAGGTCGCGGTGCAAAAACTCGATCCATACATCAACGTGGACCCCGGCACGATGAGTCCGTATCAACACGGGGAAGTTTTTGTTTTGGATGACGGCGCGGAAACTGATTTGGACCTCGGTCACTATGAGCGCTTCATTGACATCCGCCTGAGCCGCGTCAGCAATTTCACCAGCGGACAAGTCTATGCGGAGATCATCAGCAAGGAACGGCGCGGCGATTTCCTCGGCGGGACGATTCAGGTGATTCCGCATATCACGAACGAAATCAAGCGCCGGGTGGGGTTGGTGGCGAAAGAAACCGGCGCGGAAATTGTCCTCGTCGAAATCGGCGGCACGGTTGGCGATATCGAATCCCAGCCGTTTCTCGAAGCCTTGAGACAACTCCGCAATGAGGTCGGGCGCGAGAACGTGTTCTTCATCCATGTGACATGGCTGCCATACATCGGCGCGACCGGAGAACTCAAAACGAAACCGACTCAACATTCGGTTGCGGCGCTGCGCTCGATTGGCATTTCGCCGAACATGATCATCGCGCGTTCGGATTATCCAATCGAAGACGGCATCTGCGACAAGATCGCTTTGTTTTGCGATGTGGAAAAGAACGCGGTGATTCCAATGGTGACAAGCGATGTGCTTTATGAAGTGCCGTTGCTTTTGGAGAAAGCGGGGGTGGGGGATTATCTGGTCGAAAAATTGAATCTCACAGCGACGCGCCAGCCGGATATGAAGCCGTGGCAAAAACTCGTGGACAATGTCCGTAAGCCAAAGCCATCCGTAAAGATTGCGCTGGTTGGAAAATATGTTGAACTGCAGGATGCGTATATGTCGGTGCGCGAGGCGTTGAAACACGCCGCGCTCGCCAACGACGTCGAAGTTGAGATCGGATGGGTGCATTCGGTGGATTTGGAAAAGGATAAAGGCTGGGACATCGTTCAAAGCGCGGACGGCATTATCGTCCCCGGTGGCTTCGGATCGCGCGGCATTGAGGGCAAGATCATGGCGGCGCGCTACGCGCGCGAGAAGAAGGTTCCGTATCTCGGTTTATGTCTCGGCATGCAAACGATGACCATTGAATTTGCGCGCCATGTTTTGAATTTGGAAGACGCCAACTCGACTGAATTCGACCGGAGCAGTGAAGCGCCGGTGATTGATTTGATGATCGAACAAAAATCCATCACTGACATGGGCGGGACCATGCGGCTCGGTCTGTATCCGTGCGTTTTGAAAGAGGGAACAAAAGCCGCCGAAGTCTACGGCGTGCCGCAGGTGGAAGAGCGCCATCGCCACCGCTTTGAATTCAATAATGCGTTTCGTTCGGAATTTGAAAAAGCCGGGATGATATTTTCGGGATTGTCGCCGGACGGCAAGTTGGTCGAGATTGCGGAACTCGCCGATCATCCTTATATGATCGGAAGTCAATTCCATCCCGAATTTTTGTCGAGGCCGATGAGGCCGCATCCGTTGTTTGTGGGATTGATGAAGGCGGCCAAGGAACGCGGTAAAAAGTAGAAGGGCTTCGCTGTGTCGTTCCTGTAAATCAACTTCCGAAGCCTTTTGGAATCTCGGCATACACACCGCGCATATCCTCTGGCAAGGCGGATGCCAGCGTGAACATCAGGCGGTCCGTCAACGCCAGTGGAGTCTCATCGGGCTTTGGCAAAAGCGGAGGGAGGAACGTCACGGTCACGCGCGTGCGGCGCGGGAAATGTTTGAAGAACTCGTCACTGCCTGTGATCGCCATCGGCACAATCGGGCAATTGGATTCGATGGCCAGGCGCGCCGTGCCGGTTTTTGCGACTCCCAGCCCTCTGCCTTTGGAGCGCGTCCCTTCGGGGAACATGCCGAGCGTTTGCCCGTGTTCCAAAACTTTGCGCGCGTGTCGCATCGCCCACGCATCTTTTTCGCCGCGGTATACCGGGAACGCGCCACAATTGCGGAATACAACATCAACGGGCAGGAATTTGAATAATTCCGCTTTGCCCATGAAAAAGATCACGCGCGGCAAAGCGATTTGCATCGGAATGACATCCCAGTTCGTGACGTGATTGCAGGCCACGATCAGCGCGCCGTCGAGCGGAACATTCTCCACGCCGCGCACTTCGAGATTCATGATCAAACGAAACAGCCGCGTCAACGACCATTGGATGAATCGTCTGAGCCGGGTTTCATGAAAGACAAATTGTTTTCGATCCCGCGCATCGAATTCAACGGATTCGGACAGGTTCAAGACTAATTTCTCCAGGGATTTGCGATTATACTTGCCATCACATTATGATTCAACTTCGCCGCCAGGGCAAGCGCACTTGAAAGCGATGCGCTTGAAGCCGAACGAGGAAACCGTTGACATACGCTGATACAAAAGAAAAAATTGCGCTTTCTGCGTTGATCAACGCCCAAAGCCGGCGCTGATCAAGCCTAATATACAAATAACCCGGAGGGTCAAATGTCG
>JBHORD010000189.1:0-8076 GCA_042408355.1 Anaerolineales bacterium
TAAGGTGTATTCTGCTGCTTTTTTTATAGACTTTTTGTCAACCCTATTAATGTTGGACACCTGAAATATCTTCGAGTCCGCCAGCATGTTTTTCAATCCTTCGAACTCATCTTCTGCGAAGATGGCGATCTTCCTCGTGGATAGCCCCATGCCGAGTCTCCATAAGACAGGGAGCGCACCCTTTGCCCATAGGTAAATCGTTGTGACCAGTGCTGCCAACGAAAATAATGTGCCTATGCCACCGAGGATGGTGAAGAATGGATTATCAAAAGCCCCTGTCGGTGTTTGCATATGATCTTCCTTTCACTCTTTGAAATAACCATATCCTGCGCTGGTTTTGCCGCCCGCGCCCAGGTTTTCCAGACCATCCTTAAGCCACTGGATGGCGTCGGTTTGCAAGTCGCTATTTGATTCACCGCGCCGGCCCACGGCAAACCAGAATCTGGTGTTGGGCGCGACGGTGAGAAAATAAGTGGGGACGGGACTTTGCCAGTCGGTCGGATATTCTGAACTTCCTTCCTTGTAATATTCAGGGTAGTGGGGGTTGATAATATCCAGTTCGAGGACGGGGATGTTTTGATCATCAGGAATGGCATCGAAGAAGACTACCCCGCCCGCGCTGCCTGTATTGCCAAAAATTCTTCGAAATTTGTCAGCCTTTTCCCTGGCATCCTTTGAAGGGTCGCAGGCATGGAAGGCGCTCTCGAATTCCTCTTGCTTCTCCATTGAAAGGGCATCGTCCAGGGCGGAGAAGGGCGTAAGTTTTTTCTCTTTTCGTTCCTTTTCAGATACGTTCTCGTACACCTTTTCAAACAGTATCTTTAGTTTCTCTTCCGTGACGGCTTCGGCGATGTCGTAAAACGCCTGCGCCCGCGCAATGCCTTTGACGCTGCTCCCTGGCAGATAGGGAAAGCCATAACGGTTGAAGGTGAAGCCCACTTCAAGGGGACCTTTGCGCCCCAGCCCCGTGATGAAGCGCCAGTCGGTGGATTTGGGGAAGGGTTCGGCGTGATCTTTTTTCACGGTTTCGCGCCAGCGGATATTCCACTTTTGGAGGAGCTCCTTATCGGCTCTTTTGTTTGCAAGGTCGCGAACCTGTACAAGCCCTTTTTTCTTGGGAGGGTCTTCTCTCCCGCCGCCTTTTTCTTCCTCCTGCGTATCAGGGGCAAAACGGTCGAAGACCAAGCCTGCGTTGGCAGGATTGGTTTTGGTCAGAAAACTTTCGAAGGCTTCGGCGCTGGCGTGTGGGATGGGATATTTCAAGTCCATGTTCGCTCCCGCCTATTTTTCGTCCAGTTCGGCTTCGGCAAAGCGCTTGAGCCAGACGAGAAACGCGATGGCTTCGGCGGTGGCGCGGCGATAGTCATCGGTGCTGGCAGTTTCAGTCAGCCAGTTGATAACCCATTTTTCCACTTTTCTCTTCGCGTTTCCCGTGCCTTCCTCGACAATTTGCTTTGTGACATTGAATCGTTTTTTGTCTCCCAGCCACTCAGAGACATGCGCGTAAATACTGGAGTGAGCGTTCCCTTTCGGTTTGCCCTTTTCATAACCTTTGGCGCGCCAAAACGCGAGAACCTGTCCTAACCCATTAACTTGAATATCGGCGGGAGCGCTCTTTGCCAGCCCCGAATACTCCTTGCGCTGGTCTTCACCAACTCCGGTGATGCACTTCCACGCAAAAGCAGCACGCTTTTGTTCCAGCGATTGCTGAGGGGAGACCGTGTTTCCTTGCGGAGACATTACGCACCTCCTTCGAAATGAAGGGCGACGATGCCCTGCCCTGTCGTCTCGTCGCCGCCGAGGTGGATGCGGGTCAGGCCCGTGTTCTTTACTGCGTTCAAGATGGCTGTGCCGTCAGTGAGACTTGCGCCAGGCTTGCGCGGCGGGGTGGATTGGACGGGCGCGTAGAAGATGCTGTCCACAGGCAGACTTTCGGCAGTCCATAACGCTCCTGATTTGACCGTTTTTGTCGCGGGATCAAGGGCGATGTGGGTTTGCACTTCGGTGCCGTAGAGGACAAAGTCGCGGAAGGCGTTTTCGGGGAGGATGCAGAGTTTATCGGCAAGATGGTCGCGCCAGTAGTTGTATTCAGCAGTTGACGGCAGAACATGGTTCGCAAGCCATGTTGCCAGCGGCGCAAGGCTTGGCTCATCTTTACCCGTGAAACTGAATTCTTCGAGAACGACATTCGTTCCATCCGCCCACAGATTTTTGTTGACGGTGATGGCAGTGGCAGGGTTTTTATTGGGTTCGGTGGGCAGGATGAATTTTCCTTTATCGCCTTCGTCCAATTTCAAGCCGATGGATGCCGCCTCGCGCTGGAAGCGGGCAAGGACATCCACGCAGGTGACCCAGGCGAAGACGCCTGCCAGCGAGCGGACGGGGAACAATAGGATGCGCGCGTCGCCCGTGGAGAGCGCGCCGCCGAAATCGGAGGAGCGTTTACCTTCTTCGGTCGCCTCTTGTTCGGGACCGAAAATGGTAAGCCATTTTTCATCATCATTGATCAGGCTTTTTGTCTCCGCGCGCAGGCGGCCTTTTATGCTGCTTGCCTGCACGAGGGGATAGCCCGTTGAGCGTTCGCGCTGAATGGGCAAATCAACCGTGCCAAGCGAGCGGCCCGTGCCAGAATGAAGCGGGGTCTCGACGCAGAAGAAGAGCATGGACTTGGCTGTGAACATGGTTACCACTCCTTTGTTTCTGAAAGGATGAAACGCCCGAAGCCGATTTCGGCTCCGAACTCGGTGAGGGATTCGGGGATTTTCGTCCCGCTTATATTTTTGAAGTAGTACACGCTTCCCGCAGGGACATAGCGGCGGGACGGGCGGTGCGCTTCGTGCGAATTGGGGTTCTTCGCCCAGTGGAAGCCGCCGAGGGTTTCATAGCCGCGGACGGCGACGGTTCCCAACGCCACTTCGCCGCCGAAAAAATTTTCCCATAGTTTGGTTTTCAAGTTGGGATCAGAGGAATTCATCTCAGGTTTGGGTTTTGGTTCGACACCGTCGCTAAAATACGCAGAGGTGACAAAGTAGATTTTGAAACAGGGTGGCGGTGTGGAAGGTTGTGACAGCATGGGAACGGAAGCAACCGTCTCATAACGCGCGGCGCGGGATTCGCCTCCCAACTGCATCAAGCCCGCTTCCCAGCCCGCGTCATTGTAGCCGTCCATGTCCACCAGCAGACCCACGCCAGCGCGCAGGCGGACAAATTCGGCTTCGTACAACATGCTCTGCTTAACCACCCGTTGCTCGTTGCGCCCGATGCCGAAGCGGTTCTCTTTTTCGTACAGTTCATCGGCGCGGACGCCCTCGAAGGATTCGCCTGCAAAGTATTTCTTCAAATCTTCTTCCGTCAGCCAGCGGAGAGACTCGTCGGGTTTGCCCGCGTCACCGCCGGGGCGGAGGAGAAGGCTCGAGGTTCCGCAGACCAGTTCCAAGGTCCGGGAATGAAGCGAAGCGGCTTTGAAGCCTCCGCTTTTGAGTTGGTAAACGTCCGCAGGCATGGGATAAAGTCGCTCGATGCTTCCATCCGATTTGCGGCGGGCGAGGAAGGGTCCACTCAGTGTCAGTCCGTTCAAATTCAGAGCGCCGTCAAACGTTAGCGATTCGCCTACAGCCTCGCGGATTTGCCGAGGGTTCGTCAGGTCAACGTTTTTCAAGACCAGTTGATGCGAACGGATGGCGCCCTGCAAGACAATGGGCGAGGGCGGGAACAGGCTCTCGGCGCGGTGGGCGCTGCCCGCGTCGAAGGGACGACCGTCGCGGAAAAGCCAGACATCCTGCGGTTCGATGAAGAGGGTTCTCATGCGCCACCTCCCTGCGCCACGAAGCGGGTGAGCGAAAGCCATTTGCCGAGTTCCGCCATGCCCTGCGGAATTTTGACCCCGTCGTCGGGCAGAGGCGGGATGTAATCATCCATGAGTTTCGACCAGCAGTGCAGGCGGCTGGCGAAGCGTTTGGGTTCGGGTAATTTATCTGTCTTGTGACGTTTGACCAACCGTTCGATGAGGGCGAGTTGCGCTTCGGGCGGCAGGGCGGAGCCTGCGCGGGCGTCGATGATGAGGTCGTAGGCGAATTTGGAGGAGAGACAGCCGTCGTCCATGAAGTAGCCGATGAGCAGACCAACCAGCCCTTCTTCGTCATCCCATTTGCTGACCATCTGGACGGGTTCGCCGCTTCGACGATGGAGGGCGATGCAGACCGCCCCTTTGCCTGTCACCGCTTTGGCGGCTTTTTCCGCCTCCCGAGCCGCGCGCAGAGCCGCGCCGAGCGAGGAGAGGTGATGCGTGATGGCGATGCCTGCGGAGGCGGCGCTGCCCGTTTTGCTCTTGAATTCCGCGGCGAGTTCCTTTGCAAACTGGAAGGCGGTGGAGAGCGGTGTCATGGCGAGAACGTCGTCGCCGCCGTTGTAAATGACCGATGCCAAATGCCTGAGCGCGATGTCTTCTACCGCTTTCGAAAACGCGGCAATGTCTTCGCTGAACTTTCTGTGTTCATCGGCGCTTCCGCAAGTTCTAATTCTCCCACCCATGTCGTCGCCGTCCAGCACGATGATGGCGTAATAGGGAGAGGGTTTGGCGCGGGCGGAGGGATTGTCTTTTTGGGGTTTTACGGCTTCCTTTGCCGCGTCGTAAAGTTCCTGTAATTTCGTTGCGGGTCCCCTCAAATCCTTCTCGCTGACCGTCAAACCGTAATCGTTCTTCATGCGCTGGGCGGTGAGGGTCTCTTCGTAGAACAGGTCGCCGTCGTATTGCCATTTTCCCTGCGTACGGACAATGTATTTCCTCTTCTTCAACAAATCTCTTGCCGCGTCGTTGTAGGTTGCCAATTCTGGCAAAGACTCAACCGATTTGAAAAAATCTGCGCTGGCAACACTGCTCGTGGATGGGAAATGGCGAAAACCCTCGAGTTTCTTCACGCGGGTAATTTGGCTGAAGCGTTTGACGGCTCCGATGGCATCCAGCCGCTCGCGTCCGTTCGGGCGGATTTGGACGGGCGCGATATCGGAGTCTTCGCCAGAAATGCTCATCCAGAATTCCCTGCCGTCTTTACCTTGCGGATGCAGCGCCTCGCGCTTGCCGCTCAGGCTGTCCTTGAAGCCCGGCTCTTCGGCTTGTCGAAACGAACGGTTGAACTTGGCGGCGTTCAGCAGTCCCTCGGCTTCCTGATATGCTTCTTTGTAATCCCGCCCTTCCAATGTCGCGGCGGACCAGAAGATTTCCCAAAGATAATCGTCATCGGTTTGGCGGGACCAAATCTTTTTCCACACATCATCGTTCTTTGGAATGTGCCGAAAAAACGGATTTTCTTCCTGCTTCCCATCAATCTCATGCTTTTCCGCCAGCGCGCTGTCAGCGATTGCGCGCCATTTGTCCAAGAGCGCTTTTTTTGCTTTGTCTGCAATCCCGGCGGCTTTGTCCGTTGGGACTTTCGCCACGATGCGGTTGGGGATGTCTTCCTGGCTGGCGGGGTAGATGACATTGTCCCATCCAATCGAGTCTGCCGCCGCTTTCGCCAGTTCCACCAGAATCTGACTGCCCGTGTACAGGTCGGCGGCGCGGCGCGCTTCGGCAATGAAGGATTGCACGGGCGAGAAGGTGAAGAGGAGGAGGGAGTCAGTCATACATCACCTCCTCGGCATCAGCAAAGTTGCTTGCAATCCAATTTTCAATAATGGTGTAATCTCCGCTGGGTTGCTTAAATTGGCGTTTTCCTCCCGAATCAATATAACCTATCTTCTCGCCACTTGGTAATAGTTGTGATTTAAATAATGTAGCAATTCCAACAAAATACCCATCAACTTTTGAGACTTTCAACCACAGGGGAGATGAACGCCGTTCAACTCCCACTCCATCCAAACCTTTGACCGGTAAACCAAAAATTGACCGTTCAAGCAGCCAGTTGTCTTTGGTAAATCCAGGAGGAATTTGACTTCGATACCTCTGCATTCTTTCACCGATTGCTTTCACAATGCCGTCGCTCGATTCTGCAACACCTATAACCCAAATTCTACATACATCAGGGTGGATCACATCAAAGCTTGATGGGATATTGATATGGGCAACGGGTGGGTCATTGAAAGCCTTTCGAATATTTGAGAGTGCACGTGCTATTTGATCAGCGATGAACTTTTTAGTTCCGATCTGAAACGGATCGGGTAAATATGGAGCTTTACTATCAGGATGGATTGTGAAACTGCCTGCCGTTCTTCGTGATCGAGCGCCAAGGCCACCTAACTGTGCAGCCAACCAGAGTGAATAAATTGCATATTTTCTTATATCTTCTGTGTATTTGCCAACTCGAAAGCCAAGCAATATATCAAAAAGAGATTCCGGAGGTATGTAATACCGCGCGTTCAGCAGGTTTCCTTTTTCAAGACTTCCGCTTTGATCCATAGACCAATACAAATAATCTCTCCCTGCGGGTGGCCTTAAAGGTTTGCCGTTCTTATCTTTAATCTTTTGATATTTTTCAGGAGGAGCAATCTTTTGGGCTTCAATCCGTAAAGTGATTGGTGATGCTTGAGTTATATTCTTATCACCTGCACTGCCAAAGACCTGCCCCTCAATTTTCTTGACTACGCTTATCTTGTTGTCTCCATATATTCCACCAAGCAAAGCCCTTAACCAATATCGCATCACACCGCGAAAAGCAGATGGACGTAATTCGGGCATTCCCATCCTATCTCGTAATGGTCTCGGCTCTGCCCCTCCCAAAAACAGCGGCGTGACCGTCTCCAGCGTGACGCGAAATTCCTTTGGAGCGCTCATAGGGTCTCCTCCTTCTATCTGGTAATGCCTTCGCGGTTCTTCAAGCCGCGTCCTACCACCAGCACCATGCTGGCCACCGTGGCGGGAATGTTGGCAATGGTGGTATTTTCAAAGGCAGTTTGCGCCTTCTTGATGGTGTATCCAAACGGGGCATAGAGGATAAAGCCCGCTTCTTCGGGATCGAGCCTCACTTTCCCATCCTGAGTGAATTTGATGAACTCCTCTTCGTCCGCTTCGTCGTCAATCGGAATGACGGTAATACCCCTCTGTGTGACCTTGTCGAGGTAGTTGATTTTCCCCACATTTAGCAAGCCAGTCAGTTCGAGTCTTCGAATCACATCGGGGAGACCGTCGCGGGCAGCGGTGCGGGGCGTTTCCGCCTCCTTCAGGTCGCGGCGTACGCGCCCCCTGTAGATGTGAATCGGCAGATAGGTCGGGTCAAGTTGATAGAGAGCCTTTTCCAGCGAGGCGTTTACTTTTTCTTTGATGACCTTATCCAAGCCGTCGTAGGTCTTATACCCCAGAAACCCCGCCAGAAAGGAGATGAACACGGCAATCGAGCCAAGGATGAAAAGTTTCTGGTCCAATTGCCATTGAAAGGCTTTCAGGTTTTGGTCCTGGACGGATTCGAGATTCTCGACCCGGGCAGTCAGTTCCCCAAGGTCGGCAGGAGTCGAAGCGGGTGTAACATCTTGCGGTAACGACTGATAAACGGGAGCGTATTTCCAGCCCCAAAAGAAGGCGGCAAAAGCCAGGACAAGGACCGCCACGGTCAAGGCAGACAGGAAAAATAAATACAACTTGACTTTGGTGCGCTCGGTCATGGAAATTCTCACCTTATCATCGCTTGTCCGTTGTTATAGCGCATACCGCCTCCTCATACTCTGAATGCCTCCATTCCCGGAGCCGCGAAAATGAGTGGCAAGGAAACCCAATTATTTTCATTTTATACCCAAAAACAAAAAAAGTTGCAACTTTTTTGAATGTTTGTCACGAATCGATCATACTTACGCCACGCTCCTCAATTAACAGCGGTGTGACGCGTCTTTTCTCTGCCGGATACCCCGGTGCGAAATACAACACATCCAACGCCTGTCCCTGTCGTTTGTATTTTTCGATGATTGCCAATTTGGAGATGCTTTTTCCGATTGCAACCCAAAAGGATAAACAGCGCCCATGCGCCTCCAGCCCAGTTATGCATGAAAAAAGCGCTCGTCAGGCGCAATGTCAAATGACCGCCATGCGCCAGAAACATTACAATTGCAACAACCCGTGTTGGGAGGCTACTGCAATCGCCGC
The DNA here is from genome assembly GCA_042408355.1 of Anaerolineales bacterium. Lineage (GTDB taxonomy): Bacteria > Chloroflexota > Anaerolineae > Anaerolineales > Villigracilaceae > Fen-1038. Next base: position 8,069 of record JBHORD010000189.1, read on the forward strand.
GGCGCGCG
>JBHORD010000190.1:0-34481 GCA_042408355.1 Anaerolineales bacterium
CGCGCCGACGAACGCAGTCTCAGCGACGAGCGCATCTACTGCGCCGATCTCGTCAACGAGGATTATCCCTGGCGGCATGATTCGGTCAAACTTGCACAGGTATTGATGGATTTATTCTATGAGCGCACGGGGCCATTGAGCGACCGGGTCGAATAAGATTCTGATGTGAGTTTATCGTTCTGTGTTTTGTTGTGATAAAATAGTTTCAACGTGTTTTGGGCGATGAGGCTCGCCGCAACCGTCTAACAGACTGATAGCCTCTACTGAGAGTTGCTCTTCAGTAGAGGCTATTTTGTTTTTGATGTACGTGTGCGAACCCATTTGTCTTCACCCGAGCGTGCTATGACCTTTCAAAGTATTCTTTTCGATAAAGACAACATTCACAAAGAAACAGCAGAACAGCCGGCTTTTTTCACCGATTTGAATCTCGATCAGATCATCGGCGCGATTGCGGCGCGCAAGGAAGAATATAACCTCCTGCCATTCTTCCATACACCGGTGCGCGATGCGGATACCATCCGCTATCGTCATGAAGTCATGCAGGATATGGAAAAGGCGGGACTGATGAAAGGCATCGGAGCGTTTGCCGATAAGATGATCCTTGTCCGCCGCTATCTGAAACTGGCGGAAAAACTGGAGTTCAAATATCACAAAGAGGGCTGGTTTCTTGAAGCGGCGCTCGTTTATTGCGATGCGATCAGCGGTATAAAGGATGCTCTGGATGCTCTGCCTCTGGCGTCCCGCGGCTTCACGGCGTTTCGCGAGTATGTGAGGCGTTATGCGGAGTCGGATGAATTCCGATCTCTGCTGAGGGGGGCGCGGAGCGTTAAAGACGGATTGTCAGAAGTGAAGTACTCCATCATTATTCAGATTGGGAAGGTCAGCGTCAAAAAATATGAAGGGGAGGCGGATTACAGTGTGGAGGTGGAAAAGGTCTTCGAAAAGTTCAAGCAGGGCGCCGTCCATAATTATTTGTCCAACCTGCCCAAAGGCTCGGGCATGAATCATATCGAAGCGCAGATCCTCGATTTCGTCGCCCGATTGTATCCCGATCCCTTTGCCGCGCTCGATCGCTTTTGCGCCGATCATAGTCAGTTTGTGGATGAAACGATTCGCACCTTCGATCGCGAAGTCCAGTTTTATATTTCTTATTTCGAGTTCATGGCGGATATCAAGCTCATGGGTCTCAATTTTTGTTATCCGCAGGTTGGAGCAAGCCGCGAGGTGTATGACTATGATGGGTTTGATCTGGCTCTGGCGTACAGCCTGCGGGGAACTGACAAGCCGGTGATATGCAATGATTTTGTTTTGAAGGGATCGGAGCGAATCATCGTGGTTTCGGGCCCGAATCAGGGCGGGAAGACAACGTTCGCACGCACCTTTGGACAATTGCATTATCTCGCCAGCCTCGGACTGCCCGTCCCGGGACGCGACGCCCGCCTTTTTCTCTTCGATCAAATCTTTACGCATTTCGAGCGCGAAGAGAGTATTGACAACCTGCGCGGCAAATTGGAGGATGATCTTTTCCGCATTCATTCCATTCTTGCACAGGCCACCTCCGACAGCATTCTCATTTTGAACGAGATCTTCGCGTCCACTACGTTGGATGATGCAGTTTTCCTGAGCAGGAAAATCATGTCAAAAGTAATGGAACTGGATGCATTGTGCGTGTGGGTAACTTTCATGGATGAGCTGTCGACTCTGAGCGAAAAAACGGTCAGCATGGTCAGCACTGTTGTGCCGGAGAATCCCGCCGTGCGGACATTCAAGATCGTTCGACGGCCTGCCGATGGACTGGTTTATGCTCTTTCGATTGCTGAAAAGCACCGCCTCACGTATGAGCAGATCAAGGAGCGCATCCCATGAAAGTGTACCTGATGCATCCCGATCGGGATTTCGATGCCGCGCAACTGCTTCCGTTCAACGAGGCGGCGTTGACGCAAGACCTGGCATTGAACACCTTGTTCGATGCGATGGCGCTGGGGGACGAGTATTTGTTCGATGTGGTCAGACAGGCTGTTCTGTCCGGTTTGAACACGCCGGAGGAAATTTACTATCGCCAGGATATTCTGAAGGATTGTTTGAAACATCCTGATGTTGTCCGTCAGATCTATAGTCTTCCAATCCAAGCCATCGAGAACAAACATAGACACTGGCTGGGAATCTTTAGCCGTTATCCCAGCTCGGTGCTCAGCGGCGGACGTGAAATGCTCGAAATGTTCGTCGGACTGCTGAAGACTTTGAAGCAAATTGCAGATGATCATGCCGAGGAGTTCGAATCACAAGGCTTTCGGAGATTCTTTGCAATGATTCAGCAGGAATTGAGCGATGAGTATTTTGCGATCGTAAAGGAACATCTCCGGGAATTAAGATTCACCCAGGGCGTTTTGCTGAGCGCCGAATTGGGAAAAGGGAACGAAGGCGCGAATTACGTCCTCCGCAGACCGAAGAATGGTCATCAGAGCTGGATGAAACGCGTCTTTTCACAAAAGTCGCCGATGTATTCCTTTTCCCTCGATCCGCGCGATGAAGGAGGAGCGCGAATCCTTGGAGACCTGAGAGATCGGGGAGTCAACCTGGTTGCCAATGCAGTGGGGCAGTCTGCCGATCATATAGATAGTTTCTTCAACGTATTGCGGCGGGAATTGGCGTTTTATATTGGCTGTTTGAATTTGTCAGAGCAGCTTGCCCGCCTGGACGCCCCCATTGCATTTCCCCAACCAGCGTCTGCCAGCCAGCGCAGACATTCATTTACCGGCTTATACGATATTTCCCTGGCATTGGCGATGAATCAAAAAGTGGTTGGTAATGATGTGAAGGCAGACGGAAAGAGTCTCTTCATTATCACGGGCGCAAACCGCGGCGGTAAATCAACCTTTCTGCGGAGCATCGGCTTGGCTCAGCTCATGATGCAGTGCGGCATGTTTGTCCCCGCCGAGTCATTTTGCGCGAATATTTGTACCGGAATTTTTACGCATTATCGGCGCGAAGAAGATACAACCATGACCAGCGGTAAATTCGATGAAGAACTCGGCCGGATGAGCGTGATTGTGGATCATATTACGGCCGATTCGATGATATTGTTCAATGAGGCATTTGCCGCCACCAATGAACGCGAAGGCTCGGAAATTGCGAGACAGATCGTCAGCGCGCTGCTCGAAAAGCGCGTCAAGATTTTCTTCGTGACGCATTTATATGAATTCGCCCATGGCTTTTATGCTAAAAACCTGAAGGACGCCGTTTATCTGCGCGCCGAAAGGCGGGAAGACGGCGCCCGGACCTTCAAGTTGATCGAGGGCGAACCTTTACAGACCAGTTACGGCAAAGATTTATACGACAAAATCTTTGGGTGAGTCACATGAGCGCAACATGGCGTTGGCTTCAATATTCTATTTTGCGGAAACTGCGAAAGGTTACTCTGCCAAAGGACATGGAGACGTTTTTATTGATTTCATTGGGCGCGATCTTCGGCGCCAACTTACGTTATTGGGTCGGCGGTTGGGCGGCGAATCGCTTTGGAACCGTGTTTCCTTATGGGACTATGATTATCAATCTGACCGGCAGTTTCATGCTCGGATTGTTCATGACGCTGGCGACCGAACGTTTTCTCATGGACCCGCGTTGGCGTTTGATCGTGGCTCTCGGCTTTCTAGGCGGATATACCACCTTTTCGTCTTATACTTACGAAAGTATGAGTCTATTGCTCAATGGCGAAATCTGGCTTGGATTGCTGGATTTGTTCGGCAGCAGCATCTTTGGCGGGCTGGCAGTAGCGGCGGGAATCCTTCTGGGACGGATAATTTGATGCAAGGAGACAAAATGTCGCCGGATGAATTGATGGAAAAGAAGGCAAAACGTCTCATGATTTATGTGGGCGAGAGCGATCAGTGGCGCGGCAAGGCGTTGTATATGGCTCTTTTGGAAACATTGAGGGCGCACGGGATGGCGGGCGCGACTGTGACGCGCGGCCTGGCTGGTTTTGGCGCGCACTCGCGCGTTCACACCGCGACCATCTTGCGGCTCTCGCTCGATCTGCCTTTGATTATTCAAGTGACGGACTCTCCCGAAAAGATCAGGAGCGTTCTTAAGGTGATCGCCCCGATGGTGGGCGAAGGCTTGATCACGCTCGAAGATGTGGAAGTGGTGAAATATACACATCGTTATTTGAATCCGCTCCCGACCGATAAACACGTCTCAGAGGTCATGACGCGCAAAGTCGTCACATTGACCGACAAAATGTCGGTGGCAGAAGCGTGGGATCGAATGCTTAAGCACTTGATCAAAGCCATGCCTGTCTTGGATTCGCACGGCAAAGTGGTTGGGATGTTGACCGATGAAGATTTACTCGAGCGTGCAGGCTTGGAACAGCATTTGTCGGTAGCCGAAAGACTCGACGAGCAGACGCTTCAAGCCGAATTCACCGCATTGAAACGGAGTCCGCTCAAAGTCGCGGACGTGATGACATCGCCCGCCATTGTGATTCGGGACAATGAATCCCTGGGCGTCGCCGCGTCTCTCATGGCGGGGCATGGAATCAAACGTCTGCCGGTACTGGATGAAAACGGAAAATTGGTCGGCGTCCTTTCGCGCGTGGATGTCTTGCGTCAGGTGCTTAGCGAAGAATCGAAGAAGCGCGCCGCGAAGGCGCCCGTTGGCGCGGCGCGCACCGTAGGCGACATCATGCTTTCTGAGATTCCTTCGGTTGACGAGGATGCTCCGCTTCCCGATGTGATCGCACGTTTTCTGGAAATGGGGACGCGGCGTTTGATTGTGATAGATAAAGTCGGCAAGCCGCTGGGATTGATCAGCGATGCAGATGCGGTCCTGCGCGTCCAGCCGGCCGCGCGGCGCGGCGTGATGCAGGCTCTGCGCGGAAAACGCATCGCGCCGGATGAAAAGACGACCGCGGCAAGTTTAATGTCCCCCGGTGTGTTGACGGTTCGCCCCGATACCGCATTGGTTGAGGCTGCGCAGAAAATGTTGTCCCCGCAACGTAAATGGCTGGTAGTGGTAGATGCAGATGGAAAAGCCGTTGGTCTGGTGGATCGGCAGGTCTTGTTCAAGTCGTTGATGCATGGTCGCGTTTGACCACCCTATGAAGGATGTTGCGCGCCATCGCGAAAGTTTGGGAAAAGTCCAGGCCTGATTTGCAAAAAACGTTGGGACGTTTTTGATGTTACGCCGGCTATCTGAAATGCGAGATGAACCCTGCCCATACGGCGTAACATGAGTTTCTCAAGAACGAGGATTTCTCAGCGCGAAGGAGTAAACGATGTGTACGGCTTTGTGAGGGCGCTCTTTGCCCGCAGCAATCCCCGATTTATGAAGATTGCTCGACGGGGGAGCGCCCTCCTTGCTGTGGCGGATTACCTTTTCATATGCTCACAATTTTCAACGCGTTATCGAACAAACGCCTTGCGTCCGGCATAGACTGCCTTATCGCCCAGCTCCTCTTCTATTCTCATCAACTGGTTGTACTTCTCCACGCGTTCGCCGCGCGCCGGAGCGCCGGTCTTGAGATGGCCGGTTCCCATGGCGACGGTGAAATCGGCGATGAACGAATCCACCGTCTCGCCGCTGCGATGTGAGACCATCGCGCCCCACCCCGCTTTGCGCGCCATTTCGATGGCGGCAATGGTTTCAGTCAGGGTGCCAATTTGGTTAAGTTTGATCAAGACTGCATTGGCCACGTTCTCTTGGATGCCACGCGCGATGCGTTCCACATTAGTGACAAACAAATCGTCGCCGACCAGTTCGATCTTCCCGCCTAATTCCCGGTTGAGTAACTTCCAGCCGTCCCAATCATCCTCGGCGAGTCCGTCTTCCAGCACGACGATGGGATACTTGCTGACCCATTCTGCATACAGGCTGACCATTTCGGACGATGTGGCTTTTCGATTCTCGGTGCGAAGATTGTATTTGCCGTCTTCGTAGAATCCGCTTGAAGCTGGGTCGAGCGCAATAGCGACCTGTTCGCCGGGTTTGTATCCTGCCTTCTCGATCGCTTTGAGAATCAAATCCACCGCGTCTGAATTCTTCTTGAGCACGGGAGCGAATCCGCCTTCGTCGCCCACACCGACCGAATAGCCGCCGTCTTTCAACACGCCCTTGAGCGATTGATAGACTTCACTGCCGCAACGTAAAGCCTCGCGGAAGGTCGGCGCGCCAACGGGGGCGATCATGAATTCCTGAAAGTCTGTGCCCTGCCAGTTGGCATGCACGCCGCCGTTTAAAATGTTGAACATCGGCACGGGCATCAGCGTTGCGGTTCCCTTGCTCAGATGATGATAAAGCGGCGCTTTCTCAAAATTGGCGGCGGCGCGGGATACCGCCAGACTGACTCCCAAAATCGCGTTGGCGCCCAGCTTGCTTTTGTTGGGCGTTCCATCCAGCGCCAGCATGGCTTGATCCACTGCGGATTGATCAAGTGCGCTCATTCCGATCAATACTTTTGCGATGGGGCCATTGACGTTCTCCACGGCCTTCAAAACGCCTTTTCCCACAAAGCGCTTCTTATCGCCGTCGCGCAACTCCAGCGCCTCATGAACACCCGTGGAGGCGCCCGATGGAACCGCGGCCCTCCCATACGAACCGTCTGCCAGATGTACGTCAACTTCCACGGTGGGGTTGCCGCGCGAATCAAGAATTTCGCGGGCATGGATCGAAACGATCTTAGACATTGTTTTTCTCCTGTTCTGATTCTTCAAAAATAGCGGAAAGATTCAAAGCCATTTCCGCCAATTGTAAAATGATCGGATCCAGTTCGCTTGACAATGCCGGGTGGACGCGTCCGTATCTTTTCAATTTGGCGGCGCGGTTGTCGAGCAGATTGGTCCAGCTGACCACCATTTGGCTTCGTATTTCAGAAGCGACATTTTCGTTTTCCACCAGCAGTCCCAGGGATTGACCCAACTGGATGACAGTTTGTAACGCTTCGGCGATGTTTTGACTTGCCTGATTTCTGCGCTTTGCAGAAAGATGAAGTTTACGCTGATAAAACGTTCCGTTTTCCTCCATGCCGTCCAGCCAGGCTTGTGCTGCGCGCAGATTCTTCTCGAACATGGAAACCGTGAGCCGAAGAGAATTCCATTGGGATTGATTGAGTTTATCTTTCATAGAACCTTAAAATAATATCTTTCTATGTCTGAAAATGGCAATAAAAAGCCTCTACCAGCGGTCGTTATGCGGTAGAGGCTATCATTCAAGACCGACCAGGCTTTCCTTTGGCGCCAACGAGCCTCATCGCGGCGCTCTATATAAAATTCGATGAATTAGCCGCTATTATACCAATGAGTCCCATCCTTTAACGGGAAACCATTTTCGACCACGAAGGTCGTGAAGGAGGATCGCCATAAAATTCAAGCATTTCCACTTTGTGTACCTTTCGAGATGGTTTCGTCAGCCAGCGCAAGCCTTCGTGGCCAGGCTCTTTCCCGTCAATTACGGAAGAGCCGTCAATGACAAATGGTAGTGGTCAAACCGCCTCATTTGCATTAGAATTCACAAACAACTTAACATTTGGAGGATACCATGACAACAAAAGTTGGCATCAACGGTTTTGGCCGTATTGGGCGTCAGGTGTTAAAAGCGATTCGCGATTACCATTCCAACGAATTGGAAGTGGTTGCATTCAATGACATCGGCGATATGAAGACGATGGCGCACCTGCTCAAATACGACTCAAATTACGGGCGTTTCAACGGCGCGGTCGAAGTCGCTGAAGACGGTTTGCTCATTGACGGCAGGAAGATCAAAGCCTTCAAGGAAACCGACCCCGCCGCGATCCCGTGGGGCGATCTGGGCGTGGACATCGTGATCGAATCGACCGGCCTGTTCACGATCAAGGAAGACGGCGTGAACAAGAAAGGCAAGGCGGTCAAGGGCGCGGTCAATCACATCACCAAGGGCGGCGCCAAGAAGGTCATTATTTCGGCGCCCGCGGAAGGGGAAGACATCACGATTGTGCTGGGCGTCAACGATGAGAAATATGACCCGAAGATTCATCATGTGATTTCCAACGCCTCCTGCACAACGAACGGCCTGGCTCCCGCCGTGAAAGTCGCTCATGACAATTTCAAGATCGTGCGCGGCTTCATGACGACCGTCCACTCGTACACGAACGACCAGAAGATTCTCGATCTGCCGCATTCCGACCTGCGCCGGGCGCGCGCCGCGGCGATGAACATCATCCCCACTTCAACCGGCGCGGCAAAAGCCTTGAAGCTGGTCATCCCCGATATGGCAGGCAGACTCGATGGTTACGCTTTGCGCGTTCCCACTTCAACAGTTTCGATCATTGATTTGACGGCTGAGTTTGAAACCGCGACAACCACCGAAGAACTGCGTCAGGTTTATCGCGATGCGGCGCAAACGCCCCGCCTCAAGGGCATTTTGCAGGCTGTGGATGAACCGCTGGTCAGCATTGACTACAAAGGCGACCCGCACTCCTCATCCGTTGATCTGCCGTTCACGCAAGTGCTCGGAAAAGAAAAGAGCACCTTTGCCAAGATCGTAGCCTGGTACGACAACGAATGGGGTTACTCTGTCCGCACTGCCGATCTCGCGGCGTTGGTTGCAAAATCTCTCTGATCAATCCGTAGGGGCACAGCGTCGCTGTGCCTCTACTTTATACAACCATGAACAAGAAAACTGTAAAAGATATTGATCTCAAAGGCAAGCGTGTGTTAATGCGCGTGGATTTCAACGTGCCGATGCAGGATGGCAAAGTCACGGACGACAAACGCATCAGAGCTTCTCTGCTGACCATTCAATATGTTTTGGATCAGGGCGCGTCGCTGATTCTGATGAGTCATCTCGGCAGACCGAAAGGCGGACCCGACCCGGAATTCAGCCTGCGCGCCGCCTCGGAAGTTTTGGCTTCGCTGTTGGGCAAACCCGTCAAGATGGCGCCCGATTGCGTGGGGCCCGAAGTCGAAGCGATGGCAAAGGCCCTCAGGCCCGGCGAAGTCTTGATGCTGGAGAATACGCGCTTCCACGCCGGCGAAGAAAAGAACGATCTCGATCTTGCGAAGCAAATGGCTTCGTTAGGTGATGTTTATGTCAATGACGCGTTCGGTTCGGCGCATCGCGCCCATTCTTCAACGGAAGGTGTGGCGCATTTCCTTCCAGCGGTCTCCGGCTTTTTGATGGAGCAGGAACTGGAATATCTCGGACGTGCTGTTTTGAATCCTGAGCATCCTTACATCGCGATTCTCGGCGGCGCAAAGATCAGCGACAAGATCGCGGTCGTCGAAAATCTTTTGACCAAATGCGACAGGTTAATCATCGGCGGCGGGATGGCAAACACATTCCTCGCGGCAAAAGGTTACAACATGCAGGATAGCCTCGTCGAGGCCGGTTCGGTGGATACCGCGAAATCCATCATGGCGAAAGCGGGCGGGAAATTGCTCCTGCCGGTTGACGCGGTGATTGCCGATAAATTCGAAGCCGATGCAAACAGCAAAGTGGTGGATGTGGATAAAATCCCGGCCGGCTGGCGTGTGATGGACGTCGGCCCGAAATCCGTCAGCGAATTCAAAGCCGCGTTGAACGGCGCCCGCCTCATCGTCTGGAACGGCCCGATGGGCGTCTTCGAAATGCCAAAGTTCGCGGAAGGGACATTTGCCGTCGCGAAGATGCTGGCCGAATCCGGCGCGACGACGGTCGTCGGCGGCGGCGACTCTGCCAGCGCAGTCAAGAAGGCCGGCGTCGCCAAACAAATAACGCACGTTTCGACCGGCGGCGGCGCGTCGCTTGAGTTTTTGGAAGGAAAAGAATTGCCGGGCGTGGCGGCATTACTCGATAAATAGTTTGATGACGGGAGCCGAAAGGCTCCTGTTTTTTGCCAACTTGCAGCGTAATCTCTGCGTTAGCCTTGCCTTGGGGCAAGTCTGGAGAGAACACACCTTGAACAATTCTTGTTTACGCGCGTAACATGCCGTTGAATTTTGCAAAACTTATCTGCGTTATAATGATGCCAACTTTATAATGGGAGCGCGTGGATGTCTTTCAACGTTGGCGAGAATGTCGGGCCGTATCGAATAATCGAACAGCTGGGTCAGGGCGGCATGGCGACCGTTTACAAAGCCTATCATGCCGCGTTGGATCGTTACGTGGCAATCAAGGCCTTGCATCCCGCGTTCGGCGAGGACCCAAGCTTTCTTGCGCGCTTCCAGCGTGAAGCGCGGGTGGTTGCCCGGCTGGAACATCCGAACGTTGTTCCCGTGTACGACTACGCAGAACATGAAGGCCGTCCTTATCTGGTGATGAAGTTCATCGAGGGCGATACGTTGAAGGCGCGCTTGTCGCAAGGTCCGCTGAGTTCGGATGAAATCAATAAAGTGGTCGAGTCGGTGGGGGCGGCGCTGGGATACGCACACAAGCAGGGCGTTCTTCACCGCGACATCAAGCCGTCCAATGTTTTGCTTGCCAGGGATGGACAAATCTATCTGGCGGATTTCGGGCTGGCGCGCATTGCGCAAGCGGGCGAATCGACTCTTTCGTCCGACATGATCATGGGCACGCCGCAATATATTTCGCCGGAACAGGCGATGGGCAAGAAGGACCTCGACGAGGGCACGGATATTTATTCCTTTGGCGTGATGTTGTATGAAATCGTGGTGGGGCAGGTTCCCTTCAACGCAGATACGCCGTTCTCCATCATTCACGATCACATTTACTCGCCCCTGCCGATGCCGCGCGCTATCAACCCGAAGATTCCCGAAAGCGTGGAACGCGTTTTGCTGAAGGCGCTGGCGAAAGAACGCGCCGATCGTTATCCCGATGTCGCCTCGCTGGTCACTGCGTTCAAAGGCGCATGGATGGAAGCCGGAGTTCCGATGCAAGGCACAGCCATTACGATGCGCCCGGCTGTGTTGAAGTCTGCGCCGATGAAAACCGCCGCGCCGGTTCCTGCATCAGCCGAAACGGTCGCCGCAGTCACTGGCGTGCGCGAAGATGCGGCGCGTCAAATGCAGGCTGTTTCAGCGAAGGGCGTTGGCGCCATAAAGCCGCCCGCAAGGCGCGCATTGTGGCCTTTCATCGCGGCCGGCGTCTTATTGCTGGCATGTCTGGCGGTCCTGGTCCTGGCCTTGCGCGGCGGACGACTCTTGCGCGGCTCAAACCCGAATACCGAACCGACGATTCCGGTTGTCGCCGCGGCGCCATCCGGCGAGCCTACATCTACCGCGCAGGCCACTGCGACAACTTCAACCAAACCCGCCGCCACCGTTGCGCCTGCAGTGGCCACCGCGTTGATCGCCGTGACTCAAAGCCCGGCTGATGCGATGGCTTACCTGAATTTGTCGCTGGCTTACTGGGACGCCAAACAAAATTCATTGGCACTGCAGACTCTTGCGGAGGCGGCAGATCTGGCGGGCGCGGCGAACACACAATTCTTCCAGAATGCCGGCGATCAATTCAAACAACGTCAGGCGTGGATCGCGGCTGCGGCTATGTATCTGCGCGCCATCAAGTCGCTGGGCGTGAGCGGAACTCCATCCGCCGATCTTGAAAATAATTATCACGAGTCTTTATACAATGCGTCCGTACTGCCGGAATTCAATTCCTATCTCCCGTTTGCCGATTTGAGCCGCGTCGAACAGCCCATTGCCCTGGTCGCACAGGCGCGCAATCTCTATTACAACGGCGATGCCGAACAGGCTCATTCGATTTTGAATCAGGTCAAACGGTTGGAGCCGGGCATGCCCGAAGCCACCCTGCTCGAAGCCGAAATGAACGCCAGGGAAGGCAAGGCTTTTCAAGCCAAACAAAACCTGAACATTTTGTTGAGCAATGTCAGCACGCCCGATTGGATCAATCAGGCGGCGCAGGAACTTTTGAATAAGATTCCATAAGCAAAGCGCACAGAGTTTTCTTTCTTTGTGAGTGTGAAGAATCTTTTGCGGCTTTGCGGTGAAAATTTTGCGGAAGGGAAATCAAATGCGTACACCATTTGTTGCCGGGAACTGGAAGATGAACAGGACCGTCGAGGAAGCCCGCAATCTGGTCTACTCGATGTCTGCAAAACTACGCGAGATTCAGGGCGTGGAAAAAGTTTTATGTCCGCCGTTCACGGCTCTGCTGGCGGTTTCGGGTTTGCTCGAAGGCACCGGCATCGGCCTCGGCGCGCAAAATATGCACTGGGAGGAAAAAGGCGCGTTCACCGGCGAAGTCTCGCCGGCGATGGTCAGGGAACTTTGTCAATATGTCATTATCGGACATTCGGAACGCCGCGCTTATTTTGGCGAGACGGATGAAACCGTGAACAAAAAAGTCAAAGCCGCGCAGACGTTTGATTTGACTCCCATTGTGTGCGTCGGCGAGACGCTCGAACAATACGAATCAAACCGGACGGGTGAAGTGGTCGCGCGTCAAATCAAACTCGGTTTGGCTGACGTCTCTCCCGCGTTCGCGCCGCGCATCGTCGTCGCGTATGAACCCGTCTGGGCGATCGGGACAGGCAAAGCATCCAGCGCAGAAAATGCCAATGGCGTGGTGGGCAAGGTCATTCGTCCCGCATTGACCGAATTGTTCGGCGCGCAGACCGCGCAAGCCGTCCGCGTTTTGTACGGCGGCTCGGTCACGGCGTCCAACGCGTCCGAATTCTTTCGTCAACCCGAAATTGACGGCGCGTTGGTGGGCGGCGCGAGTTTGAAAGCGGATGAGTTCGTTGCCATCACAATGGCCGCGTCGAAACGTTAATCAGGATGTCATTATGAAGCGTGTGTAAATCATCGTTCATGGATCATGGATGTTAACCATGACCCATGATCCATGATCCATGATCCATGACCCATGATCCATGACCTATGCCCATTCTCCATCACCCATCCTCCAATTTCTCATGCTCGCGCAATTCGACGGATTATTCTGGTTTATATTAACTCTTTTGCCGCTGGTATTTCTCCAGCGGTTTTTGCATCGCGAAATCCAGGCTGTCTTTTTGGTGCTGAGCCGCAGTTCCGAATTTACAATCGCGTTATTCTCCATCATTTTTTTGCCGGGCGTGTTCCTGCATGAGTTCAGCCATTATTTGATGGCGGTCGTACTCGGCGTGGACGCGGCGCACTTTTCATTAACTCCCCAAATGCTTCCGAATGGGCGATTACAGCTCGGTTATGTCGAAACCGTCAAAACCGACATCGTGCGCGATGCGCTGATCGGCGCGGCGCCTTTGATCACAGGGACGGCCTTCGTGGCGTATCTGGCAGTGACGCGTTTGGAATTACTGCCATTATGGGACGTACTCCAAAACGGCCAGTGGAATTTATTCTGGCTGGGCGTTACGCTCCTGCCGCAGGTCAAAGATTTCCCGCTTTGGTTTTATCTGGCATTCACAGTCAGCAGTACGATGCTGCCATCGGAGTCCGACCGACATGCGTGGCTTCCGCTCGGCGCAGTGATTGGCATCTTGATCGCATTTGCTGTGCTGACCGGCGCAGGGCCGTGGATGATGTCGAATCTTGAGCCGGCTTTGAACACGTTTCTTCGTTCCGTGGCGGTGATTGTCGGGTTGAGCGCGGCGTTACATGCCGTGTTGATTGTGCCGGTTTTTCTCCTCCACAAAATACTTGCGAAAGTTACCGGCGTGGATATTAAGTGATCCGCGGATTATATTTTCTTCCAGCGCGTGATCAGCATTTTCACCCGGACGCGCAGGCGCGCATCCGCATCGGCGATTGCCCATAGCGCACGGATGTTTCTCCACGTTTCTTCGTCAATCTCGACGAAGCCCGCCCACTCTTCATCCATGTATCCTTTCATCTCGTTCGGCGAGTCCCAATAATAGAAAAAAGGAAAGAATTCTTCGCGCTCGCGGGCAAACCGCTTGTGTGTTTCCGCCTGTTTCACAGAATCGTTCGCGGCGCGGTCATCTCCCAGACCAACCGCCAGGTCCGTCACGCGTCCCGCCTCTTTGACTTCACGCCTTGACGCAACTTCAATTTGCCAGTTGCCCCCCAGCGGACGCAAATCAATCAGGATTCCGCCCGGCGCGAGCACGCGATGGATTTCGTTCAGGGCATGGACCATACCCTCATGCGCAATTCATCAAAGCGACCAGGCGAGAAGCGCTATATCGAATTTTTCTTTTGCAAATGGGATGTGAATCGAATCGGCGCGGACGAATGAGGCGCGTTCGCTCAAATCGCTTGGACGATCAATTGTCGCCACGCGTAAATCATCTGCGTTGAGATCAATCCCTGCGACGAACTTTGCTTCTTTTGCGTATCGCCACGTCAAGCGTCCATCGCCGCAACCGATTTCGAGAACGCGCTTGCCGCTGAAGTCTGCAAACTTATGCAGAGTTTTTGTTTCCGTTCGTTCAGGGTCTTTTTGAATGGACATTTTTCCGCTCGGCCTTTCGCAACAAATCTGCAGCCTTGTTTGCTCGAAAATCCTGCGCTCACATCTGCACCTGCGTGCGGGGGCAAGCGCCTCTGGCTAAATCACCCTCAACACCTTTGCTCCACGAATCTTTCCCTGCTTCATCTCCAGCAAAGCCGCGTTGGCGTCCTTCAAATCGAATTCCTGAAACTCGGGCTTGAGTTTCGCTTCCGCCGCCAGCGACAAGAACTCGCGCACATCCTGCCGCGTCACGTTCGCCACGCTTTTGATTTCCTTCTCCATCCATAATTGCGAAGCGTAATCCAGTTTCATCAGGACTTCCTTGTCGGCCTCCTCTTTGCGGATTCCATTGACGACGAGTCTGCCGCCGGGACTCAGATGCTTCAACGCTTCGGCCATCGGACCCCAGACCGGCGTGGTGTCAATGACCGCCTTCAACTCCGACGGCGGATTCTGATCAATCGCGCCTGTCCAGGCCGCGCCCAACGATTTAGCAAATTCTCTTTCTTCTGCGTTGCGGCTGAAAACAAAAATATCCGACTTTGGATATTTGTGTTTCGCCATTTTCAACACCAAATGATTCGATCCGCCGAAGCCCATCAATCCGAGCGGCTGACCATCTTCGATGTTTGCCAACTTCAAGGCGCGATATCCAACCGCGCCCGCGCACAACAGCGGGGCGGCTTCCGCGTCGCTGAACGATTCCGGAATCGGATGGACAAAGTCGGCGCGCACCGTCATGTATTCGGCATATCCGCCATCCACATCGCGGCCGGTGGCCTGAAATTTCTCACAAAGATTTTCACGCCCCGCTTTGCAAAAATCACATTTGCCGCACGCGGAATAAATCCACGCCACGCCGACTCGCTGACCGACTTGCAAGGCCGGTAAGTTTTGGCCAATCTGTTCGACTCTTCCAACCACCTGATGCCCCAAAATTCTCGGTAAATGCGACGGCGGAGTCCGGCCTTCGATCTCGTCCAGTTCCGTGTGACAGACGCCGCAAACAGAAACGCGGATCAAAACTTCATCCGTGTTTGGTTTTGGCTCGGGGACATCATCGAACGATAGCGGCTTTGGATTTTTCGCGAGCGGGTTGATTTCCCGCAACAGCATGGCTTTCATAATTTTTCTCTTTCGTCATTGCGAGGAGTGCCACGCTGGTTGAGGAGAGCGGTGTTCTTCCGCTCGTATCGAAACCAGCGCTGCAACGCGGCAGTTTCATTTTCCCGTGCAAACTACAGCTTCGCCTTCACGCTTGCCACTTTATCTGCCATCGTCTGCGGACGATCCGTGCGCGTGCCGACTTTGATCGTGGTCGAGATGCGCGGCGCGCCCATCTCGTGGATGGTTTCGTGACAGCGTTTGATCGCGGCAAATACCGCATCCCATTCGCCTTCCACGTTGGTCCCATTGGCGTGAAGTTCATGTTTCAATCCCGCTTCTTTTAGGATTTTTTCGCACACGGCGACGTATTTCGATAACGATACGCCCACTCCGAGCGGGATAACGGTGAATTCAAGGATGACGTTCATGGCAGACCTTTCCTTTCTTTGTCATTGCCCAACGCGAAGCCCAAACAATCGCCGAATCATCCCGTTCCAAACTGACGGTCGCCCGCATCGCCCAGGCCGGGGACGATGTAACCGCGTTCATTGAGATGATCGTCAATCGCGGCAATATGGATTGGCACATCGGGATGATGCTCCTGCATGTTTTTGATTCCTTCCGGCGCGGCAATCAGCCCAACGAATTTGATCTTCTTCACGCCCCAGCGCTTCAAAACGTCAGCGGTGGCGACGGCCGAACCGCCGGTAGCCAGCATCGGGTCCAAAATGAGGCATACGGAAACGGTCGGCTCGATGGGCAGTTTGTTGTAATACTCCACCGGCTTGAGCGTCCGTTCGTCGCGGTACAGTCCAATATGCCAGACTTCCGCGACCGGCATCAATTCCCAAACGCCTTCGACCATTCCCAATCCCGCGCGCAAAATCGGGACAAGGCCGATCTTTTCTTTGAGTTCCACGCCCTGCATGGAAGCCAGCGGCGTTTCGATCTGACGCGGCGTGACGAGCAAATCTGCGGTGGCTTCGTAGGTGAGAAGCGCGGCAATCTCGCGTACCAGTTCGCGGAATTTTTTGGGTTCTGTATTCCTGTCGCGTAGTCGGCTTAATTTGTGCGCTACGAGCGGATGATTGGATGCGTAGACGTTGGGCATTTATCCTCCATAGTTATTTATTATAGCCCGCGAGGTGATTTTTGACCCATGACCTGTGACCGCGATTTGTGTACACTGGAATCAAGCGAGGTCATTATGAAACTCTCCGGCCTGCATATTCTTCTGACCTATCAATGCACTCTCGAATGCGATCATTGTTTCGTATGGGGAAGTCCGCGGCAAACCGGCGTGCTGACGATCGAACAAATCGAATTGATTTTGAATCAGTCCAAAGAGGCGGGCGCGGACTGGATTTACTTCGAAGGCGGCGAACCGTTTCTTTATTACGCGGCGCTGGTAAAAGGCGTGCGCCTGGCATCGGATATGGGATTTCATGTCGGTATCGTATCGAACGCGTATTGGGCCACCACGGTTGCGGATGCGGCGGAATGGCTTCAGCCCTTTGCCGGACGCATCGAGGATTTGACCGTGAGCAGTGATTTGTATCATTGCGAAAAATGTTTGGGCGAGAATCCGCAAAACGCGCTGGTCGCGGCCAAATGGATGAACATTCCGGCTGGCATGATCAGCGTCGCACAGCCGAATAGCGGTGCGGTTCCGATGATTGGCCCGCTCAAGGATCAAAGCGCGGTCATGTATCGCGGACGGGCGGCGGTCGCGCTGACTCCGCTGGCGGCGCGGCATCCGTGGCAGGAATTCAGCCGGTGTCTGCATGAAGATTTGCGCGAGCCGGGGCGCGTCCATCTTGATCCGCTGGGGAACGTCCACATTTGTCAGGGGCTGGTGATTGGCAATTTGTTCGAGAAACCGTTGAAGGAAATTTGCGAAAGTTATGATGCGGACGCGCATCCCATCTGCGGACCGTTGTTGGAAGGCGGACCTGCCGGGCTGGTCAGCGAATACAACCTGCCGCATGAAGCGACTTATGCTGACGCGTGTCATTTATGTTATGAGGCGCGTTTGGCTTTGCGTCCGCGCTTTCCTGAATTGCTGAAGCCTGATCAAATGTACGGCATGGAATCGGTAAAGATTTAATTTCCAAATATTACAAAGATGAAATCAAACTGGATTTATTATTTGTTGATTCTGCTGATCGTCGAAAAGATCGTTCAGCATATATTTGTGACTCTTGCTTTTTATTTCAACTGGGCGGATATCGCATCCACCGTTGCAATTGCTCCAGTCCTGCTGATGGTTTCTGGAGCAATTGTCGCAATCCCATTCTGTTTCAGCTTCTGGGGATTTGTCAGGAAACAACGCTGGGCGATTAGTTTAGTCATCGCGCTGGCGCTGTTTGATTTGATTGGCGAATTCGCAGCCCAGGGAAGAATAGACATCGTCATTAACGTTTCGTTTCTCGTTGCGATAATTCTTCTTATATTGGCTTCGATATATCACGGTCAACTGTCTCGTGCGTGAAGCGGGTATGTTTTACAAATAGACTTCCGAAGTTTAAACTTAAACTTCGGAGATCCTTTGTCTTAATCACTGAACATCACTGTGACAATTTCTTTGCCGCGTGCCTCGACGGTCACGGTTCCTTCGGGTGCAGGTTTCAACGATTCGATTTTTTGTTCAGCCAGATTCACGCGCTCGACTTTTTTGAATTGTCTCCATGGCCTGATGCTGGCGTTGATTTTTTCATCTGTCAGATTGATGCCGCGCACGATCCATCCGCTTCGATCTTCCGACTCTTTAATCGCGCTCACAACAAAAGTTGACGGTGTGATTTCAACGAACGAACCGGAAGCCGGCAATGCGCCGTCATGCAAAGCCGCGCTGACGCCGCGCAAAGGCGTCTCAAACGCATACGCGAGTTGAAAGGCTTCCTTCCAGTTTCCCGAATGCGGGATGATTGAATAATCGAATGTCCAGGCGCCTTGCATTTGCGCGGCGGGCGTCGCGAGGAACGGTCCCGCATGCCCTTTGCGCGCCGGAAAGTCATCGCGCGAGAGCCAACCGACACAGCGTAAAAGTGTCAGCGCGATCTCGGAATTGCCATCTTTGTTTTTCAAAACTTCCACTTCGGGCAGGCCGCGGTTGGCGATCATCAATCCATGCTGGCCGTCGCTTACATCGGCGAAGGCGCGCTGTGGAACTTCGGGGCGCGGCTGTTCGATCCAGGTTTCATCAAAGGGCGGCAAGCCGATTTTGCGATTGATGATTTCAAAATGGCTGTCGTAATCCGCCGCGTCAACCTTGAACGGCGCGGGGAAATGCACGCGCAGACGATGATCTTTGGCGCGGTTATCCACTTTCGTTTGAACGTCGACGCGCGCAATGCCAGCCGCGAGCGTAATGTGCGTCGTGATTGGCACGGAAATAAAATCCAGCGATCTTGATTTGCGGTCTGGCGCAAGTTCGGACGGAACGCGCAGGTCAAGATCAAGCTCGAGAGTTTGCAGGACGGCGCCTTTCGCTGTGCGGACGCTTTTTAAACGCGCACCCGCCTGAAGGTCGGAAAGAGGCGGGCAGAAGTTGTATTCGTCGCCGCAATCGCCGCCGTCCACGAATCGATTCAAGCCGCGATAAATCTGTCCATCGCGTTTGTCGGTGATGATCAATGTTGCGTCGCTTGCCGCCTCGACCATGAAGAATTCATTTTCGATTCGATAGGGCGGGCGGCTTTTGCTTTGGGTAAAGCGCGCCAAAATTTTTTGTGCAAATGGCGAAGCCGCAAGCGGAGCCAGAGCGCGCATAAGCGGCGTGATGTGAACGGACTCCGGCGCGCTTTCTTTTCCACGCACGCGGAATGTCTTCCATCCAAAGGCGGGGACGTCCGAGGCGGCGAACAGGATGTGAGTTGATTGACGCGAGTGTGCGCGGATGTGGAAGAGTTCGACGCTCGAATCCTCGATATAGCCTTGCAGCGCCTTCGTCCCCTCCTCCCACGCCTTGAGATTGGGACTTCCGTTTTCGGACATGATCGCTTCAACGTGAACGATGTTATTGGCCCGCTTGAAATTAATGTCCTGAATCACAAGATTTCCGGCACGGCCTTCGTGTACCATAGCAAGGATGCCGCCCAACTCCTCGCGCTGGATGTTGACGTTGATCCATTCGCTGCTGTTTCCGCTGGCGGATTGATGCAGAACGATCGTTCCATTTTCATCGAGGAGGTCGAAATTCTGAACGCCGTCCGGCAGGGATAATTCCATTGAGACGAGGTCGGTGCGCGGGGCAGAGGAGGGATTGAAGACGACAATCGCAGATTGATCGCCGCTCACTGATCCCCAATGGCTTGTGTTGATCATGCCCGCCAATGTTTCCAGACTTTGCCGCGTGATCTCTTCGCCGATTTGCTCAACCTGATCGAAGCGGGATTTCATTTCTTCGTGAACCTGATCAATCGAACAGCCGCAGATCGAATCGTGCGGATGACATTCCATCAATAAACGCCAGGCGTTATGTAAAATTTGCGCGGGGTCTTTTATCAATTGGAAGGTTTGAATGTTGGCCGGTTTGAACGTTCCAACCTGCGAACCTTCCAACTTCTTAGCCTGCAAACCTTCCAACTTCTTAACCTGCGAACCTTCCAACTTCTTAACCTGCAAACCTTCCAACTTCTTTCCCTGCAAACCTGCCAACGTCGAAAACGGCTCTGCCCACTTTTCGAGCAACGTTTCGCAGGCGTGATTGCGCTGTTTGATCCACATGCGCGTGGACAATACGCCCGGCAGCAAGTGTGAGTTTTTCGACGAACGCAATTCGCCTTTGTAAATAGGCAGATGGATTTCTTCCCTTGTAATTTGTTTTTCAATGGCTTTGATGTAATTCGGAAGTGTCGAATGAATGACTTTCGTCCCTCGTAATGCTGCGTTGGCATACGCAATGGCTTTGGATGTATCGCGCGGCGGCTCCATGTGATCGTTGCCGAACATGATGAGATAATGCGAAACTTCCGAGTGAGCCGCGAGCGAATCGGCGGCGCGCTCGAGCTGTGCGGCAAATTCAGATGGAATGGATGGCTGCAGGCTCGCGCCGTTGCTGTACGAATCGCGCAGATAAGCCATCAGCACGCGCGAACCGTCAGGCGCCTCCCACCAGAATTCGGCGGGCTGATCGTCGAGTCCGCGCCAGACCGAAATGACGTCCATGCCAAAGCCGCGGATCAGTTGCGGCATCTGTGCGAAATGTCCGAACGAATCGGGCATGTATCCAATCATCATCTTTGAACCAAACTTGCGCGCGGTGCGGTCGCCTTCGAGCAGATTGCGGATGTGCGCTTCGGGGCCGACCAAAAACATATCGGGCAGAATGTGCCAGGGTCCGGTTAAGATGCGGCCTTTGCGAATGTGATCGCGCAAAATTTTTTCGTTCTCGGACCGTATGGCCAGATAATCGTCCAGAACGATGGTCTGTCCATCGAGCATAAAGAATTTGAAGTTTTTGTCCCTCTCCAGTAAATCGAGCAGATTATCAATCAGCTGAACAAGCCTCAAACGGAATTGTTGGAATGTGCGATACCACTCACGATCCCAGTGAGTGTGCGAAACGATATGCAGTGTTCTCATCAACGCTCCTGCGTTAGTTCTAAAAGAATTTCCTGCCAGTGCAGAAAGATCAGCAGATGCGCCTCTCCCTCACAAAAATGGGTTTGGCAGTTTTGGATTCTACCAGCAACATAACGCGCCATGTGGATGGGCGTGGTTCGGTCACTGGTACCGTGCCAGATGTGAACCGGAACTTGAATTTTTTCAAGTGGAAGATTCCACGGACGCGTTATCAAACGCGCTTCCCACGCATGACCTTTTGTGCCGTTGCGAAATGCTTCAATGACGCTGGCATAGCAAACTTCGCGAATCGAATCGACTTTCCATAATTCCGCATCCGCGCGAGGACGCGTGGCGGCTTCGCGTTCCATGATCTTTTCTGGCCGGTGATGCCCGTCCCGATAAAAGAACCAAATCAGCATTCTCCAAATCGACCACGGGACATGTTGACCGAATCGAAAGCCCATGCGATTCAAACCGTCCATGTGTTCAAGTGCACCCGGAGAATCAATTGGTCCCGCGCTGCAAACCAGCGCCGCCGCTTTGACTCGATCTGGCAGCGTGTACGCGCACGCCGTAGCATACGGTCCGCCGCCGGAGTGACCAGCCACCGCGAATTTATCAATGCCAAGATGATTCGCAAGTTGAAGAACATCGTTTGGCCAATCCAAAATCTGGCGATTGGGCTGAAAGGTAGAAAGCCCATAACCGGGGCGATCGACCGTGATGAGTCGAACGCCTAATTTGGCTGTAATTTCATCGTCTGGACGAAAGACGCGCGAGCCGGGCATTCCGTGAAAGAGAAAAACGGGTTTGCCGCGCTGGTCGCCGTACTCGGCGTAGGTGAGGGCGCGGCCATCATTTAATTTCAGAATGTCTTCCATAAATTTTTTCAACGCGAATGGGACGAATTTACGAATTCCACGAATGACTTTAATTTTATTCGCGTCATTCGCTCATTCGCGGAATTCGTGTTTAGAGTTTGACGCCCATCAGCCCTCATCCCCAACCCTTCTCCCAATTCTGGGAGAAGGGAGTCGGCAGGCTTCTAAAATTGATTTGAGTACACATTCAATATCTTTTTCAATTTGTTCGTTTCTAAAACGAATGACTCGATAGCCAAAACTTTCCATCTCTTCAGTTCTCAATTTATCTTGCTCAATTTGCAAATCGTGAATGTCTCCATCAACCTCAACAATCAGTTTACATTCCGCACAATAAAAATCTGCGATAAAGTGCCCCATCGGCGCTTGGCGACGAAATTTGTATCCGCTAAGTTGATGATCTCTCAACCGCATCCAAAGAATTTTCTCCGCGTTCGTCATTTCTTTTCTGAGTTCTCTGGCACGTAATTGAACACTTCGATAAGCTCGAATTGGTTTCTCATCTTTCATGTTTCCGCTCCATTGCCCTCTCCCGATTTCGGGAGAGGGTTAGGGTGAGGGCTTAGAGTTTTACTTTCTCTCTCGTCAACGCTTCTGCTTCTTTCACCGCCTCCGCCCGAATCATGATCGGGAAGCGGCCATGCAGTGGACTGATGCGCGCGCCCAATGCAGTCGAAGCCCAGACGACCCATGCCAGCGGACGAAGCGCGCCGGTGAGTTCAACTGCGTCTTTCAATTCGTTAAGCGTGGCGTCGTCCCAGCCGCCGAAGAAACCATAGAAGAACATGAAGACCGGGAATGACGGCAGAATACCGATGAAGAAAATCAGCACGCTGGTGATTTGGTCATCTTGCCAAATCAAGCCGGTCAGCCAGCGCAAAAGCGCATAATGAGCGGCGGCGGCTAATATCGGCGCAAACAGCGACTGCCACGCGTAGAATTTTTGCGGGAAACATAATTTGTGATTGACGAAATACGCAACGATATCTTTTGTCAACAGCCCGATGAAATAGGCGATGATCAAACCCACAATCTGGAATCGCGCGATCAGAATCCACGCAAACACGATGCGGATGGTTTGTTCGCCGAACACGAGGGTGGATTTAAGATAAGGTTTGTTTGAACCCAGTTGAACGTTATCGCCAACCCACGACGGATACTGGATCGCGCCCCAAACGGCCAGCGGAAGCGCGTAAACGGCCGCCCGCTCGAATTCCGGGCCCGAAGCGCCGAGGATGAATCGGTCCGCCACCGCCAGCAGGACCGCGCCCAAAAACGCGCTGATCATCCCCCCATATTTGTATGCCATCACGCTGTAATACTGACTCAGAACTTTCCGCACATGCGAAATTGATTCCGAAATGGCGGGCATGGCTCCATCGTAAAGGGTTTGCAAAATTTGAAAAGCAAAGACAAAATTTTGCGCCAGGCCCCAGTTGCCCCAAATCTCCGCGTAGTTGACGAGCCGCGCCTGCGTGATCCAGATTTCCGCGGCTTGACCAATTGACCAGGCCACCGAGCCAAGCATCTCAAACACGCCGAACTTGAAACCGGTCTTAACGATCTCCCAGTCGAAATGCGCCAGGAATAAAACGCGCGCGTTATAACCGATGCGGCGGTACAGCCAAAGCCCGATGAGGAACGTGGTGAGTTCCGCCATGTATGCCGCGATGCCTAGCCCGTATAAGCCGCCCATGGCCGCGCCATAGACCGGATTCGATTTTCCCCACGCATACATAACGCCGACAAAAATTGGTTGGATGATCACAGGCAGAACAACGTTCAAAGCCACGTCGAGATAACGCGCATAATCCTGACGTTGAAACCCGTTGAGCGCGTGCCGCATCACCTGATAAAAGCCCGGAACCTGAATGAACGAATGAATGATCACGCTCCACGCGTACAACGCATATGCGGAACGCGGCGCAAGCGTGCTGGCCAGTCCGATCACGAGCGCGACCTGTACCGCGCCCGAGAGCGCCTGCCACCAGACAAACATCTGTCCAAATTTGATGCCGCGCTTCGGATCGTTCACGCGGTGCTGCGAAAGATATTTGATGAACGCCGTGCTCGTGCCCATGTCGAAAAAATACCAGGCAAGATTGAAAAACTGCGTGACGCGTCCCCAGATTCCGAGCGCTTCGGCAGATGGCAAAATATAAACCGGCAGAATCAAATTTTGGTAAATGATGAGCGGGATGAACATGACAAGTCCCATGCTCAAGGCGACAAGAAATCCGCTGAGCGGACGATGGAAGCCGATGTCCTCCCATTCGGTCGCTTCCTCCCGGACTTCAAATTTGGCTCGGTCCGAGACGATTTGATCCAGCGCTTCGGGGTGATTCAAGCTATATCGCCGCACGAGAAAATACGCGCCGAAGGTTGTGACGATCATCAAGCCCATCACCGCCCACAACACATCGCGTTCGATTGTGTGGGGAACAGGCGAGCCGGGCCAGTCGGCGAATGACTGATAACTTCGCCCCGCGGCGCGCTGCGTCATTTGATAGATCATGTAATTGAAATAAGCCCACTGCTGGATTTGCGGATTGAAATCGTTGGTCAGGAAGGCGTTGAAGACAAAATCTTTCCCGCCGCGAGCGCTCCATGCGATCCATTCGTTATCTTCGTATCCGATAACCAATGGTTGAACAGACGATACCGGTGTGGTGACAACATATCGTTCGCGTACTTGCGGCGCGCCGTTCCAGACAATTTCCGTCAACAGCGGATCGTTCACGCCATTGAGATTCGTCGGGCTGACGGGGTCCGTTCGTTTTTCAAATGTCAGCGGGTAGCCGAGCAGCGCGCCGACTTGTTGCTGAGTCAAATCGGGGCCGAGAAAAAGCGCCAGCCCCGCCTCGCCGCTTTGAATCCGCGCCGCGATGCGTGAATCGTTCGGAATCGAATCATTGAAGACAAAAACATTCGCTTGATTCGCATCGGTCGTAAACGCCGCGGTTTGTTGTTGCGCTTTTGTCAACGTCAATGCCTGCCTGACGTTGTCTGCCGGGCCGGCGTAATAAATGTAAAAAGGTTCGCTTGCGGAATAAACGGGCGGAACTGAAAAAAGGAATGTTGCCAGCCCAGCGAGCAGGAGAATGATCTTTTTCATGGTTCAACCTTTTCAGCCGCGAATCTGTCTTGCTGATGCTTCTCGAGCGCAAGGAGAAGAAAGAGCGGGCGATGATGGAGCGGAGGAAGCGCGCTTCATTAGACTTTATCGGAGATGGGACAATCAGCCGCGCCGGGCGAAAAATAATTCCGATAAGAGCCGCGTCTACATTTTTATGACGGCCTCGCGTTCCGGCCCATTCGCAACCCAGCCGATTTTCACGCCCGCCAATTTTTCGATTGTCTTCACATACGCCTGCGCCCTTGCCGGCAAATCTTTAAATTTACGGACGCCGCGAATATCTTCCCTCCAGCCTTTGACAATTTTATAAATCGGTTTGACCTTATCGAGCTGGTACGAATCCAAATCGTGATAATGGACTTTCCAACCGTTGAATTCATAACCGATGCAAATCTTTATCTCGTCGAATTCGCTCAAGACGTCAAGTTTCGTCAGGAATAATCTGTCAATGCCATTGACTTGTGACGCGAATCGAACGACCTCCGCATCGAACCAGCCGCCGCGCCGGATTCTGCCCGTGGTGGCGGCGACTTCGCTGAGAGCTTTTTCCGCGCGCGCATCGTCCCTGACTTCGGTCGGCATTGGTCCCGCGCCGACGCGCGTGGTGTAGGCTTTGGTCACACCGATGATGCGCGTGATGGCGCGCGGCGGGATTCCCAATCCGCCCGTCGCCGCGGAGGCGAGCGTGGTCGAGCCGGTGACGAATGGATACGTTCCCCAATCCGGATCGAGAATCGAGCCCATTGCCTGCTCGAGCAAAAATTTCTTCCCCGCCTTCAATCCATTTTGAACAATGGGGAATAACTCCGTGATGAACGATTTGATTTGCGAATAATAGCCGAGATATTCCTCGCGGACTTTTTCAAACTCCAGCGGCGATCCGCCCAATGCGATAATGATTTTATTTTTTATTCCAACCTGGACGCGCAGTTTTTCGGCGAAGATATTTTCATCCGCAAAATCGCTCCAGCGGATTCCGTTGTAGCTGATCTTGTCGGCGAACGCGGGGCCGATGCCGCGCCGCGTGGTTCCCGTCGCGCCGGCGCCTTTGGCTTCCTCGTAAAGTCCGTCGAGGATTTTATGATACGGCAGGATGAGATGCGAGCGTTGTGAAATGAAAAGCCGTTTCTCTAATTTGATTCCGGCTTTGCGAAGCGAGTTCATTTCTTCGATCAAAACAGCCGGGTCAATCACCACTCCGCCGCCGATCAGGCATTTTGTCTTCGGATAAAAAATCCCCGACGGCACGAGATGGATTCTGAACGTGCCGTATTCATTGACAATCGTGTGTCCGGCATTGTTGCCGCCGTTGTAACGCGCGACGTAATCGAAATCGCCGGCAAAGGTGTCAATGGCCTTGCCTTTGCCCTCGTCGCCCCATTGTGTCCCAAGAATGACCGTGACCGACATATTCCTCCTCCTTTTGGATTTTTATCGTGAGCGTTGAAAGCCGTCTTTGTTGTGCCATGCTTGCTCAGCGCGGCAATCCTGCCTTTTCATGTTTTCGTTTTAAGCCGCCAATATATAACCCAGAATGATGATCAGATCGGCGGAGGCGTGCATGATCCAGGCGGCTAAAGTGCCGTGAGTTTCCAACATGCTTTTTCCATTGATCCAACCGATATAAGCCGCGCCGAGCGCATAAGCCAGCCCCGCAATCCAGCTTCCTCCCGAGCCGGAAGTTCCAAGAAACGAGACAAAATGAGAAAGTCCGAAGAGCGCCGTCGTCATCAATAAAGTGGATGCGGTTCCCAGAACGGGCGTTCCCATGGCTAGAAGAACATTTCGATATCGGACCTCCTCGATGAGGGAGTTCAAGACTGGAAACATGATCAGGTAGGGCAGGGCTGGGACTAATTTGGCCAGCCAGACTTCACTGCCGCTCACATGGAGTCTCAATAGCAGGAAAATGCCTGTAACCGCGAAGAAGAGAACGGAAAAAATCGGCGTTAGTTTGGTCCATGTGGCATTCGCGCCGAACAAGTCAATGGCCGACGGCGCGGAGAAATCCCCCTTTGTCAAAAAGAGGCTTTTGAGCGTTTGCCCGTAGATGAAAGCGGCGATCAACATCAGCGCGGTTGGAATCAACTGTACCAGAGAATCCGCCATCACCCAGCGGTAGTTTGGAGACGAATTGCGAAAGTTCAGCCAAACTTGAGTCTCTTCGAGTTGATTTACAAGTAAATAACCGATTGAAAAAGCCAGCAGGACGATCAAGAATCCCGTCATTGGACGCAATTGCGGCCGCCCAAACGCAACGAAAATCAGAAGGCTGATGACCGCCACTTTAACTATATCCGCCCCATAATCCTTGGCCGCGCCGGTGAAGATAAATTGGTTGGCCAAAGAATTGAATATCGGGCTGCTGACCAGGATTGCAATCCAGCCAATCGCGTCCATGTCTCACTCCTAAATCAATTTTCTTCCAGCGCCTTCTTCGCGATCTCTTCCGCGAAGCCAATGTATGTCGCCGGCGATAAAGCGCGCAGTTTTTCTTTGGCCGATTCGTCCGCCGACAAACTTTCGATCCATTTATCAAATGTCTCTTTCGTAAATTCTTTTCCGCGCGCGATGGATTTCAACTGATCATATGCTTCGCTGACTCCTGCGGCGCGCAGGATGGTCTGCGCGCCCTCGGCGACGACTTCCCAATGCCGGTTCAATTCATCTTTCATTTTTGCTTCATTCGGTTCGACGCGTTCGAGTCCGCGCGAGAGACTGGCATATGCAATCAGGCTGTGTCCGAGCGCGACGCCAAACGTGCGGCGGACGGTTGAGTCGGACAAATCGCGCTGCAAACGTGAAATTGGCAGTTTGCGCGCATACTGTTCAAATAACGCATTGGCGATGCCGAGATTTCCTTCGGCGTTTTCGAAGTCTATCGGATTGACCTTTTGCGGCATGGTCGAGGAGCCGACTTCGGACGCGATGGCCTTCAATTTCAAATAATCATCGCTGATATATCGCCACATATCTTGAGCGAAATCAATCAAGATTGAATTGACCAAATGCAATGTGTTAAAGAATTCAATCCAATTGTCGTAGGGGAGGATTTGTGTGGTTATAGGATTCGGATCAAGGCCAAGATCGCCAATGAGTTTCTCGCTGAAGGCGACCCAATCCACGTGCGGCGCGGCGGCGACGAGCGCATTGAAATTTCCAACCGCGCCGTTGAGTTTCGCTTTGAAACGATGGGAGGATAAAATTTTATATTGATTTTTGAGACGCGCGTAGAAGACCGCTATCTCTTTTCCAAATGTGGTTGGAACCGCAGGCTGGCCGTGCGTCCGCGCCAGCATCGGCGTGGATTTATGCGTTTGAATCAATGACGCCAGTTGATTTAGAACTCGATCGAGGGCAGGCAAAATGACCGTATCGCGCGAATCGCGTAGAGCGATTGACTGCGCAATATTGTTTACGTCTTCGGAGGTCAGGCCGAAGTGCAGGAATTCCAAAAGGTCGGATAAGGTCGTCGGGGCGAGTTTGGCGCGCAAAAAGCTTTCGACGGCTTTTACGTCGTGACGCGTGATCCGCTCGAAGTCCTTGTTTTGATGCGCATCGTCCAATGAAAACGAATCGGCCAGGGCGTTGAGAAAATTCAGTTCGGCGGATGTCAAATCGCGGACAAGATGCGCGTCGCGCCAAAGCGCAATCAGATAAGCCAGCTCGACGCGCACACGGCCGCGGATGTATGCGAACTCCGAAAAGTACTCGCGGAGCGTTCCGGTTTCGCCGATGTAACGTCCATCGAGAGGAGAAAGCGCCAGCAATTCGTCAGACATTTGTTGCGTCCGATTCATTATAGCATTGCGGGATGATGTTACGCGCCATATAATCAGCGCGGTTTATAAGCACGAAGGACACAAGGTTTCCTTTGAGTCCTTCGTGCCCTTTGTGTTGGAAAGAAGGAGCTCATGATGAAAATCCTGCCCGATCTGGCTTTGACCTACGATGATGTTTTGCTCGTGCCGCAATATTCGGATGTGCCGTCGCGCCGCACGCTCTCGACGCAAACGAGATTGACCCGCACAATGAATCTTCAAATTCCGATCGTCTCCGCCAACATGGACACCGTAACCGAAGCCGAGATGGCGATTGCGATGGCGCGCGAGGGCGGGATCGGAATCATTCACCGCTTTATGACCATTGACGAGCAGGTGCGGCAGATCCAGCGCGTCAAGAAAACCGAATCGTTTGTCGTCGAGAATCCGATCACGCTGACAGTTTCGCATACGATCGGCGATGTGAAGAAGATTGTCAAGGAAACCTATACCGGCGGAATTTTGGTTCTGGACGGCGGCGAGCGTCTGGTCGGAATTATCACGACGCGCGATCTTTTGTTTGAAGAGGATGACCGCAAGCCGATCTCGGAGATCATGACGCGCGAGGTGGTCACCGCGCCGCCAGATACGTCTCTCGAACAAGCCGAGAAAATTTTGCACGAACATCGCATCGAGAAATTGCCGCTGGTTGATTCGAACGGAAAGCTGGCCGGTCTGATCACGCTCAAGGACATCATGAAGATTGCGGAGTTTCCCAAAGCGACCAAAGACGCGCGCGGACGGCTGGCGGTCGGCGCGGCGGTGGGGGTGAAGTCAACGGAGCTCAAACGGGTCGAACGATTGCTCGAAGCAGGCGCGGATTGCATTGTGGTGGACATTGCGCACGGCGATTCCAAACTTGAAATGGATATTATCAAAGCCATCCGCAAAAATTTTGCAAACGCCCAGATCATCGGCGGTAATGTTGCGACGGCGGAAGGCACACAACGTTTGATTGACGCCGGTGTGGACGCAGTAAAAGTCGGCGTCGGTCCCGGTTCGATTTGCATCACGCGCCTCGTGGCGGGCGCGGGCGTGCCCCAGTTAACGGCCGTGATGAATTGCGCGGCGGCGGCGCGTCCGCAGAACATTCCCATCATTGCGGACGGCGGCATTCGCACATCGGGCGACATCGTCAAGGCGCTGGCGGGCGGCGCGTCTACGGTCATGATTGGCAGTCTGCTGGCCGGCACGGATGAAAGCCCCGGCTTGTTGATGACGCGCAAAGGTCATCGTTATAAAGTTTCGCGCGGCATGGCGTCTCTGCAAGCCAACCTGGCGCGCAAAGTCCGCGAGGGCGAAGGCGAGATCACGCAGGAGGAAATCGAGGATTATGTTTCGGAGGGAGTCGAAGCGGCGGTTCCGTATCGCGGTTCGGCGCGCGAGATGTTGACCCAGCTCGTCGGCGGATTGCAATCGGGCATGAGTTATTGCAACGCTCACAATGTGGATGAACTTTACGAAAAGGCGGTCTTTGTTCGCATGACGGAAGTGGGCCTGGCGGAATCGAAGCCGCACGATGTGGAGGTAATATGAGTTGTCGGCGCTGGGGGTGCGGCGAAGCCATCTCCTCTTTGAAAGAGCGGAGGAGATGGCTTCATCGCTCCGCCTCTCGTAATGTCATTAGACTTTATCGGTAATAAGCTAAAAGCCGGCTTTGGACGCTGATCAACGCAGAAAAGGCAGATTTTTCTTTTGTATCGGCGTACGTCGGCGTTTTTCTGCGTCCCAATTTTATTTCCGATAGAGTCTTTTTTTCTTTACGGTCTGATGACCACCATCAAAAACAGGATGCTGGCGATCAGCGTCCCGACAAAAACAATGGCGGGCGCGGGATTGTTGTCCTCCACCGATTCTTTGCGGATTTCCGCGATTGAATCAAACCCGAGCAGGCGCATGGCGACGGTGACGAAGACGAGCGCAATCAGCGCGACAATCGGTCCCCAGAATGCGATCATGCTCAGAATCTTTGGCAGGACCGCCGCGAAACTTCGCCAAGAGTCGGGGGCGATCAAGAACGAAACGCCTTGTCCGGCGACGAGCGCAATCAGTAAAACGATCAAAACAAAAGTATAGCGAACGGGTCTGTTATTCATTGAAGCTCCCAGCGAAATTAGAATTTAATGTCCGTTTGTTGCAGTGCGAATCCGCGCCAGAGCGTATCGAGTCCGCCGCTGCCGCCGGATTGATAATCCTCAACGACCAGGACTTTACTGCCATTGCTGGCATGGATGAAACGCCCTACCGACCCCGCGCTGACTTGTGGATCGCCGTCGCAATATTCGATTCGGAATCTGCCAATATCGTCAATCTTCCACGTTTCGTTTGCATACCGGAAGCGCACGTCCGCGGTTTGGTTCGACGCCGCGAATTGCCGCGCATACGGCGCGAAATCGCGGTTGATATCCATATCGGTCAGCGGAAAATGCGATTCGAGCAGGAAGAATCGGCTTTGCCAGTTGAGCAGGAAAAAATCCTTGCCGAGAGTCAAGCCGACGAAGTACGCGCCGGTTGAAGTCCAGGGCGCGTTCGGCCCGATGTGTTCCTGCCAGAGTTCGCCGTAATATAAACGCCGCGTTACAGCCAGGGTCAATTCGCCCTTTTGCGGATGTTTCACCTGAATGGACTGTCCAACTTGTATTTCGCCGAAGTTGGCGGGCTGAGGCAGGTCAATAATTGGAATGAGCGAAGAGCCGCAATAATTACATCGCCGGTCGGTTGGGCGAATGGGTGCGCCGCAGGATGGACATTTGAGATCGCGTGGAATATTGATTGACGCCATTTTTTCTGCCAGGGTTGGAGTGTTGATGACCGGCGCGGAGGCCGCCGATGGAATGTAGGGCTGTCTTTGAAATTGATGACCTGCGCTGAGAATGTGCATTCCGCTCGAGAAATAATATAGCGCAAGCCAAACGGCGAGGATGGAACCGAAGCCGGGGCTGGCGGCGCTGATG
Source organism: Anaerolineales bacterium (assembly GCA_042408355.1). Taxonomy (GTDB): domain Bacteria; phylum Chloroflexota; class Anaerolineae; order Anaerolineales; family Villigracilaceae; genus Fen-1038. The sequence goes on from JBHORD010000190.1 coordinate 31,814, forward strand.
CCCCACACTACAAGCAATGCAATAATGCCAATGGGCAGATCAAAGTGGTCTGAAACTCTGTTCATATCAGCTCAAAATATCTTTTACCAACTGCCGCTGTCGGATCCTCCGCTTCCGCCCCAGCTGCCGCCGTCTCCGCCGCCGCTACCCCAGCCGCCGCTGTCGAACCAGGAGCCGCCTCCGCCGCTGTTTCCGTAATCATTGCTTCCGCCACTGCCGATGGACCAGCCGGGACCCAAGAAGAACCACGAGTTATTTTGATAGCCCGGATTCGAATTTGAATTATGGATTTCCGATGAAATTGAGGAATGCGATGCCAGACCCTGCAGGGCAAGGATCAGCGCAAGAAAGGCAATCAGGAATCGAGGCAGTGCGCGTCCAAAGTTTCCCATGGCTTCCTCGCTTGGAAGATAAATGCAGTATACAAAATTCTACGAAAATTGTCCAATTTGATTTTTTAAGGGAGTGCACTCAAAATTTGTTTGCCACAGGCGCCAGCCGTCGTCCCCGGCGGCGTTGGTCGAACGGCGAGATGTGCCGTATTTCGCTTAGTTTTTACTGACGTTATGCAGTTTTCTCGTAGCGCGACATTCCTGTCGCTTGGGAATGCGAGATGAATCCCGCACTACCGTTTTAAGTTCAACGCCAACTTTTGGCGAAACTACAGTTTTGTATTTGAATTCCAGCTCAGCCAGGAGCGGCCGTCTCGTTTTAGGAGATCATCCGCTTCAGCCGGGCCCCACGATCCCACTTCGTATTCTGGCAGAGGATGTTTGTCTGATTCCCATGCCTGCAAAATCGGGTCAATGAGACTCCAGGCGGTTTCCACTTCGTCGGCGCGCGTGAACAGGGAGGCGTCGCCCGCCAACGCGTCGAGAAGGAGGCGTTCATACGATTCCGGAATGGCGGTTTGTCCGAACGAATCCGCATAGTGGAATTCCATATTCACGGAGCGCATGTCCGCCACGGTATCCGGCACTTTGGCTTCGAACCGCCAGTGGATGCCTTCATCGGGTTGAAGATAAAGGACGAGCACGTTGGGCGTTATCCCGCCGCGCGCGGCGGGAAAGAGCAAATGCGGGGGCTCTTTGAACACAATGGCAATCTGCGAGAGTTTTTCTCTGAGACTCTTTCCCGAACGCAAATAAAATGGGACACCCTGCCAGCGCCAGTTGTCAATGTGAAGTTTCAGCGCCGCGTACGTCGGCGTCGTTGACTCGGGATTGACGCCTTCCTCGGCGCGATACCCTTTGTATTGTGCGCGGACGGCGTTGCGCGCTACGTTCCCGTCTCTGATCGGCTGGATCGAACTCAAAACTTTGACCTTCTCATTGCGGAGCGCCGTCGCGTCGAAGGAGGCGGGCGGTTCCATCGCCACCAGCGCAGTGAGTTGCAGGAGATGATTCTGGAACATATCGCGCACCACGCCGACGCTGTCATAATAACCGGCGCGATGCTCCACGCCGACCTTTTCCGCCACGGTGATCTCGACGTGGTCAATGTAATTGCGATTCCACAACGGTTCGAAAATGGTGTTGGCAAAACGCGTCACCAGGATATTCTGCACGGTTTCTTTGCCGAGATAATGATCAATGCGGTAGATTTGATTCTCGTTCAACGTTTTGTGAATTTGTTGATTCAGGCTTTTTGCGGAATCGAGGTCAACGCCAAACGGTTTTTCGATGACGACGCGCCGCCAGCCGCCGTTCTCGTGCAATTGATTTGTAAGTCCGAGCAAATCAATGATGTTTGGGAAAATATCCGGCGGCGTGGCCATGTAATACAACCGGTTTCCCGCGCCATTTTCCCATTTACTCATGAAGCCGCTCAGCCTTTTGAAATCGGCAAGATCTGTATAACGGCCCTGCTGATAGGCGAGGTTGGGCGCAAAAGCCGCCCATTCTTCATCCGTGTATTGGAATGAGGCGAATTGCTTCAGGCCGTCTTTTAAATGCTCGCGGAATTTATCGTCGGTAAACGCCGTGTTGCCATAGCCCACGATGTGGAATTGTTTTGGCATCCGTCCTTTGCGGAATAAATTGAAAAGCGACGGCACCAGTTTTCGCTGTGTCAAATCGCCGGATGCGCCGAAGATGACAATGGAAGTTGGTAAGTTATTATTCATGCTAAAACCTTTTGCCGCTCGAGGTTTCCAGCGTCGAGGGCGGACGGAGCGGGCGGATCATTCCGCCTTCCTGACTGCGTGCCCGCCGAATTGATTGCGCATGGCGGCCAGCAGACGCGCCGAATAATTTTCGTCATCGCGGCTGACAAAGCGCATTTGCAGAGCCAGCGTAATAACCGGCGCGGCGATGTCGTGGTCAATCGCTTCAGCCACAGTCCAGCGGCCCTCGCCGGAGTCCGCTACCCACGGCTCGATGTCTGAAAGAGTCGGATCGTCCTTCAAGGCGTTGGCTGTCAGGTCCAACAGCCATGAACGCACCACGCTTCCATATTTCCAAATCTCCGCGATTTCGTGCAGGTTCAAGCCGAACTCTTTCTTTGACTTCATGATGTTAAAGCCTTCAGCAATCGCTTCCATCATGCCGTATTCGATTCCATTGTGAACCATTTTGACGTAATGCCCTGCGCCATGCGGACCGACGCGTCCCCAGCCCTTATCTTTCCCCGGCGCCAGCGTCTCGAAGATCGGGCGCATCTTTTCCAC
>JBHORD010000003.1:0-15948 GCA_042408355.1 Anaerolineales bacterium
GACGCCGATCTCAAAAGCGGTGGTTCGCAGTCTGCTGATTACCCTCGCAATCGAGGGGATGATTGTCCTTGCCTACGCGTTTTGGAAAAGGAAACCGGCCGGCAGGATTTTGTTGGCCAGCGCGGCGGCAAAAGATTCGCAGGGTTGAATTGGGACTCCACCAGCAAATCGTCCTGACGAATCACGACCTTGTAAATCGAATTGAATCCCGCCGTTTGAAAAACATTGCTCCGGCGCGTCTTCCCGTCCGAGAATTGAATGTCCAAGCGATGATATGGACTGAAACCATACGCCAACGCATGACAGCTTGTATCACCGCAACTGAAGCGCTGAGGTCCCGCCTCCGCAAGCGGCTTCGCGTCCCGGCAATCGGATTGTTCACATTCATATAACGTGCCGGAAACAATCGTCAACGGCGGACCCGCGATTTCCTGTACGAAGGTAAAGTCCATCGCGGGCTTGGGGCCCGTATCTGCCGAGACAATCTCAAGCGGCAGAAAGGTCAATGCAACCAACAGCAAAACGATGATCCAGCCGTATTTTGTTTTCATCCGGTCTGCTTCCTCTCGATAAGATTTATTTACAGGCTGTCCTAATTGTAGTCCCAATAATCAAGGCTGGTCCGCCGCCCTGAATCCCGGCCAATCAACCTCGGAAGCCGATGGGCTGCCGGCTAAGCGATCATAATACGCCATCACAGCGGCGGCTTTTTCTTCAGCGGCAAGCGCATACATGCCGGGCTTCTCCCAATCCATTATACAATGCAGGCATGACAAACACTCATGCGCTCCAAAACTCTCCAAAACTAAAGTATACTCAGCGCACTCAACATTATGACCCTTTCGAAACGCTGGCTGATTTCGCCGTCCATCACTCCGCAGGCGGATGAAAATCTTTCGAAATTTCCTGCCGTCCTTCGTCAACTGCTTTTCAACCGCGGCTACGCCACCGACGCCGAGGCGCGCGCCTTTCTCAAAGCCGAACCCAACTTCAACACCGATCCCTTTCAATTGACCGGTATGAGCGCGGCGGTGGATCGCATCCGCTTTGCGCTCGAGCATCGCGAACCCGTCGCCATTTACGGCGATTACGATGTGGATGGCGTGACCGCGACCGCGCTTCTCATCCAAACGTTTCAATTCCTTGGAGCAGATGTGCGCGGCTACATTCCGAATCGATTCGATGAAGGCTACGGACTCAACAACGACGCGCTGGATCATCTCAAAGCAGACGGCGTCAAACTGGTCATCAGCGTGGATTGCGGGATTCGTTCGCCGGATGAAGCGCGTCACGCGCGGGACATCGGGCTGGACCTCATTATCAGCGATCATCACCATCCCGCCGACAGCGATCTGCCGCCCGCATTTGCCGTGATCAATCCCAAACAGCGCGGCGACGCTTACCCCGATAAAAATCTTGCCGGCGTCGGCATTGCCTACAAGATTGCTCAAGCCCTGCTCAACGGCGGAGCGTTGAGCGAAAACCATGCATCGCCCGCGGCCGACAGCCTGCTGGATGATCTTCTCGATCTGGTTGCATTGGGAACCGTCGCCGACTTGGCTCCACTCGTGGGCGAGAATCGCATATTGGTCCGCAAAGGTCTTAAACAAATCCGCGAGACGAAACGTCAGGGGCTTTTTTCATTAGCCAATGTGGCGGAAATGACGATTGGCAAAACAACCGCCAGCCAGATCGGGTTCATCCTCGGTCCGCGTCTCAACGCTTCGGGGCGGCTCGAATCGGCGCTGGCATCCCTGGAGTTGCTGATGACAAACGATTTCATGCGCGCCGGTCAACTCGCGCAGCAGCTTGACGCGCAGAATCGTCAGCGGCAGGCTTTGACGCGCGCCGCACAGGAAAAAGTGGAATCGCTGGCCATCGTCAATGGAAACGTCCCATTTTTGTTGTTTGCAGTGGACGAAGAATTTAATTCCGGCGTGGTGGGTTTGGCGGCGTCGCGTTTGACCGAAACGTATTACCGCCCGGCGGTGGTCGCGTCGAAAGGGCCCGAAGAGACGCGCGGCTCGTGCCGTTCCATTCCCGAATTTCACATCACCGACGCGCTCGATCAATGTGCGGACCTGCTCGTCCGTCACGGCGGCCACGCCGCCGCGGCGGGATTCACTGTCCGCAATGAAAAACTGCCAGAACTCATGAGCCGCCTGAAGTCCATTGCCGAAGCGCAGTTGCGCGGCAAAGATCTGCGTCCGACCATCTCAGCCGATATGGAAATTCCGCTTTCCCAACTGAACTTCGATCTGCTCAAACAACTTGCCTATTTCGAGCCGACCGGTTATGGCAATCCCGATGCGGTGTTTATCTCGCGCGATGTCAAAGTGAAATCGTCGCGCCTCGTTGGAGCGGATGGCAGGCATCTCAAACTCACGCTCGAAGACGAACGCGGCATCGCGTATGACGCCATTGGTTTCCGCATGGGGCAACTGCAAACCACACTGCCGCCGCGCATTGATGTGGCATATTCATTTGAATTAAATGATTACAACGGGCGAAGCTCGCTTCAATTAAATCTAAAGGATATTCGTCCGGCAGGCGCGGCGGATTAACGGTCACCGCCTTTGCATCCATTCGTTCTGAAGAGAACGCCCAATACCCGCTGATGCGGATAAAAATTGCGGCAAGATGAGACAGGCACAACAGGGACGGAATGGAAGTCATCCCTGTTCTCATTGCAGTAGAATACACACTGAATGAATAACCTTCCTCACATCCATCGGGTCCTGAGTCAACTTCATCCTTTGGCGGAACTGCCCGAAGAGATTCAGCAAATGGTGGCCGCGTCTGCAACCCATCGCCACTTCGACGCGGGACAGGTGATCTATGTGGAAGGCGAGCCAGCCGACTTCGTTTACATCCTCGAATCGGGCTGGGTCAAAGCCACGCGCATGACGCGTGAAGGACGCGAACAAGCCATGATGTTCCTGCGTCCCGTTGAAGTGTTTGGCGACATCGCCGTATTCACCGGCAAAACCTATCCGGGCACGGTGGTCGCGCTTGAAGATGTGGATGTATGGGTCGTTCCTGCACAGACGATTCTCGATCTCACCTCCCGTCACCCCGCCCTGGCGATGGCGGTCATCCGCCATTTGGGTGAGCGCGTGCTGCATTACATCAGCCTGGTCGAAGACCTGTCCCTGCGCAGCGTGGAGGCGCGGCTGGCGAATACATTGTTGCGTTACGCCGAACTGCATGACGGTCAACTTATTGTCCCGCGCCGCGAGTGGACCACCTTCGATGAAATGGCGGTGCGCCTCGGCACCGTCCGCGACGTGTTGAGCCGCGCCCTGAAAACGCTCGAAGCGGAGAATTTGCTCAGGGTGGAGAAGCAGGCCATCGTCCTGCTCGACCCGAAGGGTCTGGAGGAGCGCGGGAGAGTGTAACATCTTCTCCGTCGTTGCAAGGGTCACGCACACGACAAAAGTCGTACGCCAAATCAGGACCAGTCTGTACACTAGATGCAGACTGGTCTTTTTTATGACTCAACCTCCGCTTCCTCCCTCCGACGAAAGTCTGCGCGCCGCGATATTGGCTTTACTCGCCGCTGACAATCGCACCGCCTCCGCCGACCTGCGCGTGGGTGTGTTGAACGGAATCGCACATCTGGCAGGGACGGTTGATTCGCTGAAGATCCGCGACGCGGCGCAGGAGCTGGCAAGGAAGGTACGCGGGGTGCGCGGCGTGGTCAACCGCATCGAGGCGCCGGGCGCGCCGAGTCCTTCACGCAGAATCGATCTCAACGAAAAAGGAGAATGAAATGAGAAATAACCACAAACTTGGAATCGCCCTTGCCATCCTCGGCATTCTCACGGGGTTGCTCACGTTCTACCTGCTGGCCCAGCAATATAACTTGCTGATTGATGTGAAAACTGCGGCAGGCAGAACCGATGAGGCCACATCTGTAACCATCACATATCCCGTCCTCGGATGGATTGGCATCACGGCGGGCGCGATCTGGATGGCAGTCCTTTATGGCTTCCTGAACCGGGAGAAATGGGCATGGTTCTGGGGCGCGGTCGCGGCAACGATTCAACTGCTCGTCGGTTTCTTCCCCGCCATCCCCGCCATGGACAGTCACCTGCCTGTGCCAACGCTTTCGATCTTCGCGCTGGGAGGCATCCTGTGGTTCGGGATGCTCTTCATCGGCGGCGTGGACAAAAAGATCATTGCGCTGACCTTCACCGCCGGACTCGCATATGTACTGACCTTCATTGACGGCGTCGCGCCGATTTCAAAGTACACCACCTCGCACAACGATCCATTTTGGAATGGGATGTATGTGATGTCGCAGGAGGTCAGTTGGTGGGGCGCGGCGGCGTGGGCGGTCTTCATCTTTGCCGTGTTGAAGAAGAAATCGTGGGCAATCCCCGTGGGCATCTTTGCAGGGACGATGTCCATGCTGGCGGGGTATCCGCTGGGATTGCACAACGCCATCTTCGAGGCGCATCGCTTCTCGATGTTCCTGCCTGCGCCGCTCTTTGGTACGGGATTGCTCGTCTATCTGCTGTTGCCGTCCACGCGGCGGATGATCGAGGCGTGGAATGTCAGGGAGCAGTAAATGTCCGTGGAGGGCAAGCCGATCCAACGTCACGCGTGAGGCGGAATGTGATTTATGACACTGAATATTGTTCGTCGCGAGTGTTATAGTCTGAAAGTCTCATCGTCATTGGAGGCATAGAACGGAGAAGCGATCCGTGCCTCCGCATCTCCGTGATTCGTTTGGAGGTTCCTCGATGCAATTCATCAAAACCCGTTTCAACTACCTCTTCAACTCCACCAAAGGTTTGATTCTCGCGGCGATTGCGATGATTGCCGTCGTCACTGCCGTGTGGGGCATGTTATCGGGACCGATGGCGGAGATGGGCGTGCGCGACGTGGTCATCCGCGTTTTGCACATGGACGTCGTCCAGGCCGAACGCGAAGGCCGCATCATCATCCTGTATCACTCGATTGCCATGGCGGTCATCGCCATTGAAACATACATGATCACCGGTCTGTTGAAGATGAAGCCTTTCTTCAAGACCGCCATCAATGCCATCATCACCGTCGGCTACATTTTGACGATGGTCTTCGGCATGGGCTTCGCCTACTTCGGCCACAACTGGGCGTTTCACGGAGTCTACATCTCAGGCTTGTCGCTGATCTTCTTCGCGGGCGTGATGTTGTGTATCGCGCTCTGGCCGTGGAACAAGGAATACTACGTCGCCGACAAAGATTACTCCCACACCAAAAACGGACTCGACCTCGAGCGCACCGCCTTCTTCGCCACTGCCGTCACCACCGTACTTTCTTCATTATTCGGCGCGATTCCCGGCTCTTATTATGGCAACGGCTTCGAGACCTTCCTGGCCGAAAACGTCATCCGCTATCCAGAAAAGACCGTGATGCAATATTCGGTCATCGGCCATCTGCACATCATGCTGGCGCTGATCGCCATCATGATCACGCTCATCATCGGGCGCTGGCTGAACTTCAAAGGCATTTGGCACAAGCTCGCCATGCCGTTGATGATCCTCGGAACGATTGTCCTCAACCTCGGCGTGTGGGGCGTGGTCACTCCGCTCGAACCCATCGCGCACATGATCATCTACGTCGGCGCGACGCCGTCCATGCTGGCCGCGCTCTTCCTGCTCATTTGGGACTGGAACAAACTCATCAAGGACGGCACGGCGCATCTCGCCAAACCGAATTTCCTGCAAAAACTCGGCGCAATGGTGCATGATCCGCTCAAGTTCGGTCCAACCTGGCAGATGCTCTTCATGAACTTCACCACCAGCGGCATCGGCATTTTCATGGCGATCAAACTGGATGCGATCTTCCGCCTGTGGCCCGCCCGCGAAGAACGCATCGAACTGACCGGTCACTGGCACGCGCTTTCCGCCATCATCGCCACCATCATCCTGATGTATTACGGCGACATGATCGGGTTGAAAGGCAAAGTCCGCCAACTGTACGGCTGGGCAATCATCTTCTTCTCCGACATCGCCCTCGGCGCGGTGACGATCTTCGAGATGAAGCGCCTCTTCATCGGCGAAGCGGAGCAGCAGCCGCTGGTCAACGGCTTGATGTACGCCATTGATTTTGGACTCGGCATGTTGCTGGTTCTATTGGCAATCGTCATGCTCTGGAGGCTGATTGATTTATTCAAACCAAAGGGAAGATGGACACAAGAAGCCGCTCACGAACTCGCGCAGGAGGTGAACCAATGAAACGCTTCCTCCTGACCCTCGGCCTGCTGACCGTTTTATTGGCCTCCTGCGCCCCTGTGAATTTGAACGCTCCGATTCCCACCTTCGACACCGGCATTGACCCGAACGCCTGGGCGCAGGTCCCTGCGGGCGAATTCCACTTCGGGCAATTTGACGAGATCAAATCCACCGACGCCTACGAGATCATGATCACCGACGTGACCGTCAGCCAGTACACGGCTTATTTAACGGCGGCCCTCGCAAACGGTCAGGTACGAATCGGTGAGTTCAAAGATCAGAAAGCCATCGTCGGCTTCTATCCCGGAGATACATTCCACGGCGTGAAGCACGAGGAGGAAATCAAAGCGGGCGATTGGATTTTCGTCCCGTTGGATGATCCCGCCTCGCGCTTCACTTTTGACGGCAAGACTTTCGCGCCAATGGCCGGCTATGAAAACCATCCGATGACGATGGTCACGTGGTTCGGCGCATGGGCTTACTGCGGCTCTGTGGGCGGGCGCCTGCCGACCGAGATCGAATGGGAGAAAGCCGCGCGCGGCTCCAATGACGCGCGTCCCTTCCCGTGGGGTGAAGACATCGCGAGGAACAACGCCAACTTCTATTCGTCGCGCGATCCGTTTGAAGATATGAATTCCTTCGGCTCGCGCACCACGCCCGTCGGCCTCTACAACGGCAAAACGTACAGCGGTTTTCAAACCGCCAACTCAGTCAGTCCCTACGGCCTCTACGATATGGCGGGGAACGTCTGGCAATGGATCGGTGACGTGCAGCCGCAGGAAGGCTTCAGCGACCGCTTCCTGCATGGCGGCTCGAAGGACACGTATGACATGGACTTACGCATCTGGGTTCGCAACAGCGCGCCGCCCATGTATTTTAGTCCGGGCATCGGATTCCGCTGCGCGCGGGACGCAAAATGATTTTCGATGTTCGACGCTCGAATACCGATTATCGAATATCAGGCATCGAACGCCCTCGGTTTCAGGAGACTCTTATGTCAACCGCCCTTTGTAAGATCAAGCTCTACTGGCCACTCATCAAAAGTCTGCAAACCGGTTTATTGCTTGCGACGGGCCTGGCCGGGTACATGAGCGCGCGCTGTCCGGTCTTCAACATCCCGACCCTGCTGGGACTGACGGCCAGTTTGTTTCTAGCCATTAGCGGGAGCACCATCCTGAACATGTGGTACGACCGTGACATTGACGGCAGGATGAAGCGCACGCAGAACCGTCCATTGGCGTCCGGCAGGATCGCCCCACTGGAGGCTTTGCGCATTGGATTGACGTTTTGCGTGCTTGGGGTTGGATGGGCGGTCGCGCTCGATCCGCTTTATGGTTTGATCGTTTTCGCGGGACTGTTCTTTGACGTGGCGGTTTACACGATCTGGCTCAAACGCCGCACTGCGTGGTCAATTGTATGGGGCGGAGTTTCGGGCGGTATGCCCATCCTTGCGGGGCGCGCCCTCGGCCTCGGTTATGTGGATTGGATCGGCGTCGTGCTGTCGCTTTCAGTCCTGTTTTGGATCCCCACACATATCATGACGTTCAGCATGAAATATCGCGAAGATTACGCGGCGGCCGGCATCCCCACTTTCCCAGCCGCCTACGGCTTCGCGGTCACACGGGCAACGGTTGCTTTTTCCAGCATCATCGCCGCGCTGGCAATCGGTCTCGCCGCCTACGGCATCGGTCTGACCTGGGGCTATCTGCGGGTTCTGTTCGTGCTTTCCATTGGATTGCTGAGCCTGGCTGTCGGCAGTCTGCTGAAACCTTCGGAACGAGTCAATTTCGGCTTGTTCAAGTACGCGTCCATCTACATGTTGGCCGCCATGATTCTGGTGGCGATGGAAGCGATGTAAAAACATGAAAACATCCATCCTCGACCGTATCCTTCTTCTCCTCACCGCCATCCTTGCCGCGTATCAATTGGCTGTCGGCATAGACGGTTTCTCGACGCTGCCCATCATCGCCTACACCACCGCCTTCGGCGTGCTTCTCGTCGCGGGATTACTGCTTATCATTTTCGGATTCGATGTTCTGGATTCGCCCATCGTTGTCATTGTCTCGACGATCATCCCATTGAGTCTCGCGGCGGGGCTCGTCTGGCAACACGCCTCTTTCGGGACCTCGTACCTGGTCTTCGCCATCGTGGGATTCCTCGCTGTGATCTTGACCCGCTCGATTCCGATGCAAAACAAATTGCCAGCCATCGTGATCGCTGTCGTCCACGGCATCGCCGGCCTGACAATTTTCCTGCTTCCCATCATTCTTTCGATTCAAGGAAAAACCCCGCCGCTCTTTTCCCTCGTTGGCATGGGCGGCGCGTTGATCGGGGTCGGCGGCTTGTTGCTCTCGTTTTTGAAAGCAGGCAAACCGATTCTCTCCCGTGAGACGATTCTCAAAGTTCTGCCTGGCCTGCTCCTGTTGATGACGCTTTGTTTTGTGACAGGTTTTTTTGTAGGACGAGATTAATCTCGTCCTACTTTTTTCTACAAAAGGAGTACACAATGTCCACAAACAGCGGTTTTACAAAGTTCCTGCGCTTCATCGGCATCGTGCTGATGGGGCTGACGGGCGGCTTCACCCTGCTTGGCGGGGTCGGCACGACCTGTGCCGCGCTCTTCCCCGCCAAATATGAAAGCATGGCCGCGCTCGCTCCCTTCCAATGGCTGTACATTCTGTTTGTGTTGGCGGGCATCGCGCTCGGTATCTACGGCATCCGCGCTACGGTCGGGCTCGTCAAAGGCGCGGACAAATCCTACCGCGACGCGCTGTACGTTTTGGCCGCCGGCGTGGTGATCGGTTTCATCCACATCTTCGTCTCGCGCGCTTTGCGCGGCGCGTCCATGCCGGTGGACGCGGTGGTGTACACGAACGTCCTCACGCTGATCGTCTTCCTGCTCTTCCGCATTCCTCCCATCTGGCAGGGCGTGGATTTCACGAAAGGCGGCACAAAGAGCAACCTGCCAGCAGGCGGCGCGGCGGCGATCCTGCTCGGTCTGATGATCCTCACCATTCAGTACACGATGGCGTCCACACACACGTGGGGAGGCATAAACTACGCCGACGCCTTCAACGCGTCCATGACGGTGACCGGGGCCGAGTTGCTGCTCCTCGGCGCAGTTCTGTTTGCATCCGCTTTATTTCCCGCCTCCGAGATCCGCAGAAACGCAAGGAAAATAAACGTGGCGGCACATTAGCGCTCCATCCAAACCGCGTCAAATGGAATCGCAGCGATCACGTTTTCTCACCTGCAGGCGTGATCGTCATCCATCAGCCTGCGCCATTGCTGACGCCTTGCGGAAGATGGTGAACAGGCGGTGAACCAGTCCATAAGCAGTGAGCAGCCAGGCGAGCAATGCCAGGTAGATGAAGTATTGCGGTATTGCCAGAAGAAAATCCAATTTTATGGCTTTCGCCAGTTGAAAGGTGCTGGCAGTGTACATACCCAATGGGAAGACCATGCCCCAATATAGCGGGTTGTATTCCAATGGAAATTGCTTGTGAATGTGCCGCCAGAAACCGAGAATGAGAAGCAGGGGAATCCACCACGAGCCGGTCGCCCAGAAAAACAACGTGAAGCCTTTCAGGTAGGGAAGCAGATCGGTCAGAAAATCCCATTGCTTACTGTTCAGCATGAGGGTGGAACCAGCCAGCGTGGTGATGGCTACTGCTCCCATGTTGATCCAGTAGGGAGGGGTCAACGTCTCAGGTTTCAGGACAAAGAATGTAAACCGATAGAAAATCAAGGCAATAATGTTCAGATAAAGCATGCAACCCAACAAGTAAAAAATCAAGGCAATGAACAGAATGATTTGCTGATACGCTGGAAGCTGCGCGGCGATCAACGTTCCCAGCACGGAGACGGATTGGGTTGCCACTGCGGCAATAAGCCAGGCTCCATTGATGCCCTGTTCGATGGTCGGTTTTTCGGAGCGCGTGACCACGGCGGTGAAGAAGGCGTACATGATGAAGATCCACAACAGGCTGCCCAATACCCAGAGGGCGATCCCCACCGTAAAGTTGTGGATTAGAACGACAAAGTCGGAGCCAAGCACACAAGTGCCCGCCACGAGGGTGAAGTAACCCGGACCTGTGGAGTGTGTGACGAGGTCGGTCAGCATCCGTTTAGGGAAAAAAATCAAACGCGCCAATGTCAGAATCCAGAGAACGATATAGGCAACAATATTGATGGAGAACAACCCAAAGGCGATCCAGCGCATCTGCAACAGATTGGCGGCAACGGAAACGATGCCGGTTGCCATCACCATCGCAAAATAACTGGGGGCAAGTTCTTCGATGCCCGCCCGAATTGGATTTCGTATCGTCGGTGTTGTCATCTTTCAAATATCCTATGCGACCTTGCGCCGCGTCCAAATGACCCGCTGGAAACTGCGCCAGAGATATTCCACGGGGACGGTGATCATGTGCACGAGGCGGGTAAACGGAAACAGCAGGATCAGTAAAGTGGCATTCAGGAAATGCAGTTTGGGAATGAGAGGCAGGGATGCGACGTATTGCGGCGCGGGTTGGAAGGTCGCCAGCGAAGCCACCCAGGGCGTGACGGTGTGAACGAACCAGGTCGCTCCCCAGCGGTAGCCGAAGGCGATCCACAATCCCAACACGACCTGATTGATCAGCAGAACGATCACCACCCAGTCGGCGGGCGTGGTGACGACGCGGATCCTGCTCAACGACAGCCGCCGATATAACAGTATCAGCGCTCCCGCCAATGCCATAATGCCCAGAACCTTGCCTGCAACTTCCGCCAGGTAAAGAGTCTCAGGCGTGCCATGCAGAGTCTCCATCACTTTCGGCAGAGTAAAGCCCATGATATGGATGATCAGCGTGGGGATGATGCCGTAATGCCAGAGCGTCGAACCCCAAAACTGGAGGTCTGATTCCAGAAATTCCGAAGACAGACTGGTGAACGAAAATTGGTTGGTCAGGTAACGATAAATCGTTCCGCCGACCGCCACGGCAACCGCCACATACGGAAACACGATGAACAAAAGAATATCAATGTCAAGCATGGCTCAACTCCATTTCAGAAACATGAACAAGGAACAAATGCAGGGCGGCGAGGAGACCAAAGTATGGGTTTTCGGATTCCTCTCCGAAGGTTTTGAGCATTTTTTCCAGCGCAGGCTGAACTCCTTCCCTTAACAACGTCTGGCTGAACTCACCTGCATAATTGTCGGAATCCAAACCGAGGAAGCGCAGTATCACAGCGAGATGGTCAGGCAGTTCCAGCCCGGCGGAATATCCGCGGGCGCGATAGGCTTCATTGAGCCGCGCCATGAATGCGCCGCGTTTGTAACTTTCGCCAAACAGGTGATAACCCACATACGGATAACAAACCGGCTGCATGTCGAAGGTGACGGTGTAGAGTTCCTTGAGTTTTTCCAATTCGCATCGCCGCAAACCGCGCAGAAAACTTTCGAATGCGATCGCCGCCTCGGGAACGGATTCCTGAAGGCGGGCGCGACACGCCTCCGCTTGGGTAAAAATCGAGGGGGCGGGATACGCCAGCAGGTCCGCGAAAGAAGCGTATATGACTCTGATGGAATCTTGATTCATGGTCACAACCCCCGGCGCGGACTCTGACTTTTGCCGAATCCCGTTTCGGCTTTGCGTTGCTGCGGATCGTAGATTTCCTCGATGTCGCCTTCGCGGCTGTAGGGCGGGATGACGAACCGCTCCTGATAATTCGGGAGGGATGTCAGGCGGTAAATGGCCTCCGCTGTCTCAGCAGTGATCCCCGCTTTGGCGAGGGCGGCGGCGGCTTCTTCTTTCGTCACATCGCCGACGGTCCCGGCGCGTTTGTAAATGCGGACAGCGATCATCTTCTGATAGGACTTGATGACCAGTTCGTCATTGCCAGCCGCCAGCGTGCGCGACATATAACGGACGGGCACGCGGGCATTTTCCAGTGAACTGAACAGGTCGGTTTCGACGCGTTGCGTGCCGCTGGATTGAGTGGCATTGAGGACCGGCAGAAGCGGCGGGACGTAGAACAGCATCGGCAGGGTGCGGAATTCGGGATGCAGCGGCAGCGCCAATTCCCATTCCTTGACGTAGCGATAGACGGGCGAGCGCTGCGCGGCGGTGATCACGCCATCGGGGATGCCGTCCGCTTTGGCGGCGGCGACCACTTTCGGGTCGTGCGGATCGAGGATCATCTGCCGCTGACGCTGAACGAGTTGTTTGTCCGGCGCTTTGACGGCGGCTTCGATCTGATCGGCATCGTAAAGCAGGACGCCCAGGTAGCGGATGCGTCCAACGCAGGAGTGGAAGCAGGCGGGGGCCTGTCCCGATTCGAGACGCGGGTAACATAGAATGCATTTTTCGGATTTGCCCGTTGACCAGTTGTAGTAGGTCTTCTTGTATGGGCAGGCCGAGACACACATGCGCCAGCCGCGGCACTTGTCCTGATTGATGAGCACGACGCCGTCTTCGGCGCGTTTGTAGATGGCGCCCGATGGGCAAGCCGCCACACACCCCGCGTTCAGACAGTGGTTGCAGATGCGCGGCATGTAAAAATAAAAAAGTTGTTCGATGGAAAAGAGACGCTGTTTCTCTTCTGCGGTCATGGTATCCAGCAGCGGGTCGTTGACCGCGTAAATGTTGGAGCCGCCCAGATCATCGTCCCAGTTGGGACCGGCTTCGATATCAATCGGTTTGCCGTCAATGCGCGAGATGGGACGCGCCGTGGGCTGGTCGTCGCCCAGCGGGGAATTGAACAGGTCGCCGTATTTGTATGTCCACGGTTCGTAGTAATCATCCATGGTAGGCAGGGCGGGATTGGAAAACAGGTTGGCGAAGGTCTGCAAACGATTTTGCAGTTTCAGTTCCACCTTGCCGTTCTTGAGTTCCCAGCCGCCTTTGTATTTTTCCTGGTCTTCCCATTGGGTGGGGAAGCCCGTGCCGGGCTTGGTTTCCACGTTGTTCCACCACATGTACTCCGCGCCTTCGCGGTCGGTCCAGATGTTCTTGCAGGCGATACTGCACGTGTGACAGCCGATGCACTTATCGAGATGAAATACCATTGAAACTTGTGAGCGGATTTTCATGATGTTATGTCCTTTTCTTTCCCTCATCCCCAACCCTTCTCCCATTGGGAGAAGGGGGCTGAGTCCACTCTCCTGCGGGAGAGGTTGGGGTGAGGGCGCTTTTTCCTAGAACTCTGGGTTGCCGGGCAATTTACGCACCAGAACGAACGTGTCGCGGTTGACGCCGGTCGGCCCCCAGTAGTTGAATGCGTAGGTGAATTGTCCATAGCCGCCGACCATCAGCGAAGGCTTGAGGTGGATGCGCGTGGGGCTGTTGTGTCCACCTGCGCGCTTGTTGCCGCGCATCGGCGACTTGGGCACGCCGACGGTGCGCTCCGGCGCGTGATAGACGATGCACAGTCCCGGCGGGATGCGCGCGCTGACGACGGCGCGCGTGACGGTCGTGCCGTGATCGTTGTAGAGTTCCACCCAGTCGTTGTCCGTCACGCCGAGCGCCTTGGCGTCCTGCTCACTTAACCAGAGCGGTTCGATGCCGCGCGAGAGAGTCAACATGCGGTCGTTGTCGAAGTAATTCGAGTGGATGTGCCACTTGGCATGAGGCGTGAGGTAATTCAATTGAATGGTCTTACCTTCGCGCTGACTCCTATCCAGATCGCCGAACTCCTGCGGGTCGGGGCGCGGCTTGTAAGTGGGCAGATGCTCGCCATACGCCAGATAACCTTCATGATCCAAATAGAAATGTTGTCGTCCCGTCAGTGTGCGCCACGGGACGAGCCGTTCCACGTTGAGGGTGTATGCCGCGTAGGGGCGTCCATCGGTCATGATGCCCGTCCAAACAGGACTGTTGAGCAGGCGGTGCGGCTGCCGCACAATATCCTTGAATGACATGCGTGTGCCACGCGTGGCTTCCGCCAGATCGGTCAACTTCAAGCCCATGCGTTCTTCCTCGGCCTGGAAGGCGCGGTACGCCACTTCACCGTTGGTTTCGGGAGCCAGGTGCAGGATGACATCCGCCGCATCGCGCGCCACTTCCAGCGATGGATAACGCTGACCGTTCCATTCGATGACTGGCTTGCTGTCCAGCAGCTGCTGGTACAGATCCGCCACGTCCCAGTGAATGTCGTGAATGGCAAGACCTTCCTTTTGCACTTTGGGCCCGAACGAAACGAAACGCCTGCCCAAATTGACGTAATCGCGTTCGACCACCATAAAGTTCGGCATGGTCACGCCAGGGATCGGGTCACATTCGCCGCGCGCCCAATCGCGGATGTGCGCCTGCGCCATCTCGGCGGGCGTGTCATGCTGAAGCGGCATGGCGACCAGATCGCGCACAGGTTCGGGCAGATGTTTCTGCGCCAGATCGCTGATTCTGCCCGCCAAAATTTTGAAGATGTCCCAATCGGCTTTTGACTCCCACGAAGGCGGCACCGCCATCGTAAACGGATGGATGAACGAGTGCATGTCGGTCGTGTTCAGGTCGTCCTTCTCGTACCAGCTCGCGGTCGGCAGGACGACGTCTGAATACAACGCCGATGTGTCCATGCGGAAGTTGATGTCCACCACCAGATCAAATTTGCCTTCGGGCGCGTTCTCGCGGTAATTCACTTCGTGGAAATGGCTTTTATCCACTTCCTCCGAAATGACCTGATGGTGCGTGCCGAGATAATGCTTGAAGAAATATTCCTGTCCCTTCGCGCTGGCGTTGAGGGCGTTACTGCGCCAGATGAACCACAGGCGAGGCCAATTCTCCGGCGCATCGGGATCCTGTACCGCAAACTTGAGTTCGCCCGATTTGAGTTGATTCACAATCCATTGCTTGATCTCCGCATCGGTCTTCGCCCCGGCCTGCTCTGCCCGCCTGACAATCTCCAGCGAACTGACATTGAACTGCGGATATGACGGCAGCCATCCCATGCGCACGGCGCGGATGTTCGCATCAATGGTGTGTTCCTGAGTCATGTCGCGGCGCTGTTCGCCATCGGGGCGGGAAACAGGTTGAAGTTCCGTGTAGGTGCGTTCGTATCGCCACTGGTCGCTATTGATGTAATGGAAGGAAGGCGTGTTCATCTGGCGCGGCGGCTTCTGCCAGTCCAAAGCAAAAGCAATCGAAGCCCAGGGCGCCTGCGGAGCGAGTTTCTCCTGTCCCACATAATGATTCAATCCGCCGCCGTTGCGCCCCACACAGCCCGTCATCATCAGCGTGCTGATGCAGGCGCGATAAATCAAATTGTTGTGATACCAGTGATTGACGCCCGCGCCGATGATGATCATGCACTTGCCGCCCGTCTTTTCGGCGGTCACCGCCCACTCGCGCGCAAATTGAATCACCGTCTGGCGGTCAATGCCCGTGTAGCGTTCCTGCCAGGCGGGCGTGTATGAAAGATTTTCATCGTCGTAACTGGCGGGATAGTCGCCTTCCAGCCCGCGCCCCACGCCGTATTGCGCCATCAACAGATCATAGATGGTTGCAACAGTGATCCTGCCATTGATCGTTTCGATGGTTCGCACTGGCACATTGCGCTGGAAAGATTTGCCTTCGCCGAACTCCGCGAACGAAACGGATAACTGTTCATCCGTTGCTCCGAGGAAAGTGAGTTGCGGACGAATCTCGCTTCCATCCAGACCGTCCTTCGGCTCCAGATTCCACTGGCCTTTCTGCGTCTGCCAGCGGAATCCCAAACTGCCCTGCGGCATACGCGGCGCGTTGCTGAGTTC